>NZ_MKSL01000043.1:17490-36391 GCF_001897265.1 Microbacterium sp. 71-23
CGTCGTCGATCGTGTCGTCGCCGAGCGGGATGACGCGGCAGTTGTCGTACCAGCGGTGGTAGAGACCGGCGAGCTCCTCGAGGTAGCGCGCGACGCGGTGCGGCTCGCGCACCTCGGCGGCGAACGCCACGATGCGCGGGAACTCCTGCAGCGCCCCGAGCAGCGCGCTCTCGGTCTCGTGCGTGAGCAGCTCGGGTGCGAAGGCCGAGCGGTCGACCCCGGAGTCGGCCGCGTTGCGGGCGACGTTGTGCGTGCGCGCGTGGGCGTACTGCACGTAGAAGACCGGGTTGTCGTTCGTGCGCTTCTGCAGGATCTCGGGGTCCAGCGTCAGCGGCGAGTCGGCCGGGTAGCGCGCGAGGGAGTAGCGCAGCGCGTCGGTGCCGAGCCAGTCCCGCAGGTCGTCGAGCTCGATGATGTTGCCCGCGCGCTTGCTGAGGCGTGCACCGTTGACCGAGACGAGCTGGCCGATGAGCACCTCGATGTCGCGGTCGGGGTCGTCGCCCGCCGCGCCCGCGAGCGCCTTGAGTCGGTGCACGTAGCCGTGATGGTCGGCGCCGAGCAGGTAGATCTTGTGCGCGAAGCCGCGGTCGCCCTTGTTCAGGTAGTAGGCGGCGTCGGCGGCGAAGTAGGTGTACTCGCCGTTCGAGCGTCGGATGACGCGATCCTTGTCGTCGCCGAACGCGGTCGTGCGCACCCACACCGCGTCGTCCTGGTCGAACACGTGGCCCTGGGCGCGCAGCCGGTCGACCGCCTCGTCGACGAGGCTCGGCCCGCCGTCCTCGGGCTGTGCGTGCAGCATGCGCTCGGAGAACCACACGTCGAAGTGCACGTTGAAGCGCGCGAGCGAGGCCTGGATCTCGCCCAGCTGGTACTCGTAGGCGAGATCGCGCGCGACGATCACCGCCTCGTCGGCGTCGAGGTCGGCGATGTCGGGGCGGGCGGCGAGCACCCGGCGGCCGAGGTCGTCGATGTAGGCGCCCGCGTAGCCGTCCTCGGGGGCCTCTCCCCCGGTGGCCGCGGCGAGCACCGAGCGGCCGAAGCGCTCCATCTGCGCGCCGGCGTCGTTGATGTAGAACTCGCGCACGAGCGTCGCACCGCTGGCGAGGAGCAGTCGCGCCACCGCGTCGCCGAGCGCCGCCCAGCGCGTGTGGCCGATGTGCAGCGGACCGGTGGGGTTCGCGCTGACGAACTCCAGGTTGATCGTGTTGCCGTGCTGGCTCTCGTTCGTGCCGAACGCGGCGCCCGCCTCGACGATGACCTTCGCGAGTGCGCCGGCGGCCGCGGCATCCAGTCGGATGTTGATGAAGCCGGGGCCTGCCACCTCGACGCTCGCGACACCGGGCGCCGCCGTCAGGGCGTCGGCGATCTCGGTCGCGAGCTCGCGCGGGTTCGCCCCGAGGCCCTTGGCGAGCTTGAGCGCGATGTTCGAGGCCCAGTCGCCGTGGTCGCGGTTCTTGGGACGCTCGAGGACGATGTCGGATGCCGCGAGCTCGCCGCCCGCGCCCTCGCGTCGCCGCTCGGCGGCGGGACGGACGACATCGAGCAGGAGCGTGGAGAGGGCTTCGGGATCCATAGCCCGACAAGTCTACGGGCGGGCGCGGCGCATCCTTCCGCGTCAGACGAGCTGCACGAGCGACTCGTGGTCGTCGACGGCCGGGTCGACGAGCTCCTCGGCGGGCTGCCCCTCGGGGACGTCGGTCACCCACGCGTCGACGTTCATGCGGGCGAGCCGCACGTTGCCGCCGTAGTAGCTGAGGAACGCGCAGTCGGCCGCGTCGCGCCCCGTGGCGATGCGCACGAGCGAGCGGCGGTTCGCCAGGCGGGTCGCGTCGATCACGTACCAGGCGCCGTCGTGGTATGCCTCGGCGACGGCGTGGAAGTCCATCGGGCGAAGACCCGGCGCGAAGCAGGCTGTGTAGCGGGCGGGCATGTCCATCGCGCGCAGCAGCGCGATCACCACATGCGCGTAGTCACGGCAGACGCCCTGCCCGGTCATGAGGGTGGTCACCGCACTGTCGGTGCCGAGGCTGAGTCCCGGGGTGTAGGTCGTGCTCGTCGAGACGAAGGAGGTGACCGCGGCGATGAGGTCGTGGCCGGTGAGGCCCTTGAACTGGCGTCGGGCCTGCGTGAACACCTCGTCGGACTGGCAGTAGCGGCTCGGCCGCAGGTAGGTGATCGCCTCGAGGTCGCTCGTGTGACCGTTGGAGGACTGCCCCTCCACGATCGCGTCGTAACGCACCTCGAGGGCGCCCGCCTCGGCCGTGAGACGGTGCAGGCGGCTGCCGGACTGATCGACGATCTCCGTCGGGGTGTAGATGCGCTCACCCTGACGGAACGTCAGATTCTCACTCGAGGTCTGCACGTTCTGAGCGGCCGAGATCTGGAAGATCAGGTCGGTCGTCGAGGTGAGATCGAGGTCGAGTTCGGCGAGGACGGAGCGTTGCACCGAGGTATCCTCGCACGGGTTTGTGACGCCCGGATGACGGCGGTGGAATCCGCCCCGGATGCCGCTAGCGACGCGCCTTCGCCGACCGCAGGCGAAGGCTGTTCCAGACCACCAGCACCGACGACAGCGACATCGCCGCGGCCGAGATCAGCGGGTTCAACAGGCCCGCCGCAGCCAGGGGGATCGCGGCAACGTTGTAGCCGAAGGCCCACACCAGGTTGCCGCGGATGGTCCGCAGCGTGCGCCGCGACAGGGCGATCGCATCGGCGATCACCCGCAGGTCGTCGCGCACCAGGATGATGTCGGCCGACTTCAGCGCGATGTCGGTTCCGGAGACGACCGCCATGCCGAGATCGGCGGTGCCGAGGGCGGCGGCGTCGTTGATGCCGTCACCGACCATCGCGACCCGGTGCCCGTCGGCCTGCAGCGCCGCGATGACCCCGGCCTTGTCGGCGGGCATGACTTCGGCGCGCACCTCGGAGATGCCGAGCTCGTCGGCCACGCGGCGCGCGGCGGCCGCGGTGTCGCCGGTGAGCAGCACGGTCGAGAGCCCCATGCGCTGCAGTTGGGAGACGGCGGCCTTCGCGCTCGGGCGCACCTCGTCCGCGACAGTGAAGACCGCCTCCACGACACCGTCGGTGGCCAGCACGACGCTCGAACGGCCGGATGCCGCCGCGTCGTCGACGGCGTCGCGCACGTCGGCGGGGAGCGGCATCCGCTCGTCGATCGCGTGGGGCACGCTCGCGACGACGACCTCGCGGCCGTCGATCACGCCCGCGGCGCCCCGGCCAGGGATGGTGCGGAAGTCGGTGACGGTCGGCAGGTCTGCGACGGATGCCGCGGCGTACCGGGCGATCGCGGCGGCCACCGGGTGCTCGGACCCCTGCTCGACGGCGGCGGCCCATTGCAGTACGCGCACCCGGTCGGCTCCCGGCGCGAGGGTCAGCTGCTCGATCACGAGGGTGGAGAGCGTGAGGGTTCCGGTCTTGTCGAGCACGACGGTGTCGATGCGGCCGGAGGCCTCGAGCGCGCTCTGCCCCTTGATGAGGATGCCGAGCTGGGCACCGCGCCCGATGCCGACCATGAGGGCGGTGGGGGTCGCGAGCCCGAGGGCGCACGGGCAGGCGATGATGAGCACCGAGATGCCGACGCCGATCGCGTGGGCGGGCTGGGCGCCGGCCCAGAGCCACGCGACGCCGACGGCGATGGCGAGCGCGATCACGACCGGCACGAAGACGCGCACGATGCGGTCGACGAGCGCTTCGACGCGGGCCTTGGAGGCCTGCGCGCGCTCGGCGATCGCGGTCATCTGAGCGAGCTGGGTGTGGGCGCCGACCGCGACTGCGCGCAGCACGAGCCGCCCGTCGGCGCTCGTCGTGCCGGTGACGGCGAGGTCGCCGACGGTCGTCTCGCGGGGCACGGGCTCGCCGGTGACGGTGCTCGTGTCGACGAACGCACGCCCCTCGACGACCTGTCCGTCGACGGGGATGGTCTCCCCCGCCCGCACGACGACGAGCTCGCCGACGCGCACCTGACCCGAGGGCACGACGACCTCGACCCCGTCGCGCACCACGCGCGCCCGGTCGGGCGCGAGGGCGGCGAGCGCGTCGAGCACGTCGCCCGCCTTACGCCGCGAACGCGACTCGAAGTAGCGGCCCGCGAGCTGGAACGTGGTCATGCCCGCGGCGACATCGAGATAGATGGCGCTCGCGCCCGCGGGGGTCTGACCGTAGCCGATCCAGTACGACGACCCGCCCTCGCCCATGAGGATCGTCGCGACGGCCCACCCGAACGAGGCGAGGATGCCGAGCGAGACGAGCGTGTCCATGGTCACCGAGCCGTGACGCAGGTTGCGGGCGGTCGCGCGATGGAACGGCCACGCCGCCCACGTCACGACGGGCAGCGACAGCAGCACGCACAGCAGCTCCCATCCCGGGAAGCGCAGGCCCGGCACGAGCGCCAGCACGAGGGTGATGTCCATGAGCGGCACGGTGAGGATCGCCGACACCAGCAGGCGTCGACGCAGGCTCGTGACGCGGTCGACCGCGGCACGTCGACTCCACTCGTCGTCGCCGTCGACCCGCACGGATGCCTCGTACCCGGCCTTCTTGACCGCCGCGACCGCCTGATCGGCCTGCTCGGGCGCGAGGCCCGTCACGACGGCGCGCTCGGTCGCGAAGTTGACCGATGCGGTGACGCCGTCGAGCTTTCCCAGGGCGCGTTCGACACGGCCCGCGCAGGCGGCGCAGGTCATCCCGCCGATCGAGAGCTCGACACGGTCGAGGTCGGCGAGCGGCAGCGTGTCGACGGGCGTGGTCACGGGCGGGTCTCCCCCGGGTCGGCGGCGGCGCTCGGAGCGGCGGGTCCGGTGGTCGCCGCAACGGCGGGGGCGGCATCCGTCACCGGAGCAGTCCCCCCGCGGGCCTGCAGCCGTGCGAGCATGCGGTTGTAGGCGTCGAAGTCGTCGTCGAGCCCGCTGTCGAGGTGGCGGTCCTTGCGGGCGGCCTCGCGCTGGTCCTGGCGGGCCCACTGGATGCCGAGAGCCACCACGACGATGATCAGCGGGATCTCTCCCCCCGCCCACGCGACGCCGCCACCGAGGTACTGCGCGGCCATGAGGTCCTGGTTCCAGGGCAGGTCGAGGGTCGCGTAGAAGTTCTCCGCGACCGGCACCGAGGCCGTCATCAGGATGATGCCGAAGAAGGCATGGAATGGCATCGCGGCGAGCACGAAGCCCAGCTTGCCGATCGGCGGCAGCGGCCTCGGCGGGCGGTCCACGCCGATGACGAGCCCGTAGAAGAGATACCCGGCGATCAGGAAGTGGATGTTCATCGCCTGGTGGGCCCAGTGGTATCGGATGATCGCCTCGAACAGGCCCGACAGGTACAGCCCGTAGTACGAGGCGATGTACAGCACGAACACGACGAGCGGGTTGTAGAGGATGCGCAGCCCCGGCCAGTGCAGCAGCTCGGTGAGCCATTCATGCGGACCGGCCGGCTCGCCGCGGCGATGCGGCGTCGTCGCACGCAGCAGCAGGGTCACGACGCCGCCCATGACCAGCAGCAGCGGCCCGAGCATGTTCAGGGTCATGTGCACGATCATGTGGATGCCGAAGTGGGCACCGGAGTACTGGCCGAACCCCGAGGAGGTCGCGACCACGATCGTCACCCATCCGAGGGTCCACGCGATCGTGCGGCCGAGCGGCCAGTGGTCGCCGCGACGCCGCAGGCGCCACAGCGCCCCGTAATACAGGGCGAGGCCCGCCGCCGCGATCACCAGGAACAGGATGTTCGGCCGCCAGTTCGTCGCCAGCACGAGGAAGTTCGGCGCGATCGGCAGATCGAAGCCGAGATACACCTCGGTGATGTCGCTCGGCAGGAAGTACTGCGGCGGAGGCACCCGCATCATCGCCTCGGCGATGGCGAAGAACGCGACGCCGCACGCGGCGATGGAGGTCGCGAGGATCGTCACCCGGAGGCTCGTCAGGGAACCCGCCCGGAAGGCGCGGAACCCCGCGAACAGCAGCACACCGGTCGCCGCGAGCACGACACCCTGCGCGATCACGAAGTACCAGGTCGGGTTCACCCAGGCGCCGGGACCGGCGAGCTTGAAGAACGCGAGCACGATCGCCGCTCCTGCGGCAAGGGCCCAGGCGACGACGCCCAGCAGCCAGAAGCGTCGCAGCGTGGCGGGCCGCAGCAGTCGGCCCCGCCAGACGCGGAGCGCGAGCAGGATACCGCTTCCGAACAGTGCCGCCGCGGCGATGGTCTGCACGGTTCCGGCGTCGGTGCCGAAGTCGTGACCGGGACCCACGAGGATCTGACCGACCACGACCGGGGCCAGCAGAGCGATCGCACTGCACCAGAGCGGGATCAGTAGTCCCACCCAGGTGACGGCGAAGTTGATGACGACGGCCGCGATGGTGGCGAGCACGGCGACCACGATCCACGCGACCGGCAGGTACGAGATCTGCAGCAGGTAGCCGAGCGCCGGCGATCCGATCGCGTCGAACACGTTGAGTCCGTTGGCATCCGCCGCATCGATCACGATCATCGCGGCGGCCAGCACCGCCCAGGCGATCGACGCCCAGCGGGCGACGTGCCATTCGGGCTGGTCGTCGATGATCACGCGGTCCTTGCCGGGTCGCGCGAGCAGGAACATCAGCACCGCGAGCGAGCCGGCTGTGAGCCAGCCGGCGAGGTCGACGAGCGCACGCCCGAGAGTCGCGGCGATCGCGGTGAGCTGACCCGGATAACTGCGGAACAGCTGCGTGTAGCTCGTGTCGCCGCGCACGATCGCGACGACGACCGGCGTGCCGAGCATGATCACCAGCGCGACGACGACGAGCGCGAGAAGCACCGCGCCGCGCCGCGTGTCACGGGCGGTCTCGTAGGCCGGCAGCTCGTCGGCGGATGCCGCGGCCACCGCGGCGGCGGAGCTCACCGCACCAGGCGGTATCCGGCTTCGGTCACCGCCGCGTCGATCCGGTCGAGGTCGAGGGCGCCGACGGCCTCGATGCGCGCCGTGCCGGCGGCGGCGTCGGCGGTGACGGCGGCGATCTCGGGAAGGGCGACGAGCGCCTCGGTGACGGAGTGCTCGCAGTGGGAGCAGGTCATGCCGTCGATGCGCAGCAGCTGGATGTCGGCCAGGTCCTGGGTCATGATTCGCCTCGTTCTCGTGCCGACCGCGCCGCGCGCGCCCATCGGCGATGTGTCGGAGACAACTCTACGTCTTGTCTAGCGCGTTGAGGCGCGGCATCCTTGTCTCCACATCTCGTAGAATCACGCACGGAGGTACGCAGATGGCAGGTGTGCGCACGCGCGGCAGGGGCGAGCTGGAGGCCGCGATCCTCACGGTGCTGCGCGCACACGACGAACCCGTCGGGGCCGCGCAGATCCAGGAGGAGATCGTCGGCGACGAGCCCGCCTACACGACGGTGCTCACCGCCCTCGAGCGACTGACCGAGAAGGGCGAGGTCGTGCGATCGGGCGACTCGCCGCGCAAGCAGCGCTTCGCCGCCACCTTCACCGCCGCCGAGAGCGCGAGCCGCACCATGGTCGACGCGCTGAGCCAGAACGAGGACCGCCGCGCCGTGCTCCTCAAGTTCGTCGGCGACCTCAGCGAGACCGACGCAGACCTGCTGCGGTCGGCCCTCGCCCCCCGCAAGCGCTGACCGTGGTCGCGCTCCTCGTCCTGCTCGCCGCGGCCGTCGCCGTGGTGCTGCTCGCTCCCCGCACCCTCGCGGCCGGTCGCTGGCAGGTGCGGATGCCGCGCCTCGCCCTCGGGCTCTGGCTCACCGCGGTGCTCGGCGGCGTCGCGTGCCTGATCGGTGCCGGCATCGTCGGCCTGGTGCTGGCGATCGCCGGGTCAGGATCGGAGTCCGGCGCGGCCGGGGTCATCGTGACGGTCTTCGCATGGATGTCGCTCCTCGCCGTCGGCGGCACGGTGGTCATCGTGGCGTCGGGGTCGGCGGAGGTGCTCGACGCGGTGCGCCGCAATCGCGGCTCGGTGCTGACCCTGCCGCACACGGTGCACGTGGCGGCATCCGATTGGCAGCTGCTGGTGTGCGACACCGACGAGGTGTTCGCCTGCGCGATCCCGGGGAAGCCCCACACCGTGGCCGTGTCGGCGGGGCTCGTGCGCGAACTCACCCCGGCACAGCTGCGCGCGGTCGTCGCGCACGAGTGGGCGCATCTGTCGGCGCACCACGAGCTCGTGCTGCGGCTGGCCGACCTCAACCTCGCCTGCATGCCGCGCAGCGGCGCCGCGCAGCGTCTGCGCCGATCGACGAGCCTGCTGATCGAGCTCGCGGCCGATGACGCGGCTTCCCGCCGTGCGGGTGCCGTGCACCTCGCGAACGCGCTGGTGCGGGTCGGTCGCGCGACCGGCGACGTGACTGTCGAGCTGCGCGCCGAGCGCCTCGCCCAGCGTCCCTGCCGGCTGGCCGGTCGCCTCACCCCGGTCGCGCCGGTCTACGAGCGCGCGGTCGCGTCGCTGCGCTGACCCGCGCTCACCACGCCCGGAAGGTCGTCGCGGTCGCGTAGGCGTGCGCCTGATCGATCGTGACGGTCAGCTGCAGCGTCCAGGCCCCGGCGATCGGTACGACGGCGTCGGTGGTGACCCACGACGCCCCGTCGTGGGTCAGAGTGACATCGATGCCGGCGACCCCGTTGTCGGGCGACGAGAGCACGCCGGTGACGAGTTCGGGATCGATCCGGGTGCCGTTTCGATCGGTGACGTGCACGGTGATCACGAGCGGGCCGTGGCGGGTCGTGGAGAGCTCCGCGACGGCGGTCGCACCGGTGTCGCCGACCGGGGCGGTCACGGTCGCCGCGGGCCCGTAGGTACCGGAGGCAGGCGGCAGGGCGGTGAGCACGCTCGTCACCACGATGGCCGCGGCCACGGCGACCGCCTCGATCCGCAGCGACCGGCGCACGCGCACGACCGAGACGGATGCCGCATCGGCGCCGGCGCCGGAACGTCGGCGAGCGACCATCCGTTGGGCGGCGAGCGCGCCGGCGAGCGCGATCGCGACGAACGCGAGTTTGACGAGCAGCGTCACACCGTAGGGGGTCGACCAGAGCGAGGCGACCGGCTGCACTTCGCGCCACGCCTGGTACTCCCCCGACACGACGAGTACGGCGACCGAGACGAACGCGATGATCGACCAGGTGCCGAGGCGCAGGCGGTCGAGGTCGGGCGCGCCCGTCACGCCGGGGAGAACGGCGACCAGAAGGAGGAGCAGCCCCCCGGCCCACGCAGCCATGGCGGCCAGGTGGGCGACGGCCGCGGTGGCCGCGAGCACGACGTCGGCGCCGACACCCGCGTGCCCGGCGAGGGCGATGGTAACGAGCACCCCCGCCTGCGCGACCGAGTAGGCGGCGAACCCAGCGCGGCGCGCGAGCGACCGGACGAGCACGACCCCGACGACGGCGAGCACGATGCGGGCGACGAGCAACTGCCCGTACGAGCCGGCGAGCGTCTCGCCGAGACCGTCGAGCCGCAGCACACCGTGCCAGCCGGTCTCATCGGCGCGGGGTCCTTGCAGCAGCAGGTCGACGAGCGCCCCGACGAGCAGCGCCGCCCCTCCCGCCCGGACGAACAGCCGCACGCGGCGACGGCGCCAGGTGTCCGGCCACAGCAGGCGCGCGAGCAGGGCGACCCCGAGCGCGAGAACGACGCCGACGTACCCGAGTCCGATCGCGGTCTGCGCGACGACGTCGAGCGAGGTGGGCGCGGCGGAACCGGTCGCCGCGGCGGACGCGGCATCCTGCTGCACGCCGAACGAGATCGAGCCCGACACGACGTGGGTATCGGCCGAGATGACGCGCCAGCTGACGGTGTAGCTGCCCCGGGGAAGATCGGGCGTCAGCGGGACGACGACCTGCGTGTCACCGCCGCTGCGGGAGATGTCTCCCGTGTCGACGCGCGTACCCGAGGACGAGAAGGCCCGCGTCATGCCGTCGACGAGCTGCACGGGCTCGTCGAAGGTCAGGACGACCCGCGCCGGCGCGGCGTCGAGCCGACTGCCGTCGGCCGGGCTCGATCGCACGAGCACGGCGTGCGCGTCGGCAGGAACGGCGCCGAGCAGCACTGTCGCGGCGGCGAGCAGCGCGCCGAGCGCGAACAGGAACGCCCGGACCCGGCGGGGACGCCGGGTCCGGGCGGGAAGGTGCGTCACGCGGACGGGGTCTCCTTGCGAGAGGTGCGGGCGATCGCGACGATCGCGATCACCAGCGCGACGCCGCCGGCGATCAGACCGACGATACCGGGCCACGCGGGCGCCGATGCGGTCGAGCCGCCGTCGACCGAGGCAGCTTCTGCGGTCGGCGTCGGGGTGGGAGCGTCCGACTGCGCCGCGAGTGTCAGGGTGGGCGCGGGGTGCTCGGGCTCGACGCCACCGGTGGCCTGTTCGTTCCAGTTCACCTGCGAGCCGTCGCTGTAGGTCTGCAGTGCCGGGAACGAGACGGATGCCACGGCCGGCAGCGGTCCGACCGCCACGGCGAAGGTGTCGAACTCGCCGGGCGCGATGCCCGCCGCCGCGCTGTCGGCCTTCCACGTCACCTGCGTGACGTAGGTGTCGACGGGTCCGTCATCGGTCTGGATGGGGGTCGATGCCTTGGCGGTCGTGATCGTGGCGGTCCAGCCGGGTTTCGGCTGCGTGGAGGCATCGGCGATCGGGGTGTCGGCGGGGAACGTGATCTGCACGCCCACCGTCGAGGCGGTGTCGGACTCGCTGGGCACGCGGAACGTGAGCACCCCCTCACCGCCCTGGGTCGCGTCGGTGCCGTCGACGTGGATGTGCGCGGACGCGGCGGTCGCGGTCAGCAGCACCCCGGCGAGGCCGACGGCGGCGCCGGCGGCGATGCGGAAGAAGAGCCGCGCCGGTCGACGGGTGGAACGTGATCGCATGAGGGGTCCTTTCGGGGTACGAGGTCGGCGCGGGCCGTCACGTCATGAGGAGGAGGAAGGAGCACGCCATTCCGGCCGCCATGAGGGCCGTCGCGAGCGTGTCGAGAATCACGATCCCGGCATGCCCGGACAGGCGGGTGGCGGTGATCGCGCGTCGTAGCGCCGCGACGACAAACCAGAGCGCGGCGACGACGAACAGGAGCCCGAACGCCCACGTGATCACGAGCGCCCAGTCGGCCGAGCCGGTCATCGGCATGCCGTCCGTGCCGTGGCCCATCGACATGCCGCCCACGTCGTCCATCCCGGATGCCGCGGTCACCGGCGTCATCGCGACGGCCATCCACACCATCGCGAGCATCATGACGGCGTGGTACACGAGCACGGCCGGGTGACGGTGGTGGTCGGTGGCCGGGGCCGCGGCGACAGAGGGGCGGAAGAGCGCGAGGTAGAGATACCAGAACGTCGCCGCGGTGAAGAACGCGATCTGGGCGGCGACGGGGAACACGGCGTACCACGACCACGGCATCGCGAGCATCACGACCGCCATGACGGCGTGCACGAGGTTGGAGACGCGGTCGACCCAGCCGAAGGCGACGACAGCCCGCACCACGGCGTGCACGAGCACGAGGGCGAAGATGACGGTGACGGCGGTCGCGGCGGCGGGATCGGACATCACGAGCGCACACATTACTCCACGAACTGTAGAGAAATTTCCCGTCGGGCGGGGGGCGTCATTTTCACGGCGATCTGTCCCCGCCCGGAATACCTCAATGGGGTATCGTCGGTCGCATGGAGACCACGCATCCGGGCTACATCGATGACAAGCCGTCGCTCGAGCGACGACTCAAGCGCATCGAGGGTCAGGTGCGCGGCATCGGAAAGATGATCGACGAAGACCGCTACTGCATCGACATCCTCACCCAGGTGTCGGCCGTGACGAGCGCGCTCGAATCGGTCGCCTTGTCGCTGCTCGACGATCACCTCCACCACTGCGTCGCCCACGCGGGCGAGCAAGGTGACCTGGAGGAGAAGCTCACCGAGGCCAGCGCCGCCATCGCCCGACTCGTGCGCTCCTGACGCACGACCCACCACCGAGAGGACACGCCCATGACAGAGACCACGACGCTTCCCGTCGCCCAGCACGCCTGCAACTGCACCGCCAACGGCGGCACCTGCAACTGCGGCGACAGCTGCACCTGCGGCAAGTAATCACCGCAGACACCACGACGCCCGCCTCTTCGGAGGCGGGCGTCGTCATTCTCAGATCGCGGCGATGCGCGCGGTGAGCGCGTCAAGCGAGCCGTCGACGAGTCGGTAGTAGGCCCAGGTGCCGCGCTTCGTGCGCTCGAGGAATCCGGCATCGGTGAGCACGCGCAGGTGGTGCGACACCGTGGGCTGACTCAGACCCACCGGTTCGGTCAGGTCGCAGACGCAGGCCTCGCCGGCCTCCGCCGCGGCGACGATCGACAGCAGGCGCAGACGGGTCGGATCGGCGAGCGCCTTGACCCGCAGCGCGAGCGCCTCTGCGGCGTCCGCCTCGATGGCAGGTCGGGCGAGCTCGAGGCCGCAGGCATCCTGCCCGAGCAGGGGAAGCATGGTCGGCATGCATAGATGCTAGTCGATATTGACAGTCATCGATAGATGTCCGCATACTGAGCATCGATCGTCATCGATGAAAGGATGCCGCGTGCCGCTCCTCGATCTCACGCCGCGCCCTCGCGGAGCCACGGCCGCGTCGACGCATCCCGTCGTCGTGATCGGTGCGGGCCCGGTCGGGCTCGCCGCCGCCGCGCATCTGCTCGAGAGATCGATCGACACGATCGTGTTCGAGGCGGGCGAGTCGGCCGGGGCCGCGGTGCGGTCGTGGGGCCACGTGGCCCTCTTCTCGCCCTGGCGCTACCTCGTCGATCCGGCCGCAGGGCGTCTGCTCGCGCCGACCGGATGGCTCGCGCCCGACCCCGACGAGGTGCCCACCGGTGAGGACCTCGTCACCCGCTACCTCGAACCGCTCGCGCAGACCGCGGCGCTCTCCCCTCGCATCACCACGGGCGCCCGCGTCGTCGCCGTCACCCGTCTCGGCCGCGACCGCACCCGCAGCGACGGCCGTGGCGACGCCCCGTTCGTCGTGCGGGTGCGGCGAGCCACCGGTGAGGTCGAGTCCGTGCTCGCCCGCGCCGTGATCGACGCCTCCGGAACCCTCGACACCCCCAACCCCATCGGCGGCGACGGGCTGCCTCCGCTGGGCCTCGACGAGGTGGGCTCGTTCGTGCTCCCGCCCCTGCCCGACGTGCTCGGTCGCGACCGGGCACGGCTCGCCGGACGCTCGGTCGCCGTGGTCGGAACCGGCCACTCGGCCGCGCACACTCTCCTCGCCCTCGCGGAACTCTCCGAAGGCGCCCCGGGCACCCGCGCGGTCTGGGTGCGTCGACGGCCGCCGCTGCGCCCGTCGACCGCCGACGACCTCCCCGAACGCGAGCGGCTCGGCTCCCGCCTCGACGCACTCGTCGACGCCGGCGTCGTCGAGGTGCGCGACGGGTTTCTCATCGAGCGGGTGTCCTCGGCGGGCGACGGTGTGCGGGTCAGTGGCGTCACCGCAGATGCGCCCGCCTCGTTCGACGTCGATCTCGTGGTCGCCGCCACCGGATTCCGACCCGACCTCACGATCACGCGCGAGCTCCGACTTGACCTCGACGAGGTGAGCGAAGCGCCCCGTCGACTCGCGCCGCTCATCGACCCGAACCTGCACAGCTGCGGAACGGTCGCACCCCACGACTTCGCCGAGTTGCGGCATCCGGAGCCCGGCTTCTTCACGGTCGGCATGAAGTCCTACGGTCGCGCCCCCACCTTCCTGCTCGCCACGGGCTACGAGCAGGTGCGGTCGGTCGCGGCGTGGCTCGCCGGCGACCTCGCCGCCGCGCGGGCCGTCGTGCTCGACCTGCCGGCGACCGGAGTGTGCTCGACCGACCGGGCCGATGCGGGAGGATGTTGCGCGTGACCGAGATCCGACCGCTCGTCGCGGCCGACTGGCCGGCCGTCGAGCAGATCTTCGCGGCCGGCATCGCGGGCGGCGACGCCACGTTCGAGACGGCGACGCCGGACTGGGCGACCTTCGATCACGCACGCCTCGCCGCACCCCGACTCGTCGCGACCCTCGACGACGAGGTCGTGGGGTGGGTGGCGGCATCCGCCGTCTCGGCTCGTCCCGTCTACCGCGGGGTCATCGAGCATTCGATCTACGTCTCCCCCGCCCACCGGGGGCGCGGGATCGGTCGCACCCTGCTCGCACGCTTCCTCGACGCGACGGATGCCGCGGGCTACTGGACCGTGCAGTCGGCCATCTTCCCCGAGAACGCCGCGAGCCTGCGCCTGCACGAGGCCGCCGGCTTCCGCGTCGTCGGCCGCCGCGAGCGCATCGCACGATCGACCCTTGGACCGCGCGCCGGCACGTGGCGCGACACCTTACTCATCGAGCGGCGATCAGCGATCGCCGGAACAGGAGCCGACTCATGACCACCCCCACCGTGCTGTTCGTGTGCGTGCACAACGCCGGCCGCTCGCAGATGGCCGCCGGATACCTTGAATCCATCGCGGGCGATCGGGTCGACGTGCGCTCGGCGGGGTCCGAGCCGCGGGAGACGATCAACCCGGTCGCCGTCGAGGCGATGGCCGAGCTCGGCATCGACCTCGGCGCCCGCCAGCCGAAGCTGCTGACGACCGACGCCGTGCGCGAGGCCGATGTGGTCATCACGATGGGGTGCGGCGACGCCTGCCCGATCTTCCCCGGCAAGCGCTACGAGGACTGGGAGCTCACCGACCCCGCCGGCCAGCCGATCGAGGTCGTGCGGCAGGTGCGCGACGAGATCCGGGCACGCGTGGACGCGCTGGTCGCCGAGCTCGACGGGCGCGCCGCGGCATCCGACTGAGTCGCCCTCTGCGCGCACCCCGAGCGCGCGCAGACCGCTAATCTGGTGCCACCCGACGGGAGGACCCGACCTTGTCGACTGCACACGACGTCACGCGCCGCCAGACGATCGCCGACTACGAGCTGCTCGAGGATCCGCCCGAGTCCGACCTGCAGGGTCTGGTGCAGCTGGCCGCCACCATCTGCGGCGTGCCGACGGCGGTCATCAACATCATCGACGATCGCTTTCAGCATCAGATCGCCGCGGTCGGGTTCACGGCGGCCGTCTGCTCGCGGGATGACTCGATGTGCGCGGTGGTGCTCGAGCAGCCCGGCCGGGTGATCGTTCCCGATGCCCGTCTCGACGACCGCTTCGCCGCGAATCCGTTCGTCACCGGTGTGATCGGCAACGTGCGCTTCTACGCGTCGAGCCCGCTGATCACGCCCTCGGGCATCGCGATCGGCACGCTCTGCATCTTCGACGAGGAGGTCGGTGAGCTGTCTGCAGAGCATGCGGCGACCCTCGACATCCTCGCCCACCAGGTGGTGGACGTGCTCGAGCTGCGGCGCGTCACGCGCGAGCTGCAGACCTCGAACCACGAGCTCGAGCAGTTCGCTGGCCGCATCAGTCACGACCTGCGCAACCCGCTCATGGCGCTGTCCGGGTTCATCGAGCTCGCCGCCGACAGCCCCGAGCTCTCGGATGCCCCGCAGGCGAGCCGGGCGCTCGCGCGGGCTGAGGCCGCCGCCGACCGCATGTCGACGATGATCAGCGACCTGCTCGACTTCGCCCGCGTGGGCGGCGAGGTGCCGCGCGTCGCCGCCGTCGACGTCGAGGACGTCATGGCCGCGGTCATCGACGACCTCGACACCCCGCTCGCGCAGACGGGCGCCACGATCGAGGTCGACGCTCCGGCGCCGGTCGTCGCCGACCCGACGCTGCTGAGAGGCCTGCTGCAGAACCTCGTCGCGAACGCGGTGAAGTTCAGTGCGACGACGTCCGACGCGCCGCACATCATCGTGCGGGTCGAGCCGCTCCCCGACGGGTCTCGCATCACCGTCGACGACAACGGGCCGGGCATCCCCGAGCCCCAGCGCGAGAAGGTGTTCGGACTCATGGAGCGCGGTGACCAGACGGATGTCGCGGGCCTCGGCATCGGCCTGTCGACCTGCCGTCGCATCGTCGAAGGACACCACGGCCGCATCGGCATCGCGGAATCGCCAGCAGGCGGCGCGAGTGTCTGGGTGGTGCTGCCGCACGCGGCGTGACGCGGCATCCGATTACGCTGAGCGGCGATGTCTCGACGCACCCTGACCCTGTGGGGATGGTTCCTCGCCGCCCACGCCCTCGTGATCGTGCTCGGCTGGACGCTGCCGAGCCAGCCGATGGGCGACGTCTACAACGTCTACGAACCGTGGTCGTCGCAGGCGCTCACCGGCGGCCCGATCGTCGGGGTGACCGAGCCGTGGGTGTACCCGCAGCTCGCCCTCGTGCCGATGATCGCCGCGTGGGCGTTCGCGTGGATCGCGGGCTATACGTTCGGCTGGGCGGTGCTCATCACGCTGCTGAACGGGCTCGTGTTCGCCCTGATCGTGCACGGCGGCAAGGCCCCCTGGCGCGCCCGCGCGGCGCTGACCTGGCTGGCGTTCATCGCCTGCCTCGGCCCGGTCGGCATGTTCCGCATCGACGCGGTGACGGTGCCGCTCGCGATCATCGCGCTGCTGCTCGCATTCCGCGTGCCGACCGTGTCGTCTGCCCTGCTGACCGCGGGCGCCTGGATCAAGATCTGGCCGGCCGCCCTCGTCGGCGCGCTCGTGGTGGCCCGGCGCGGCACGCGGGTGCGCGTCGTGGGGGCGGCGCTCGGCGTGACCGTCGTCGTGATCGCGACGCTGTTCGCGTTGGGAGGAGCGGGCAACGTGTTCGGCTTCCTGTCGTCGCAGTTCGGGCGCGGGCTGCAGGTCGAATCGACCGCGGCGACGCCGTTCACCTGGCTCGCCGCACTGCACGTCGACGGCTTCCACGTCGCCTACAACGCCGACATCATCACGTTCGAGGTGACCGGCCCCGGCGTGACCGTCGTGGCGGCACTGCTCACGCCGCTGCTCGCCATCGCCGCCCTCGCCGTGCTCGCCCTCGGCGCGTGGAAGAGCGCGCGCGGCGCGCATCTCGTGCAGCTGCTGCCGCCGCTCGCCCTCGCGCTCGTGCTGGTACTCATCGTCACCAACAAGGTCGGCTCGCCGCAGTTCCTCGACTGGATCATCGCGCCGTTCGTGCTGTGGGCCGCGGTGGACGGGACCACGCTGCGCTCGGGGCTGCGACTCGGCGGTGCGGCACTGCTGCTCACCCAGCTCATCTACCCGATCATCTACGACCTGATCTGGTCGGCCCACCCGCTCGGCATCCTCGTGCTGAGCGTGCGCAACGTGCTGCTGGTGACGCTGCTCGTCTGGAGCGTGCGACGGGTGGTGCGGGTGCCGGTGCGGGTGACATCGTACGCCGCATCGACCGTGTGACGCGGCGGGCGGAACACCCAACCTGCCGCGCGCAGATCGTGCGGACCCGCTAACGGGAAGTCACCATCACCCTTTCACCCCGACCAAGCGCGAAGCGGGAAGCGTCATCGAGGTGCCCGGCGCACGAACTCCGCACGCGTACGAACAGTGCCGCAGCTGCGTGCGCGTGAGCTCGGCTCGCGGCTGAAGCGGACGAGCGAGCGATGGGCATTCACACGGGAGTCGGCCCGATTATCAGACGTCACGCTGTGGGACGAAGCGGCGGCGACGGAGCCTCGGCCCGATGGCCAGAATGACTCCTCCGCCCACCGCGCCAACCGCAAACGGGATGTAGCTGTAATCGGATGCAAAGACCGGATTGGCGGCGAGAATTCCGGTCGACAGCGCGGATCCGAGGCCGAACGCGGCCGCGATGGCGACGGCGACGACGTCCGATCTGATAACGCCCAGGAATGTGCTGATGAGAAATCCGACGGATGAAATCGCCGCCCACAACACCATCGGAACTGGAATGAGCAGCCCCAGCGTCAGAAACCACGACCAGCACACCATCCAGCCACAACAGGAGGCGAAGAACAACGCCCACGCCCCCTTGTGCCGAAACGCAGAGAAACTCAGGCCTGCCGCAATGACCGCGACGGCAAAGCCGGCTCCCTGCACCGAGATGTAGGTCCAGAATCCCCGAGTGCTCATGTAATCAATTCCCAGGGCAGAAATGATCAGCATGCCGCCGAACATCATCAACGATGGGGAGAGAAGCTTCACCTCATGCACAGTCTGAGCCTAGAGATTGATGTTCACGTGCGCCGTGCATACGGGAACATTCAAAGGGGCCTGCGGGCGAACAGAACACCCTCGTGCGTGGAGATAACTGCTGACGGACTGTCACCGATCCGTTCCCCCGCCCGAACGCGGTGGGAGGTCACTTAAGACCTAACCCGGGCTAAGCGTCAAGGATCTCGTCAAGAACTCGCTTCATACCCGGGGGCTGAAAGTTCGCCTCTGCCATCCGATCCAGAACGATGTTCACGAAGGCCTCGTACTTGACCTTAACGTGATCCCTGACGTACCGCTTCAGCACGTTACGACCGGGAAAATCAGCGATCCATGCGTCTGTAGAGCACGCCTCAGTTAGTCTCGCCCGCTCTTCCTCCAAGAGGGTCTGGATCTTGACGGTGTTGTGCGCCGCGCTCAGCTCGGACAACCGTGTCGCACTCGCTTGTAGCGACGCGGAGAGCTCCTGTGCCGCGGACGCTGAGTCTGCAGCAGAGCCCACCCTGAGAGAACTCACTGCTTGATCGTTTAACCCAACCCGGATGAGCTGGATGGCGATGTCATCGACGATCTGCAACGCACACTCCCGGAGAGCTTCCTCAGTGCGCACGTCTGATTCGAGCGGATCTTTTCCGGTAAGCGCGCGAGTGGCCTCGCGCACGAATCGTGGCTCGAGAAGGAAGTTCTCGAGGTGGTACCGATCCCATTGCTTGATGTGGAGCTGCTCCGATGCAGCGTCGCGGTCGCGATCTGTGATGCCGAAGAATCGATTGTGAGCTCCAAGTTGGTCGGCCGAGGACGCCAGTACGTTGTACAGACCTCTGAGCCGCCCCCTTCATTCGGTCCGGACGTTC
>NZ_MKSL01000044.1:0-4729 GCF_001897265.1 Microbacterium sp. 71-23
CTCCCGTCCGGTTCGCGGTGGAGGACCAGCTCGGCGCGGGCGCCGTCGTGGACGCCCTCGGCGTGCACGGCATCGACCACACGTCGCCCGAGGCGGCGGCCGCGGCCGAGGCGTTCCGGGGCCTCCGCGGCGCTGTCCGGCATCTGCTGACGGCGAGCGGGTCGGGGCAGGAGCTCATCGAGCGGGGGCTGCGCGGCGACGTCCTGACCGCGGCCGAGCTCTCCGTCCTCGACGCCGTGCCGGTGCTGCGGGACGGTGTCTTCGTCGCGATCTGACCGGATGCGACGTCCGGCTCAGCGGGGGGTCGCGGCGGCGCGGCGCGCGGCCGACGTGATCTCGCGGCGCGACCATGTGAACAGGTAGCGCGCGTCGAACCGCGGTGCGCACTTCACGCAC
Source organism: Microbacterium sp. 71-23 (assembly GCF_001897265.1). Lineage (NCBI taxonomy): Bacteria > Bacillati > Actinomycetota > Actinomycetes > Micrococcales > Microbacteriaceae > Microbacterium > Microbacterium sp. 71-23. Next base: position 397 of record NZ_MKSL01000044.1, read on the forward strand.
GACGTCGCGCGCGCGGGACGGCGGTGCCGGTAGGCGACGTGGCCGGCCGGGCACACCCCGACCCACGGCGCCAGCTCCGTCGCGGTCTCGCCGTCGTGCGTCGTGCCGCCCACGTAGCCGAGCTCGCGGGCCACGCGCTTCCACTGCGGACCGTGACCGGCGCCCGGCCCGGCGAGGGCGTGCGCGATCTCGTGCAGCAGTGTCTGGTGGTTCGTGTCGTCGTCGTAGCGTGCGGCGAGGTAGCGCGACACGCTGATGCGCCGGTGCGTGTAGTCGCACTGACCGGCCCGGCGCTTCGCGTTGTCGAACGCGAACGACCACGAGCCGTCGAGGTGGTGGGCGATGAGGGCGTCGGCCCAGATGCGCACCCGGTGGAGATCGGACATGCGGCGGCGAAGACCTCGGTGCGTCTCGGGAGAGCGGATCAGCTGGCGACGGATGCGGTGACCCGGCGCCGGTCGGCGGCGTCGATCGCGAGCAGCGTGGACTCGAGCTGGTCGTCCGCGGCGCCGGACTCCTGCCGCAGGAAGAGCGCGCGCTTGAAGTCGCTGCGCGCCGCGTCGAAGTCGCCGGCGTCGAAGTTGACCTTGCCGCGGTGCTGGTACGCGAACGCGGCGATGCCCGCCCAGCCCTGGCCCTCGGCCTCCTCGGCGCACGTGGTGAGCTCCTGATCGGCGGCGGCGTACGCCCCGCGGTACTGCAGGATCGTCGCGTGCAGGATGCGCGCGCGCAGCAGATCCTTCCGCGTGCCGGCCATGCGCGCCTGGCGGACGGCCTGCTCGGCGATCACCAGCCCGTCGTCGAGACGGTCGAGCACCTTCAGCAGCCAGACGCGCTCCAGCAGGGCCGGAAGGCTGCGCTGCTCGCCGATCTCGTCGAGGCGCTCGCGGCAGTGGCGGAGGTCGACGACCTCGCGGAGAGTGTCGGGATCGTATCCGTCGATAAAGCTCACCATCGTCTCCCTTCGCCCGAGCGGGTGCGTCCCTCCAGTGTGCCCGACGCCTCCGACGCCACCCTGAGGGCACGCCGCATCCCGGTCGGCCGGGGGCGGGTGCGGTCGGATGCCGCGGCTAGGCTCCTCTTCGTGACGCAGGACGCCCCGCGGGTGGCCGTGCTCGGCCCGGTCGCCGTGACGACGCCGGACGGCCGCCCCGTCGACCTCCCGGGCGCGACCGCCAGGGCGCTCGTCGCCGCGCTCGCGCTCTCCGGGTCGCGGTCGCGCAGCGTCGAGGCCCTCACCGCGGACGTGTGGGGCGAGGATCGGCCGCAGAACCCCCGCGGCGCGCTCCAGACCCTCGTCTCGCGTCTGCGCGCCGCCGCCGGCCCGGACCTCGTGCGCAGCGACCCGTCCGGCTACGCGCTGGGCGTGCCGGACGACGAGGTCGACCTCTCCCGCGCCCGGCGCCTGTGCGCCGCCGCGGAACGGCTCGTGCCCGGCGACGCGGCGGGGCTCGCGCTCTTCGACGAGGCACTCGGGCTGTGGCGCGGCGAGGCCGGGCCCGACGTGGCCGCCGCGCCGGTGGCCGACGAACTGGCGGATGCCGCGGCGACGCTGCGCGTACGCGTCGACACCGGCCGCGCCCGTGCCCTCGTGGCCGGCGGGCGACCCGGCGAGGGAGCGGCGGTGCTGGCGGGTCTCGCGGCGGTCCGGCCCTACGACGAGGCGCTGCACGGCGAGCTCATGACGGCCCTCGCCGCGGACGCGCGCGGCGCCGAGGCGCTCGGCGTCTTCGCGGCGCTGCGCACGCGCCTGCGCGACGACCTCGGCAGCTCGCCGGGCCCGGAGCTCACGAACCTGAACACGCGGCTCCTGCGCGGCGGTGACGCCGAGGTGCGCGCGCGGGTGCGCATCGGACTGCGCGCCGCCCCCAACGAGCTCATCGGCCGAGCGGGCGCCCTCGAGGAGGTCGCCGCGCAGCTGACGCGGTCCCGTCTGGTGACGATCCTGGGCGCCGGGGGACTCGGCAAGACCCGGCTCGCGCAGGCGGCGGCCGCGGCATCCGCCTCGCCAGCCGTCGTCGTCGTCCCTCTCGCGAGCGTGCGGGCCGACGACGACGTCCCGCTGGCGATCGCCGCCGCGCTCGGCATCTCGGAGGCGAGCCCGGGCGGGAGGCTGGCGGACGCGCGCTCGCGCCCGGACCTGCGCGCCCGTGTCGCCGCGGTCCTCGGCGAGCGGCCGACGCTGCTGGTCCTGGACAACTGCGAGCAGGTCGTGGACGGCGTCGCCGCATGGGTCGCCGACATGCTCGCGGCGGTGCCCGCACTGCGGGTCCTCGCCACCAGCCGCACGCCGCTGGCCGTCGCCGCCGAGCAGGTGTATCCGCTCGACCCGCTCCCGACGGGAGGGGTGGACGGCGACGCGGAGGCCGGTCCGGCGGTGCGCCTCTTCCTCGAGCGGGCGCGCGCCGTGCGCCCCGGCGCGGTGCTGCCGCTCGACGTCGTGACGCGGCTGTGCGATCACCTCGACGGGCTCCCGCTGGCGATCGAGCTCGCCGCCGCGCGCGTGCGCACGATGACCCCCGAGCAGATCGAGGCGCGGCTCCAGGACCGCTTCGCCCTCCTGGTCACCGGCGACCGGACCGCCCCGGAGCGCCACCGCACCCTGGAGGCCGTCATCCGGTGGAGCTGGGACCTGCTCGACCCCGACTCCCGCACCGCGCTCGCGACCCTCTCCCTGCTGCCCGGCGGGTTCTCGGCGGACACCGCCGCCGGTGTCCTCATCGAGGAATCGGCGGACGACCTGCTCGACCGGCTCGTGGCCCAGTCCCTCCTCGTCGTCGCGGACGACCCCCGCTCGGGCGGCGTCCGCTTCCGGATGCTGGAGACCGTGCGCGAGTTCGGGCTGTCGCGTCTCGCGGCCGACGGCGCGGAGGGCGCCGCGTGGGATGCGGTGGTGGGCTGGGCGCTCGCGTTCGCGGACGAGCGGGGACCGGATGCCTTCTCGGTCGAGGGCGCGCGACTCCTGCGCGCCGAGCACGACAACCTCATCGCCGTCGTGCGGCACGCGATGGATGCGGAGGACGACGCCACCGCGGTCGTGCTGTTCGCCCTCCTCAGCCAGTCGTGGATCGTGCGCGGATCCTTCTCCGAGCTGCAGGCCTTCGGGCCGCCCGCGCTGGAGGCGGTCGCCCGGGTGGATGCGGCGGCCGTCCCGGCCGACGCGCTGGCCACGGTCCTGCTCCTGGCCGCCGTGGTCGCCATGGTGACCGACGACCCGCGGGCGCTCCGCCTGCGGGCACGGCTGCGCATCCTCCGCCGGCGGGCCCCGCTCACCCCCATGCTCGGCGCCTACGCCGACCTGCTGTCGGTCATGGGCGACCCGTCGCGGGCGCAGGCCGAGGTGGAGCGGCTGCGGGCGTCGGACGACCCGACGCTGGCGCTCGTGGGGGAGACCGTCCTCGCGCAGTACGCCGAGAACGACGGCGACACGGCGGTGGCGAGGGATGCCGCCGCCCGCGCGTGGGAGCTCGCCGCGATCGTGGACAACCCGTGGTTCGCCGCGATGTCGGCGGTGTCGTCCGGGCAGCTGGCCAGTCAGGTGCACGAGCCCGCGGAGGCGCTCGCCTGGCTCGACCGCGCCGCCGGCGAGCTGGCAGCCTTCGAGGCCGACGGCCAGCTGCGCCAGCTGTCCTGGATCCGCGGCGGCAACCTCATCAGCCTGGGCCGCTTCGACGAGGCGCGGGAGCTCTACGTCGAGATGACGGCGACTCGCGAACTCACCGAGGACGGGCTCGAGCTGTCCTCGCTCGGCTGGCTGGGCCTCGCCGAGCTCGAACGCGCCTCCGGAGACCGGATGCTCGCCGCCGAGCTGTACGAGAAGGCGATGGCCTGGTTCGACACCCGCAGCCAGCGCGCGTCCCCGTGGTATGCGACGACGGTGGCGGCGCTCGTCGCCGCCACCGCCATGGACGAGTCCCTCCCCGCCGCCCGCATCGACGAGTGGGCGCGTCGCCTGCGGACGCGGGCCCTCGCGACCGTGCGAGTCCGGTCGCAGTTCATCGACCGGCCGGTGCTCGGCACCGTGCTCGCGGGCTGGTCCGCGTGGGCGGTGCGATCCCCGGCCCACCGCGAGAGCGGCCTGGAGGCCCTCGCCATCGCGGAGGGCCTGGGCTCGCGTCAGGACCTGCCGAGCCTCCACCTCGACGAGCACTTCCGGCGGGCGACGGACCTCGCCGGTGCGGATGCCGTGGCCGCCGTCCGCGCGGCCGCCGGGCGGCTCGACCGGGCGGCGATGACGGCACGCGCCCTCGAGCTGCTCCGGACGAGGTGACGTCGTCGCATAGGGTGGCGATCGTGCTGGCAGTGCGACGGGTCCGCGCCCACAGCGCGCTCT
>NZ_MKSL01000045.1:0-4604 GCF_001897265.1 Microbacterium sp. 71-23
AAAACCCCGCGGGAAGTGACACCACGCTAAGAGACTCACCCTCCAAATGTGGACGAATTCGGTTGAAATCCGTTCCCCGTGCACGGGTGAGCCCGCCCCCGCTCCCAGACTAGGTCCCACGTGCGGTCCTTTTCGTCACGGCATCCGATGAATTCGACGGATGCCGCGGCCCGGACCGTGACGCATCACTGATTCCGCTGGGGAGGGGGTTCGGTGGTCGACATCGTGGCCTCGGTGCTGGATGCGATCAACGCGCGTGACGAGCGTGCGTTCGTCGCGTGCTTCGTCAGCGACGGCGCGATCGTCGATGGTGACGACCGGTTCGCGGGCGCCCGCCAGTTGCGGCTCTGGTTCGACACGGAGGTGCGCCGGCCGGATGCGGTCGTGTCGATGCTGGCGCGGTCGCGGTCGGATGACGTGGACGTGCTCACGTGGGAGTGGGACTGCCGTTCTTTCCATGACGAGCGGGTGCAGTTCTGCACGCTCGCCCTTGTCTCCACTCGTCGCGACCTGGTCGCGTCGATCGAGTTCCGCGCTGCCCGCTCATGGCCGAGCGATCCGTTGCGCCCGCGACCGCTGGACGGATGGCTGGAGGATCCGCTGTGACGTACGACCCGATCGTCGGTATGACTCGAGGCTCGAGACGGGGTGGCCCGCCGCGCCGGCCCGGCCATTCGTGGTGGGCGTATGTGATGGTGGCGGTGATCGCGGTGGGAGTGGCGGCGCTGGTGTATCTCGCGGTGACGCACGACTACACGTTCAGCCCGGAGGGTGGCGCGGCGACGTCGGCACCGGTGCGCTGACGCGCGCGTTCTGCCAGGTGCCGGTCAGAACGGTGCGGTGGATTCGTCGTGTCGAGGATGCGCGCGCGAGCCGGTGTCGCCGGGTGGATCGGGCGTGAAGGTGACGGCGTGCGCGCCGGCGCCGGCGGGGTGGTCGAGGTAGGTTCGACCGCCGGGTGAGGTCCATTCGAGGATGCCGCCCGGGTGCTGCCGCACGGTCCACGCGGTGAACTGCTTCATCGAGTGGTGCCGTTGGCAGAGGTGGGCGAGATTGGATGCCTCGGTCTTGCCTCCGAGCGCCCAGTCGGTGGTGTGGTCGACTTCGCAGCGCACGGCGGGGACGCGGCATCCGGGGAATCGGCAGTGCTGGTCGCGGGCGCGAAGGTAGCGGTCGAGGGCGGCCGGTCGCTGGTAGGTGTCGACGGCGAGCACCTGCCCGGTGATGGGGTGGGTGAGCACGCGTTCCCACGGGCAGCGGGTGGCACCGGCGAGCCGGCGGGCGGTGTCGGCGTCGAGGGGGCTGCGGCCGGCGAGTTCGGCGGAACGGTCGTCGTCGCCGAGCAGGGTCGCGACGGGAACGACGATCTGCACCTTGGCTCGGATGGCTCCGAGAACGCCCGGGCCGTCGTCGGTGCGGGTCGGGTCGGCGCTGGGAGCGACGGTGAGCAGCATGTCGGTGACGAGGTCGGCGCGCACCTGGTCGATGGAGCGGGTGTCGGCGGCATCGACGCACGAATGGGCGTCGACGTCGGCGCCGGCGTCGACATGCGCGCGCGTGTCGATGAGAATGCGGGCCTGCTGGGTGAGCCGGTCGTACACGGCGTCGGCCAGCAGCGTCGGTGTCGTGACGATGAGGTCGGACATTCCTTCGCCGCGCGCGACCACGCGCACGCAGCGCTCGGCGCGCGCGTCGACGTGGCGTTCGACGAGTGATCGCGGGTGCATGTCGTCGGCGAGCTGCTCGAGCAGTCGGCGGAGCCGACCCGGGGTGTGGTGCGTCGCGAGGGCCGCGGCATCCGTATCGAAATCGGCGCGTGCGTCGATCGGAACGATGGCGCCGCAGTCGACGATGGTGCGCACGTGAGCCCGGGTGATGTCACCGACCTCCCACCGGGAAAGGGGCCTCCCACCGGGAAAGGGTGGCCGGGTAGTGCTCGACGAGTTCGATCGCGTCACCGATATCGCGCTGCACCGAGCGGTCGGAGCGCCGGGCGACGGCGCCGATCTCGGCGGACAGCGACCGCAGCACCATGTCGTGCTCGCGCACACGAGTGGGGGTGTCGGCCGTGAGGTCTCGCACCAGACGGCCCGCGGCGGCGAGCGCCCGCATCCGCTCGACCTCGGCACGGGCGACGATGCGCTCAGCGAGGTCGATCGCGCCCACCACGTCGTTCCACGCGCGCTGATCAGCGGCGAGAAGGGTGGCGGCGGATGTGGAATGCATGTTCCCATTGTCGCTTGGGGGTGCGACATTTTGTTCGGCCTTTTCTTCGAATGTGAAAGCTTCGCGACTCCGGATGATTGTGGAGGAAGCTTCGTTTCGAGCGCCTCTGAGCGACGCTCCGGGCCAGAACCTTGCGCGTGATCTCCGCCCCGGAGGGATCAGGAATCCGCCTCGTGTCGCCCGACATCCCGAGGATCACAGCCTCGCCCGCACGAACACCGTGGAGCCGCACCCCGGGAGGGAGCGGCATCCGCTCAGTCGGGTTGCGGGCGCGGTGCGTCGATGCCGGCGCGCAACGCGGTGGAATCTGGAGCCGGCGGCGGACAGGGGCTCGGAGTCAGCGCGGTGCGGTGCCGAAGCGGACACAGACGGCACGCCAGTCCGCGCGCGGGTACACGCGCGCGACGCGGACCCCTCGCCGCGGAAGGTGCCGCGCACGCTCGCCGATGCGGTGGCGACGCGTCGTGGGATCACGGCTCGGGCGTCGAACACGAGAACGCCGCGCGGCATCGGTGCGCACCGTCGAACCTCGCGACGGGTCGTCGCTCGGCGGGGTGTTGACTCGGGGCGCCCTGTGACACCCACGCGCCGCCCTCCGGCGACGCGACGCGTGACAGGGACGGCTACGGCCGCCCCATCCCGTAGTACGTCCATCCCGCCGCGCGCCAGGCCGCGGCATCCAGGCAGTTGCGGCCGTCGATGATGATGCGGCCCTCGGTGAGAGTCGACACGAGCTCGGGGGCCATCTGCCGGCGGTACTCATCCCACTCGGTGACGACGATCACCACGTCAGCGCCGCGCAACGCCTCGTCCCGGTCAGCGAGGTAGGTCAGCTGCGGATGGATGCGGCGCGCGTTCGCGATCGCCTCAGGATCGGTGACCCGCACCGAGGCCCCCAGCCCGTGCAGGCGTACCGCCACGTCGAGGGCCGGCGAATCGCGGATGTCGTCGGAGTGCGGCTTGAACGCGGCCCCCAGCACGGCGATCTTGCGTTCGAAGGTCTCTCCCCCGAGCGCATCGACGGCCAGTTGCACGGCCCGATCGCGACGACGAAGGTTGATCGCGTCGATCTCACGCAGGAAGGCGACAGACTCACCCTTGCCGAGCTCTTCGGCGCGCGCCGAGAAGGCACGGATGTCCTTGGGCAGGCATCCCCCGCCGAACCCGATGCCGGCTCCCAAGAAGCGGCGCCCGATGCGAGCGTCGTGTCCGATCGCATCTGCGAGCTGAGTGACGTCGGCGCCCGTGACCTCGGCGATCTCGGCCATGGCGTTGATGAAGCTGATCTTGGTTGCGAGGAAGGCGTTCGCCGCGACCTTCACCAGCTCCGCTGTCGCGTAGTCGGTGACGATGAAAGGCGTGCCCTTCGCGACCGAGGGGTGATAGACCTCACGAAGAATGGATGCCGCGCGCTCCCCCTCTGCGCCAGCGGGGACCCCCGCCACGAGCCTGTCGGGATCGATCGTGTCTTGCACTGCCCAGCCCTCACGAAGGAATTCCGGGTTCCAGACGAGGGTCGCGCCGGTCGCTTCGACGCGAGGCGCGAGCCCCGCGGCCGTGCCGACGGGCACCGTCGACTTGCCCGCCACGATGTCGCCTTCGGAGAGGTAGGGCAGCAGCCCATCGAACGCGGCATTGACGTAGGTCAGGTCAGCGGCGTATCCGTCCTTCTGCTGGGGCGTGTTGACGCCGACGAAATGCACCGTCGCGCCCGCGACGTCGGCCATCCTGTTCGAGAATCGAAGGCGCCCCGAGCTCACCCCATCGCGGACGAGATCTTCCAGATTCGGCTCGAAGAAGGGCGCCGTCCCTGCACTCAACGCGGCAACCCGATGCTCGTCGACGTCAACTCCGACGACTTCGTGACCGATTGATGCCATCGCGGCGGCGTGCACCGCTCCGAGATAGCCGCATCCGATGACCGATAGGCGCACGAACCCTCCCTTGATCGACGTCAATTCGATCTGCCGAGTGTGTCCGAGCGGTTGAGGCCAGTTGACGTGCAGATGAATCACTGACCTGCAACGACGGCAGGAAGGCGCCACGCACCGCACTGGGTGCCGGACGCGCGTCTACGGCGCCTGAAACCCCGAGAGGCGGTCGTGCCGGGAGGATTCACCCCACAACTCTCCCAAGGTCCCGGGAGTGTGAGAACAGAGTCGCGACGGGGGCCGATCGCCCCACCCTCGCTGCGCCCGGACAAGCCCCGAGGTGCCGCGCACCGCCGGCAAATCGGAGTCGTCGGCCCGCGTAGCCAACTCCTCATCGACGTAGGGAGGCATTCCATGGGCTGTCGACGCTGAGATTAGCCTCGCTGGACCGCCCGAACTCGGCCTTGCAACCCCCGGGCGCGGGTGAGTCTCTTAGCGTGGTGTCAC
>NZ_MKSL01000046.1:0-4114 GCF_001897265.1 Microbacterium sp. 71-23
TACGTCTCGATCAAGGTGTCCAGCGTGGTCAGCCAGTTGTCGATGTGGTCGTTCGACGAGGCCGTGGAGAAGGTCGTCGGCACGCTCACGCCGCTCTACGAGCTCGCGGCGCGGGCGGAGGCATCCGGCCGCGCGAAGTTCATCAACCTCGACATGGAGGAGTACCGCGACCTCGACCTGACGATCGCGGTGTTCACGCGACTGCTCGACCAGCCGCAGCTCCGGGCGCTCGAGGCCGGGATCGTGCTGCAGACGTATCTTCCGGATGCGCTCGGCGCGATGCAGCAGCTGCAGGAGTGGGCGACCGTGCGGCGGGCCGCCGGCGGGGCGCCGATCAAGGTGCGCGTCGTGAAGGGCGCGAACCTGGCGATGGAGCACGTGGACGCCGCGATCCACGACTGGCCGCTCGCGACCTACGGGACGAAGCAGGACTCCGACACGAACTACAAGCGCGTGCTCGAGTGGGCGCTGACTCCGGAGCGCCTGGCCGCGGTGCGGATCGGGGTCGCCGGACACAACCTCTTCGACATCGCGCACGCGTGGCTCCTGGCGACGGCGCGGGATGTCACCGCCGGCGTCGAGTTCGAGATGCTGCTCGGGATGGCGACGGGTCAGGCCGAGGCGGTGCGCCGCGACGTCGGCCGCCTCCTCCTCTACACGCCCGTCGTGAACCCCGCCGAGTTCGACGTCGCGATCGCCTACCTGATCCGCCGGCTCGAGGAGAACGCGAGCCAGGACAACTTCATGTCCGCCGTCTTCGAGCTCGCGCAGGATCCGGACCTGTTCGCGCGCGAGCGCGAGCGGTACGAGCGCTCGCGCGCGGCCCTCGAGGCGGATGCCGCGACCCCCCGCCCGAACCGCACCCAAGACCGCACGGCCGAGGAGGCGGCTGCGGCCGCGCCCGCTCCCGTCCAGCCGGCCGAGCCCGCTCCCGCCGGGCCCGCGCCCACCCAGCCCGCTCCCGCCGGCTTCCGCAACGCCCCCGACACCGATCCGGCGCTCGCCGCGAATCGCGCGTGGGGCCGCGGCATCCTGAGCCGGGTGCCGACCTCGGAGCTGGGGCTCGCGTCCATCCGCGCGGCGCACGTGACCGACGCGGCCGCCCTCGACGCCGTCATCGAGGGCGCCGCCGCCGCCGGTGCCGAGTGGGGCCGGCGGTCGGGCGCGGAGCGCGCCGCGGTCCTGCACCGTGCGGGGGAGCGGCTCGCAGCCCGTCGCGGCGAGCTCGTCGAGATCATGGCGCACGAGGCGCGCAAGACGATCGCCGAGTCCGACCCCGAGGTGAGCGAGGCGATCGACTTCGCTCACTACTACGCGGAGCGGGCGCGCGATCTGGACGCCGTGGCGGGCGCCGTCTTCGTGCCGTCGCGCGTCACCGTGGTGACCCCGCCGTGGAACTTCCCCGTCGCGATCCCGGCCGGCGGCGTGCTCGCGGCGCTGGCCGCCGGCTCGGGCGTCGTGATCAAGCCCGCGAAGCTCTCGCAGCGGTGCGGCGCCGTCATGGTCGAGGCGCTGTGGGAGGCCGGCGTGCCGCGCGACCTCCTCGCCCTCGTCGACGTGGCCGAGCGCGACCTCGGCACGCGGCTCGTGTCGCATCCGGCCGTCGACCGCGTCATCCTCACCGGCGCGTACGAGACCGCGCAGCTGTTCCGCTCGTTCCGCCCGGACCTGCCGCTCCTCGCCGAGACGAGCGGCAAGAACGCGATCGTGGTCACCCCGTCGGCCGACCTCGACCTCGCCGCATCCGACGTGGTGAAGAGCGCGTTCGGGCACGCCGGCCAGAAGTGCTCGGCGGCGTCGCTCGCGATCCTCGTCGGCTCCGTGGCCGCTTCGGAGCGGTTCGAGCGCCAGCTCGTGGATGCCGCGACCTCGATGCGCGTCGGGTACCCCGCCGATCCGAGCACCCAGATCGGCCCGATCATCGAGCCCGCGAGCGGCAAGCTCCTCGACGCCCTCACCCGCCTGGAGGAGGGCGAGTCGTGGCTCGTCGAGCCGAAGCAGCTCGACGGCAGCGGGATGCTGTGGTCGCCGGGCATCAAGACGGGCGTGCGCCCGGGGTCCCCGTTCCACCTCACCGAGTACTTCGGGCCCGTGCTCGGCATCATGCGTGCGGCGGACCTCGATGAGGCGCTGCGGCTGCAGAACGCCGTCGACTACGGCCTCACCGCAGGACTGCACTCGCTCGATTCCGCAGAGGTCGCCCAGTGGCTCGACCGGGTCGAGGCCGGCAACCTCTACGTGAACCGCGGCACCACGGGCGCCATCGTCCAGCGCCAGCCCTTCGGCGGATGGAAGCGCTCGGCGGTCGGTGCCGGTGCCAAGGCGGGCGGCCCGAACTACCTGTATGGGCTGGGCACGTGGGTGCCGGCCGCGGCAGCGGTGCCGGATGCCGCGGCTGTCGACGCGGGCCCGCGTGCGCTCGGCGGTCCGGCCGCGCGCCTCCTCGGCGCCGCCCGCGCGGTGCTCGACGACGTCGCCTTCGCGCGGCTGACCGCGGCGGCGGCATCCGACGAGCGGGCGTGGCAGGACGAGTTCGGGGTCGCGGTCGACGTGTCGGGGCTCGGGGTGGAACGCAACGTGTTCCGCTACCGCCCGGTCGAGGTCGAGATCCGGATCGCGCAGGACGCCGATCTCGCCGACGCGCTCCGCGTGCTGGCCGCCGCGCTCCGCAGCGGTTCGCCGTGCACCGTCTCGACCGGGTTCGACCTCCCCGCTGCCGTGGTCGCGGGCGCGCGGGACGACGGGATCGCCGTCACGACGGAGTCGGATGCCGCGTGGCTGGCCGGGCTGCAGCGTCCGTCGGCGCGTCCGTCCCGCGTGCGGCTGGTGGGCGGCGACCGCGCCGCCGTGTGCGCGGCGACCGACGGCTCCCCCGACGTCGCCGTGTGGGACCATGCACCCACGGGTGCCGGGCGCGTCGAGCTGCTGCCGTTCCTGCGCGAGCAGGCGGTGTCGATCACGAACCACCGCTTCGGCAACCCGACGACCCTCTCCGACGGCGTGATCTGAGCTGGGTCGGGCCGGATCCGGGCTGGCGCGCGGAGTCCCTCGGGCTCCAGAATGGGCTGCGGCCGTGCGATGCGGCGGCGAGAGGATGAGACCGTGAGTGCACCGACGCCGTCGACGGATCAGCCTCTGCGCGACCGCATGTCCGTCGGGGCATGGATCGGGATCGGCGCCGGACTGCTCGCCATGATCGTGTTCGGCGTCGGCGGGTCCTTCGCGGGGTACCGGGTCGGCGCCGCGCTCGGGACCGCGGTCGCTCGGGCCGCCCCCGACCCGAAGCCGATGCCCGCCGCGCCGGAGGAGGTCCCGCTCGGTCACCTCGTGGGCGATCTCCCCCTGGACCGCGATGTGACGGTGAGAACCGCTCCGCAGTTCCACGCGACGGTCGCTGACGGCTGGGAGGACGACTCCGAGGATCCGTCCGAGCAGTACTTCACCGACGGGGACACCTTGTGCTACCTCGTCGTCCCTGCCGGCGAGGACTTCTCGTCGACGGCGACCGCGACCGACGGCGCAGCGACCCGTGCGGCAGTGGACGCGTACGTGGCCGGGATGCGCGACAACACGGCTCTCAAGGCCGTCACGCCGACCGACCAGTCCTCCGTGTGGCTCGACGTCAACGACGGCAAGGGCCGCATGGAGTTCCTGCAGTCGCACATCGCGTACGAGTTCAGCGACACGGGTGAGAAGTGGCAGAGCTTCCTCATCGTGCGCGCGTTCGCCGAGACGAGCTGGGTGGACTACGCCTTCGTCGACTGCCCCGCCGGCATCGACGCGGACACCCTCGCCGGCGCGACGGAGGATGCCTTCGGCTCTCTTTCCGTCCGGGGCTGAGCGGCCGGGGGGACGCGCCCCAAAGCCGCGCGCGCACCGCCCGGGTCACGCCTCCGCGGCCTCCGCGGCGTCCGGGAGGTCGCGGATGGCCCAGAACGGCCCGAAGACCACGAAGACGGCGGAGAACAGCGAGCCCACCGCCGCGATCCAGAGCGTCGGGACGACGCCGAGCCATGTGCCGAGCCCGCCGGCCGCGAGGGCCGCCAGCGGCATGACCCCCCACACGACGAACCGGATGGACGCGTTCATGCGGCCGAGCAGGCGGGCCGGGGTG
>NZ_MKSL01000047.1:0-37237 GCF_001897265.1 Microbacterium sp. 71-23
CTACGTCAACGACGGCGAAAACCCCGCGGGAAGTGACACCACGCTAAGAGACTCACCCTCCGCGCCCTGAAGCTCCCGCGCCGCGTACTCTCGACGCGCCCCAGCCCCGCGACCCACCCCCGGTCCGAATCAACGTCATCGCGCCGAATCCATACACGCCCGGCGCGCGCCGCGCATGGACTCGGCGCAGAGATGTGGACTCGGCGAGGAGGAATGACGGCGCAGCACCGCGACCGCCGCGCAGCAGCGCGACCCCCGCGACCGCGGCGCGACACACGCGCAGCACCGCGACCCACGCGCAGCGGCGCCACCCACGCGCAGCACCGCGACCGCCGTGAGCAGCAGCGCCACCCCCCGACCAGGGCGCGGCCGCTACCGCACGACGAGGCGCGGGGTGACGAGGCGGTGGGCCTGGGCGTCGGTGGCGTCGTCGGGCAGGGCGAGCAGGTCGAGCACGGCGCGCGCGACCTCGCCGAGCTGCTGCTCGACGCTCGAGAAGCCGAGGGACACGGCGACGGGGGTGTCGTCGAAGCCGCAGACCGGCACGGTGTCGCCGACGGCGAGGAACGCGCCGAGCGCGAGGGAGTCGGAGGCGCACACGATCGCGTCGACGTCGGTGCGCGCGACGAGCTCGCGGGCCGCGCGTCCGCCTTCGGCGACGCCTTCGAGGGCGTCGATCTCGAGGTCGGCGAGCAGGCCGTCGGCGGACATTCCGGCGGGAGCATGTTCGGCGATCACGCTCGCCCATCCGGCGCGCCGGTCGTCGCCGGTGCCCGATCCGGTGGGCCAGCCGATGTATCCGACCCGGGGTCCGGCGGTCGCGACGAAGTGCGCGGTCGCGGCGCGCACGCCGGCCTGCCCGTCGACGTCGACCCACGGATGCGGCGCGTCGAGGTGCCCCCAGGGCCTGCCGAAGGCGACGAACCGGATGCCGCGGCCCCAGAGCCAGTCGATGCGCGGGTCGTCGTGCACGGTCGAGGTGAGCACGAACGCGTCGACGTCCGCGCCGTCGCTGAGGCGTCGCAGCTGGGCGATCTCGTCGTCGGCGTCGGCGGCGGTGAACAGCATGACCCGCAGGCCGCGGGTGGCGGCCTGTTCGGTGAGCGCGTGCAGGAACCGGTCGAGGACGCTCCCCGAGATGCCGTCGGCGGCGAGGTGGTCGAGCCGGATGCCGATCGTGGAGCTTCGTCGGGTGCGCAGCCGGCGGGCGGAGGCGTGGGGCAGGTAGCCGAGCTCCTGAATGGCCCGCTCGACCCGCTCGCGGGTCTCGGGCCGCACGATCTCGGGGGAGTTGAGCACGTTCGAGACGGTCTGACGGGAGACGCCGGCGGCGGCTGCGACATCGATGACGGTCGGCTGCGAGTGCATCGTGTCCCCCTCTCGGATGCCGCGGGCCGCGGCATCCGCGTCGCGCAGGCACGTCCGGGTCTGCCGCGCACCCGCTTGACAGCCCTCCGGCCCGCCTCGTACGTTATCAGCGATCGGATTTGATGGTTCAAATTGAACGATCAAAACCAGCAGAGCAGCTGACGCTCTCGACTCATCCGAGGATGGATGGGCGGACACAAGGAGATCACATGCGCATTACAGCACGTCGCGGCCTGGCGTTCGTCGCCCTCGCCGCCACCGCGACCCTCGGCCTCACGGCCTGCGGGTCGGGATTCTCGTCGGGAAGCTCCACGAGCGGGTCCGGCACCCTCACCTCGTCGAACGACCCGCTGACGGTCATGATCGGCTCGTCGGGCGACGCGGAGACCAAGGCCGTCACGGCCGCCGTCGACAGCTGGTCGCAGAGCTCGGGCACCAAGGCCACCGTGGTCGCGGCATCCAACCTCAGCCAGCAGCTGTCGCAGGGCTTCGCCGCCGGAAAGCCGGCCGATGTCTTCTACCTCTCGACCGACGCCCTCGCCGGCTACGCGTCGAACGGGTCGTTGCTCGCGTACGGCGACCAACTCGCCAACAAGAGCGACTTCTACCCGAGCCTGGTGAGCTCGTTCACCTACGACGGCAAGTTCTACTGCGCGCCGAAGGACTTCTCCACGCTGCAGCTGATCGTCAACACCGACATGTGGCAGGCCGCGGGCCTCACCGACTCCGACTACCCGAAGACGTGGGACGACCTGACCGCCGTGGCCAAGAAGCTCACGACCGCCGGTCACGTCGGTCTCGGCATCTCGGGCGAGTACGCCCGCATCGGCTCCTTCATGGTGCAGGCCGGCGGCAACCTCATGAACGACGACTCGACGCAGGCGACCGCCAACTCGACCGCGAACGTGCAGGCGCTCGACTACGTCAAGCAGCTGCTCAACGGCGGCGAGCTGAAGTACGCCAAGGACCTCGGCGCGGGCTGGGGCGGTGAGGCCTTCGGCAAGGGTCTGGCCGCGATGACGATCGAGGGCAACTGGATTACGGGTGCCATGAGCTCCGACTACCCGAACGTGAAGTACAAGGTCGTGGAGCTTCTCGCCGGTCCCGCTGGGCAGGGCACCCTGCAGTTCACGAACTGCTGGGGCATCGCCGCCGACAGCCCCAACCAGGCCGCCGCACTCAAGCTCGTCGAGCAGCTGACCAGCAAGGACAGCCAGCTGGCGTTCTCGAAGGCGTTCGGCGTCATGCCGTCGATCACCTCGGCTGCCGATGAGTGGAAGAGCGAGAACGCGGCGCTGGTGCCGTTCCTCGACGCCGCCTCCTATGCCAAGGGCGTGCCGACGGCAAAGGGCTCGGCCGACGTCGTGACCGACCTCAACAGCAAGCTCGAGTCCCTCGCCACGAGCGACCCGCAGACGATCCTCGACGCGACGCAGACGAACCTGCAGGCGCTGCTGGCCAAGTAAGGGGCATCCGCCATCATGTCCGCAACCACGAGTCGGCCTCGCCGCTCCGCGCTCCGGCGCGGTGAGGCCGCCTCGGGGTGGATCTTCACCGCCCCGGTCGTCATCCTGCTCGGCCTCTTCCTCGGCGTGCCCGTCCTCATGGCGCTGTGGGTGAGCTTCTCCGACTGGGGCGGCCGGGGCAGCCCCTTCTCGTCCGGCGTGCACTTCGTCGGGCTCGACAACTACGCGCAGCTGCTCACCGGCGGCGGCCTCGCCACGCAGGACTTCGGCATGGCGCTGAAGAACAACGCCTGGTACGTGCTGCTGGTCGTGCCGATCCAGACGGCCGTCGCGCTGGGACTGGCGGTTCTCGTGAACCGTCAGGTGCTGCGCGGGCGCGGCTTCTTCCGCACCGCGTTCTACTTCCCGTCGGTCACGAGCTCGGTGGCGATCACCGTGCTCTGGCTGTTCCTGTTCTCGGCGACGGGCGCCGTCAACGCGGTGCTCTCGTGGGTGGGCATCCACGGTCCGAACTGGTTCAACGACCCGCACGGCATCGTGCAGAACCTGCTGGGCGTCTTCGGCGTGACCCAGGGGCCGGCGGCCCTCACCGACAACACGTTCCTCGGCGTCTCCTGGTGGAACTGGCTGGGCGGCCCGTCGGTCGCCATGTCGGCGTTCATCATCATGGCCGTGTTCACGACGAGCGGCACGTTCATGCTGCTGTTCATCGCGGCGCTCCAGAACCTCTCCGGCGACGTGACCGAGGCGGCCATCATGGACGGCGCGAACGGCTGGCAGCGCTTCTGGCAGGTCACCCTCCCGCAGCTGCGTCCGACCCTTTTCACGGTGCTGACGCTCGGCCTGATCGGCTGCTGGCAGGTCTTCGACCAGATCTACACGGGCACGCAGGGCGCCCCGGGCAAGACCACGCTGACGCCCGCGTACCTCTCCTATCAGAGCTCGTTCGTCAACCAGGAGTGGGGGCAGGGTGCGGCGATCGCGTTCATCCTGTTCGTCATCATCGTCGTGCTGACGCTGCTGCAGCGTTGGGTGCTGCGTGAGCGCAAGGTGTCCCGCCGCCGCATGCGCCTCTATCAGAGCGCGGTCGTCCAGAGCGCGGTCGTCGAGAGCGCGGTCATCGAGAAGGGGGGTCGCTCGTGAGCGTCGCCACCGCCGCTCGTCGCGCCCGTCGCAGCTTCCGCCTCGGCGGACCGATCACCTATGTCGTGCTGAGCGCGCTCGCGATCGTCTACATCGCCCCGTTCCTGATCCAGGTGGCGACGGCGTTCAAGACCGATGAGGATGCCACGGCGAACCCGGTCTCGCTGATCCCCAACCCGTTCACCACCCAGGCCTTCACGACCCTGTTCGCGAACTCCGACTTCCCGGTGTGGTTCATGAACTCCGCGATCGTCACGGTCTTCGTCACCCTCGGACGCGCCTTCTTCGCCTCCCTCGCCGGTTACGCGCTGGCGCGCCTGCGCTTCCCGGGGCGCGGCGTCGTGTTCGCCGCCCTGGTGGCGGTGATGTCGGTGCCGACGGTGGTGCTCCTCATCCCGAAGTTCCTCGTCATCAACCAGCTCGGCATCTACGACTCGTACACGGGCATGATCGTGCCGCTGCTGGCGGACGCGGCGAGCGTGTTCATCATGAAGAACTTCTTCGAGTCGATCCCGCCGAGCGTCGAGGAGCAGGCCCGCATCGACGGCGCGGGCAGCTTCCGGGTGTTCTGGTCGGTCGTGCTGCCGATGGCGCGTCCGGCGCTCATCACGATCATCATCCTGTCGTTCCAGGGGTCGTGGAACGAGCTAGCGCACTTCATCGTGTCGACGCAGAGCCCGGCGCTGACGACCCTCACGAAGGGCGTCGCGGGGCTCGCGAGCGGCCAGCTCTCGCAGGGCAACCAGTTCCCGATCAAGCTGGCCGCGGCGGCTCTCATGACGATCCCGGTGGCGGTGCTGTTCTTCATCTTCCAGCGCCGCATCATGAACTCCAGCGACGGGGCGGTGAAGGAGTGACCGCGCGGCATCCGACGATCGTCGCCACGTGCGGCGGGTTCGTGCCGGGATCGTGGAGCGATGCGGCGTACGGCCCGATGCTGCTCCATGCGATCGCGCTCGCCCGCGTCGAGGGTCGGCGCCCGCGGGTCGCTCATCTCAACACCGCGGGCGGCGACCAGCGCCACATCGAGGGCGTCGAGCTCGAGGCGGCGAGACTGGTCGGGGTGGATGCCTCGCACGTCCACCTCTTCCCGCATCCCAACGTGCCCGACCTGCGCGCGCACCTGCTCGCCCAGGACGTCATCTGGGTCAGCGGGGGCAGCGTGCTGAACCTGCTGGCGCTCTGGCGTCTGCACGGACTCGACGTGATCCTCGACGAGGCGTGGCGTGCCGGCGTGGTGCTGGCGGGCGGCTCGGCGGGCGCCCTGTGCTGGCATGCCGGAGCGACGACCTCGTCGCGCGGTCCCGGCATCGACGTGCTCGCCGACGGACTGGCGTTCGTGCCCGGCTCTCTCGCCGTGCACTACGACTCCGACCCGACGCGGCGCGTGGTGCACGAGGCCGCGATCGCGGCGGGCGAGCTCCCCGCCGGGTACGCGCTCGATGAGGGCACCGGCCTCGTCTACCGCGGCACCGAGCTCGTCGACGTCATCGCCGAGCGGCCCGGCGGCGCGGTGTGGCGCATCGAGCGCGACGCCGCCGGCGACGTGCACCCGCAGCCGATCCAGCCTCGCGTGCTCGGCGCTCTGCGCGCCGCGGGCTGAGCGCGGCATCCGATTCTTCTCTCTCCCGTCCGACCGGAAGGCACCCTCTTCATGACCACCGACGTCCGCGTGCAGGCCGCCGACACGTCCATCCCGTCCGCCCCCCTGCAGCCGCTGCTGCACGACAGTGTGGTCGCGCTCGCCGCGCCCACGCAGGTGTGGTCGTCGCCGAGCGGGACGGTGGGGGAGCGTCCCATCCACGGGCTGTACCACTCCGACGTTCGGGTGCTCGACCGCATCGTGCTGGGCATCGACGGGTCGGCGATCGAGCCGATCGCGACCGAGCATCGGGATGCCGCGTCCCTCGCGTTCATCGCGCTCGCCCGCGGGCTCGACGACGCGACCGCCGACCCGCGGGTGCGCGTCGAGGTGACCCGCTCGGTGACCCCCGGCGGGATGACCGAGCGCATCCGGATCGTGAACGGGCTCGACGAGCCCGTGGCGGCGCGGGTGACACTCGCCCTCGCCGGCGACTTCGCGCAGCTGCACGAGGTGAAGGCGGGTCTCGGCGGCGACCGTACCGCGGTGGTCCGCGAGGTCGGCGACGGCGTCGCGGTGCTGAGCCGCGACACCGCCCGCGCCGAGATCGCCGTGTCCGGCGCGCGCCTCGTCGACGGTGCCGGCGACGGCGAGGTCGAGATAGTCTGGGATGCCGCGGCCGACCCCCGCGGCGCGGCCGAACTGGTGTGGCGGGTGTCCGCCTCCGACACGGCCGCCGTCGTGCGCGGAGCCGCCGAGCCGCCCAACTGGCGCGCGCTCGCCCCGAGCGGCGACGACCGCCTCGACCGCTGGGTCGCCCGCGCGACCGGCGACCTCGAGGCGCTGCGCATGGCGACGGTCGCCTCCCCCGACGACGTCTTCCTCGCCGCGGGGGCGCCGTGGTTCTTCACCCTGTTCGGCCGTGACTCGCTGTGGGCCGCGCGCCTCGCGCTGCCCCTCGGGCACGAGCTGGCCGCATCGACACTGCGTGTGCTGGCCGGCTACCAGGGTGCGAAGACCGACCCCGAGACATCCGAGCAGCCCGGCCGCATCATGCACGAGCTGCGCGCGGTGCAGAACGAGATCCCCGGCGAGAACGTCTCGCTGCCTCCGCTCTACTACGGCACGGTCGACGCGACCCCGCTGTGGATCACCCTGCTGCACGACGCCTTCGTCGCCGGGATGCCGCGGCCCGAAGTCGAGGCGCTGCTGCCCACCCTCGACCGTGCGCTCGGCTGGCTGCGCGACCACGCCGACAGCGACGGAGACGGCTTCCTCGAGTACATCGACGAGTCCGGACGCGGCCTCGCCAACCAGGGCTGGAAGGACTCCGGCGACTCGATCCGCTGGAACGACGGCACGATCGCGACCGGCCCCATCGCGCTGTGCGAGGTGCAGGGCTACGCCTACGAGGCGGCGCTGGCCGCGGCATCCCTGCTGGACGAGTTCGGCCGCGCGGACGGCGACGAGTGGCGCGCGTGGGCCGCGCAGATGAAGCAGCGCTTCGCCGCCGCGTTCTGGATCGACGACGCGCGCGGCGGCTACCCCGCCATCGCGCTCGACGCCGACAAGCGGCGCGTCGACGCGGTCACGAGCAATATCGGGCATCTGCTCGGCACGGGCATCCTCACCGAGGCGCAGAGCGCGGCGGTCGCCGCCCATCTGGTCAGCGCCGACATGTCGTCGGGCTTCGGACTGCGGACGATGTCGACGGATGCCGCGGGCTACTGGCCGCTCAGCTATCACTGCGGGAGCGTCTGGACCCACGACACCGCGATCGTGATCGCGGGGCTCGCGGCGGAGGGCTTCCACGCCGAGGCGGCCGTACTCGGTCAGGGACTGCTCGCGGCGGCGGTCGCGTTCGACTACCGCATGCCGGAGCTCCACGCCGGCGACGGATCCGACACGGTGGCGTCCCCGGTGCCCTACCCGGCCTCGTGTCGCCCGCAGGCCTGGTCGGCGGCGGCCGCGATCGCGGTGCACGCCGCGCGGGCGGCGGCCGCGGCATCCTGACCGCCCGCCAGCCCCACGCCCGCCAGCCCCGCCCCCGCCCCGCCCTCGTCCCCCGCCCGCACCGCCCGTCCCACCGTCCACCCCCACCCCACCCTCTGCCTCCACCCCACCTCGCCGAATCCATCTCTCCCCGCCGAATCCACCCGCCCTGCACGTGCGTGAGGCATGGATTCGCCGACGAAGAGTGGATTCGGCGAAACGAGGGGGTGGGAGAGCGCGGCGTGAGCGTGGGGAGAGCGCGCGGCGTGAGCGCGGGAGAGCGCCGCGAGAGCGCCGCTAGAGCGCCTCGAGAGCGTCGGGTGGGTGGGCGGCAGAGAAGGAGGCGCGGGAGCGCGCGGCATTGGGCGGGCTGGGAGGGCGCGCGGCATTGAGTGAGGTGCGAGGGTGCGCGGAGGACGGGCGGGGAGGGGGAGGCGCGCCGAGGAGCGACGCGCGGTTATACCGCAGCAACCGAAACTCGTCAAGAATCGTGCTGGACATGTCGCCCAGAACGACGTATAGTCAGTAGTTGCGCTCTGTCTCCCCCTGCCTTCATATGGTGGTCGGCTGCTGCGCTCGTGCCCCCGCAGATAGCGGCGTGCGGTGCGAGACCGGGGGAGAGAGCACTCCACCTGACGACAAGGACGATGAGCCCCGTATCGGGCCTCTGGAGGTTACCCCTTGGCTGCCGCGCCCAACGCATCCGCCCCCACCACCCCCAAGAACGGACGCGCGGCTTCGCGCCTCTCGTTCGCGAAGATCAACGACACGCTGACGGTCCCCGACCTGCTGGCGCTGCAGACCGAGTCGTTCGACTGGCTCGTCGGCAACACCACCTGGAAGGCGCGGGTCGCCGAGGCCAAGGCCGCCGGTCGCACCGATGTGCCCGAGCGCAGCGGCCTCGACGAGATCTTCGAGGAGATCTCGCCGATCGAAGACCTCAGCGAGACGATGCAGCTGAGCTTCACCAACCCGTACCTCGAGCCCGAGAAGTACTCCATCGAGGAGTGCAAGGAGCGCGGCAAGACCTACGCCGCCCCGCTCTACGTCGAGGCCGAGTTCATGAACCACCAGACCGGTGAGATCAAGACGCAGACGGTCTTCATGGGCGACTTCCCGCTCCAGACCGACAAGGGCACGTTCATCATCAACGGCACCGAGCGCGTCGTCGTCTCGCAGCTCGTCCGCTCGCCGGGCGTCTACTTCGACAAGGTCGCCGACAAGACCAGCGACAAGGACATCGTGTCCGCGCGCGTCATCCCCAGCCGCGGCGCCTGGCTCGAGTTCGAGATCGACAAGCGCGACCAGGTGGGTGTGCGCATCGACCGCAAGCGCAAGCAGTCGGTCACCGTCTTCCTCAAGGCCCTGGGCCTCACGAGCGAGGACATCCTGACCGAGTTCGCCGGCTTCGACTCGATCGCCGAGACGCTCTCGAAGGACACCATCCTCACCAAGGAAGACGCCCTCCGCGACATCTACCGCAAGCTGCGTCCGGGCGAGCAGGTCGCCGCCGAGGCCGCTCGCGCGCTGCTCGACAACTTCTACTTCTCGCCGAAGCGCTACGACCTCGCGAAGGTCGGCCGCTACAAGCTGAACCAGAAGCTCGGCATCGACAAGCCGCTCACCGACTCGGTGCTCACGGTCGCCGACATCGTCGCGACCATCAAGTACCTCGTCGCACTGCACCGCGGCGACAAGACCTTCGAGGGTGTGCGCGCCGGTAAGCCGGCCGACATCCGCATCGACGTCGACGACATCGACAACTTCGGCAACCGTCGCATCCGCGCGGTCGGCGAGCTGATCCAGAACCAGGTCCGCACGGGTCTGTCCCGCATGGAGCGTGTCGTCCGCGAGCGCATGACCACGCAGGACATCGAGGCCATCACCCCGCAGACGCTGATCAACGTGCGCCCCGTCGTCGCCGCGATCAAGGAGTTCTTCGGGACGTCGCAGCTGTCGCAGTTCATGGATCAGAACAACCCGCTCGCGGGTCTGACCCACAAGCGCACGCTGTCGGCGCTCGGCCCCGGCGGTCTGTCGCGTGAGCGCGCAGGCGTCGAGGTGCGCGACGTGCACCCCTCGCACTACGGCCGCATGTGCCCGATCGAGACGCCGGAAGGCCCGAACATCGGTCTGATCGGCCGTATGGCGACCTTCGGCCGCATCAACGCGTTCGGCTTCATCGAGACCCCGTACCGCAAGGTCGTCGCGGGCCGCGTCACCGAGCAGATCGACTACCTCACCGCCAGCGAGGAGAACGAGTTCCGTGTCGCCCCGGCCAGCACCCCGCTGAACGCCGACGGCACGTTCTCGCAGGACCGCGTCCTCGCCCGTCGTGGCGACGGCGGCGAGGTCGACCTGTTCCCGGCCGACGAGATCGGTTACATGGATGTCTCGCCCCGCCAGATGGTGTCGGTCGCGACCTCGCTCATCCCGTTCCTCGAGCACGACGACGCCAACCGCGCCCTCATGGGTGCGAACATGCAGCGCCAGGCCGTGCCGCTCGTGCGCAGCGAGTCGCCCGTGGTCGGCACCGGCATGGAGGGCTTCGCGGCCATCGACGCCGGTGACGTGGTCACCGCGCAGAAGTCGGGTGTCGTGCTCGAGGTGTCGGCCGACGTCGTCACCATCCAGCTCGACGAGGGCGGCACGCAGGACTACTTCCTGCGCAAGTTCGACCGCTCGAACCAGGGCACGTCGTACAACCAGCGCGTGGTCGTCTCGGCCGGCGAGCGCATCGAGGCCGGCGAGGTCATCGCCGACGGCCCCGCCACCGAGAACGGCGAGCTCGCTCTCGGCAAGAACCTGCTGGTCGCGTTCATGACGTGGGAGGGCCACAACTTCGAGGACGCCATCATCCTCAGCCAGGACCTCGTGAAGGACGACACCCTCTCCTCGATCCACATCGAGGAGTACGAGGTCGACGCCCGCGACACGAAGCTCGGCAAGGAGGAGATCACCCGTGACCTCCCCAACGTCAGCCCCGACCTGCTGAAGGACCTCGACGAGCGCGGCATCATCCGCATCGGCGCCGAGGTGCGTCCCGGCGACATCCTCGTCGGCAAGGTCACGCCGAAGGGCGAGACCGAGCTGAGCGCCGAGGAGCGCCTGCTGCGCGCCATCTTCAACGAGAAGAGCCGCGAGGTGCGCGACACCTCGCTCAAGGTTCCTCACGGTGAGCAGGGCACGATCATCGCGGTCAAGGAGTTCAACGCCGAGGAGGGCGACGACGAGCTCGGCTCGGGCGTCAACCGCCGCGTCGTCGTCTACATCGCCCAGAAGCGCAAGATCACCGAGGGCGACAAGCTCGCGGGCCGCCACGGCAACAAGGGCGTCATCGCGAAGATCCTCCCGGTCGAGGACATGCCGTTCCTCCGCGACGGCACCCCGGTCGACGTGATCCTGAACCCGCTCGGCATCCCCGGCCGCATGAACTTCGGCCAGGTGCTCGAGACCCACCTCGGGTGGATCGCGAAGCAGGGCTGGAAGGTCGAGGGCACCCCGGAATGGGCCGCCCAGCTGCCGAAGGCCGCGTTCGAGGCCGCGCCGAACACGAAGGTCGCGACCCCCGTGTTCGACGGTGCGTTCGAGGAGGAGATCGCGGGTCTGCTCGACTCGACGAACCCGACGCGCGACGGCGACCGCCTCATCGACCGCTCGGGCAAGACCACGCTGTTCGACGGCCGCTCCGGCGAGCCGTTCCCGGCGCCCATCTCGGTCGGCTACATGTACATCCTGAAGCTGCACCACCTGGTCGACGACAAGATCCACGCCCGCTCGACCGGCCCCTACTCGATGATCACGCAGCAGCCGCTGGGTGGTAAGGCGCAGTTCGGTGGCCAGCGCTTCGGTGAGATGGAGGTGTGGGCCCTCGAGGCCTACGGCGCCGCGTACGCGCTGCAGGAGCTCCTGACCATCAAGTCCGACGACATCCTCGGCCGCGTGAAGGTCTACGAGGCGATCGTCAAGGGCGAGAACATCCAGGAGCCCGGCATCCCGGAGTCGTTCAAGGTGCTCATGAAGGAGATGCAGTCGCTCTGCCTGAACGTCGAGGTGCTCTCGGCGGACGGCACGGCGGTGAACCTCCGCGACACGGATGACGACGCCTTCCGCGCGGCGGAGGAGCTCGGCATCAACATCTCCACCCGGTTCGAGACCTCGTCGATCGACGAGATCTGAACCCGGCCAGGCAAGAACTGAATTTCGACACAGGAGAATTCGTGCTCGACGCAACAACTTTCGATGAGCTTCGCATCGGCCTGGCCACCGCCGACGACATCCGTCGTTGGTCCTTCGGTGAGGTCAAGAAGCCCGAGACCATCAACTACCGCACGCTGAAGCCCGAGAAGGACGGGCTCTTCGGCGAGCAGATCTTCGGCCCCTCCCGCGACTGGGAGTGCGCCTGCGGCAAGTACAAGCGCGTGCGCTTCAAGGGCATCGTCTGCGAGCGTTGCGGCGTGGAGGTCACCAAGAGCTCCGTCCGCCGTGAGCGCATGGGCCACATCGAGCTGGCCGCCCCGGTCACGCACATCTGGTACTTCAAGGGCGTTCCCTCGCGTCTCGGGCACCTGCTCGACATGGCGCCGAAGGACCTCGAGAAGGTCATCTACTTCGCCGCGTACATGGTCATCTCGGTCGACGAAGACGCTCGTCACCGTGACCTGCCCACGCACGAGGGCCACATCCGCAACGAGCTGAGGACGATCGCCGATCGTCGTGACTCCCGCATCGCGACCCGTCTCGCGAAGCTGGAGGAGGAGCTCGCCGCGCTCGAGGCCGAGGGTGCGAAGGCCGACCAGAAGAAGAAGGTCAAGGACGCCGCCGAGAAGGACATGGCGACGATCCGCAAGAATGCGGACGAGCAGATCGCCAAGCTCGAGCGCGTGTGGGAGGAGTTCCGCACGCTCGCTGTCGGCCAGCTCAAGAGCGAGGACGAGGTCTTCAACGAGCTCTACGACCGCTTCGGCCAGTACTTCGAGGCGCACATGGGCGCCGAGGCGATCAAGCGTCGCCTCGAGGAGTTCGACCTGCAGACCGAGGCCGACAACCTGCACCTGCAGATCGCCGAGGGCAAGGGCCAGCGCAAGATCCGCGCGATCAAGCGCCTGAAGGTCGTCAACTCGTTCCTGTCGACGGGCATGAGCCCGGCCGCCATGGTGCTCGACGTCGTTCCGGTGATCCCGCCGGAGCTGCGTCCGATGGTGCAGCTCGACGGTGGCCGCTTCGCGACATCCGATCTCAACGACCTCTACCGTCGCGTGATCAACCGCAACAACCGTCTCCGTCGCCTGATCGACCTGGGTGCGCCCACGATCATCGTGAACAACGAGAAGCGGATGCTGCAGGAGGCCGTCGACGCGCTGTTCGACAACGGTCGTCGTGGTCGTCCTGTCACGGGCACGGGCAACCGTGCGCTGAAGTCGCTGTCCGACATGCTCAAGGGCAAGCAGGGCCGCTTCCGTCAGAACCTGCTCGGCAAGCGCGTGGACTACTCGGGCCGTTCGGTCATCATCGTGGGCCCGCAGCTCAAGCTCCACCAGTGCGGTCTGCCCAAGCAGATGGCGCTCGAGCTGTTCAAGCCGTTCGTGATCAAGCGCCTCATCGAGCTGCAGCACTCGCAGAACATCAAGGCCGCCAAGCGCGCCGTCGAGCGCACGCGTCCCGAGGTCTGGGACGTGCTCGAGGAGATCATCCGCGAGCGCCCGGTGCTGCTGAACCGTGCCCCCACGCTCCACCGTCTGGGCATCCAGGCGTTCGAGCCGCAGCTCGTCGAGGGCAAGGCCATCCAGCTCCACCCGCTCGTGTGCGCCGCCTTCAACGCGGACTTCGACGGTGACCAGATGGCCGTGCACCTGCCGCTGTCGGTCGAGGCCCAGGCCGAGGCCCGCATCCTGATGCTCGCCTCGAACAACATCCTCAAGCCGTCGGACGGCCGCCCGGTGACCCTGCCCTCGCAGGACATGATCATCGGCCTGCACCACCTGACCACGGTCAAGGAGGGCGCCGCCGGTGAGGGTCGCGTGTTCGGCTCGGTCGGCGAGGCGATCCTCGCGAAGGACGAGGGCACGCTCGACATCCAGGCGAAGGTGCGCATCCGCGTTCCGGGGCTGACGTTCCTCGAGGGCCAGGCGCCCGAGGGCTACGAGCGCCACGGTCTGCTGGATGCCTCGCTCGGCCAGGCGATCTTCAACGACACCCTCCCCAAGGGCTTCCCGTTCGTTCGCGAGCAGGCCGACAAGGGCAAGCTGTCGCAGATCGTCAACAAGCTGGCCGAGGAGTACCCGCGCGTCGAGGTGGCCGCTTCGCTCGACCGCATCAAGGACGCCGGCTTCTACTGGGCGACCCGTTCGGGCGTCACGGTGGCGCTGAGTGACGTTCTCACCCCGCCGAACAAGGCCGAGATCATCGCCGGCTACGAGACGCAGGCCGCGAAGGTGCAGGGTCAGTACGACAAGGGTCTGACGACCGACGCGGAGCGCCGCGCCGAGCTCATCAAGATCTGGACCGAGGCCACCGACGAGGTGCAGAAGGCGATGCGCGCCAACTTCCCCGACGAGAACACCATCAACCGCATGGTGTCCTCGGGTGCTCGTGGTAACTGGCTGCAGATCCGCAACATCGCGGGTATGCGTGGTCTGGTGAACAACCCGAAGGGTGAGATCATCGCCCGTCCGATCATCTCCTCGTACCGCGAGGGTCTGTCGGTGGCGGAGTACTTCATCGCGACGCACGGTGCCCGTAAGGGTCTGGCCGACACCGCTCTGCGTACCGCCGACTCGGGTTACCTGACCCGTCGTCTGGTGGATGTCTCGCAGGACGTCATCATCCGCGAGGAGGACTGCGGCACGACCAAGGGTCTCGAGCTGCCGATCGCCTCGGTCGGCGCCGACGGCGTCCTCATCAAGGACCCGAACGTCGAGAACTCGGTGTTCGCCCGCACTCTGGCCGCCGACGCGGTCTCGGAGTCGGGTGAGGTGCTGGCCCCGGCCGGCTCCGACGTGGGCGACGTGCTCATCAACAGCCTGGTCGAGGCGGGCGTCACCGCCATCAAGGTGCGCTCGGTGCTCACCTGCGACTCGGCCGTCGGTGTCTGCGCGAAGTGCTACGGCCGTTCGCTCGCGACCGGCAAGGTCGTCGACATCGGCGAGGCGGTCGGCATCATCGCGGCCCAGTCGATCGGTGAGCCCGGCACGCAGCTGACGATGCGTACGTTCCACACCGGTGGTTCGGCATCGGCCGAGGACATCACGCAGGGTCTGCCGCGTGTCCAGGAGCTGTTCGAGGCGCGTACCCCCAAGGGCGCGTCGCCGATCGCCGAGTCCGACGGTCGCATCACGATCGAGGAGACCGAGAAGCAGAAGAAGGTCATCCTGACGCCCGACAGCGGCGACGAGCCGCATGTCTACCCGGTGCTCAAGCGCGCGACGCTCCTGGTCGAGGACGGCCAGCACGTGACCGTCGGTCAGCCGCTGCAGGTCGGCACGCTCGACCCGAAGGAGATCATGCGCGTGCAGGGCGCCCGCGAGGTGCAGAAGTACCTCGTCGGCGGTGTGCAGGGCGTGTACCGCTCGCAGGGTGTGCCGATCCACGACAAGCACATCGAGGTCATTGTGCGTCAGATGCTCCGCAAGGTCACCGTGGTCGACCACGGCGACACCGGACTCCTTCCGGGTGAGCTCGTCGACTCGCGTCGCTTCATCGACATCAACCGCGAGTCGGTGTCGGAGGGCAAGCGTCCCGCGTCGGGCCGTCCTGAGCTGATGGGTATCACGAAGGCGTCGCTCGCGACGGAGTCGTGGCTGTCGGCCGCGTCGTTCCAGGAGACGACCCGCGTGCTCACGCAGGCCGCCATGGAGGGCAAGCGCGACCCGCTGGTCGGTCTCAAGGAGAACGTCATCATCGGAAAGCTCATCCCCGCGGGAACCGGTCTGTCGAAGTACCGGAACGTCACGGTGGAGGCCACGGAGGAGGCGAAGAGCGAGCGGTACCCCAATCGCATCTTCGCGTCGGACGGCGCGTACAGCGACGCCGACTTCACCTACGTCGACTACGACAGCTTCTCGACGGACGACATCGCTCCCGGTACCTACAACTGAGAGTGAGCGGATGCCGCGGCATCCGTCTCGACCGAAGCGCCCCGGCTCGTGCCGGGGCGCTTCGGCGTTTCCGGGTGCATCCGCCGCGCGCCGTTTCCGGCGTGTCGGCCGCGGGGTCCGTACCGTGGGGGCGGGAGGTGCGGATGGCGCGGGTGGGTGGACGCAACGAGGTCATCGCGTGGATCATCGGGCTGCTGTCGGTGGCCGTGGTGCTCGCGCTGCTCGTGCTGGCGCTGCCGGCGTTGCCGTTCGGCGCGGGGTTCGTGTCGCAGCTGCTCGGCCAGTCGCGTCCGACGACGTCGCCGACGGTCGATGCGACCGAGGCTGCCCTGCCGACGACGGGATGCGGGCCGTATCTGGGCGATGCGCTGTGGCAGTCGGTGGCGCTGCGTCGGGGCGTGCAGCTGGTGGAGGCCAAGGATGCACCGACGAGCGCGGCGAAGGACCTCGTGGGCGCACTCTCGCCGCAGGTGCAGCTCTCGTGCGCGTTCACGGGCCCGGGTGGGACCGAGAAGATCGTGACGTCGATCTCGACAGTGACCGTGGGTGCCGAGCAGGTGGCGATCGCGGCGCTGGGGAGCACCGGATTCCAGTGCGTGCCGTTCGGTCAGGGCACCCGCTGCACCCGCACGATCGGGGCGGTCACCGAGGACGACGTCATCGAGGGGCAGACGTGGCTGTCGACGACCTTCACGAACTGGCGGCCGCTCGGTTACACCGAGGCGTTCGCGGCGAAGATCTGGCCGAAGTAAGCGGATGCCGCGGCATCCGCGCCGGCGGGTGGGGGGCGGTCAGCCCCAGAGGTGCGCGACGATCGCGGCGGTGTACCCGGTGGGGGCGAGGTTCGACCAGAGGGTGTCGAGCAGCACGCCGTCCTTCCAGAACACGGTGCGCCCGTCCATGACGGGGTAGGTGGCGTCCTTCCAGGTCTTGCCGCAGCGTGAGCCGCCGTTCTCGGGGTAGCAGTCGAACTTCTGGTCGACCTGCAGCGTGGCGAACAGGGTGGCCGCGTCGCTCTGCGAGAGCTTCGAGATGCGGGTGCTGATGCCGGTGGTGTCCGATTTCGGGTCCCGCCAGTTGCACACGAGCGATCCGTCGGCCTGCACTCCGCCGCCGACGGCCGGGTCGTTGAGGGGAGTCTTGCCGAGCTGGGTCAGCACGTCGGCGGTGAGCAGAGACCGGCAGTCGGTGGGGATCGCGATGGGGGTGGCGGACGGCTCGGGACTCGGGGTGACCAGAGCGGATGCCGCCGGCGTCGGCGTCGCGCCGGCGGTCGGTGTCGCGCTCGAGCCCTCGGGTGACGGCGTGACGGCACGCGGCGGTGCGGTGTAGCTGCCGCAGCCCGCCAGGGCGAGTCCGGCCGCGAGCAGGAGGGCGACGGCGGGCAGACGGCGGGTGGGCATGCTGGGAGGGTAACCCGCGGCATCCGCCTCTCGGCCCGTCACACCCGGACCGTCGCCGGATCGTGTCGCGGTGTGGCGTGGGAGGTGTGTGGTTCCGGCGCGTCGCGCGGGTGCGGCGGTACCCTCGCTTTGCGGACGCACGTCCGCGTGAGGAGCAAGGTCTGATGAGCGACGCCACCCCGAAGGACACCGACGCCGCACCGGAGCGGCCGGTCTCCGACGCCTCCGTCGAGACGGCGCCCGAGGCCGCGCCGGTCGTCGAGGCCGCCCCGGCGTCGGCCGCCGACACCCCTGCGACAGCCGAGCCGGTCGTGGTCGAGCCGGTCGTCGCCGAGCCGGTCGCCGCTGAGCCCGTCGTGGTCGAACCCGCCGCCGAGCCCGTCTTCATCGAACCCGCGCCGGTCGCCGAGACCGCGGCATCGGACTCGACCCCGTGGTACGAGCGTCCCGAGGTCGTCGCCGCCGCAGCCGCGGCGCCCGAACCCGCCTATGTTCCGGCAGCCGCGTACTCCGCCGAGACCACGACACTCGCTGAGCAGCCGCCGACCGTCGCCTACGCGCCGAGCCCGATCTTCGTGCAGGCGCCCGAAGCGCCGCTTCCGCGCGGCAACCGCGCCGCCGCCGGTGGCATCGGTCTGATCGCGGCTGTCGCGTTCGGCGTGGTGCTGGCCGTCGCCACGCTCATCAGCGGTTTCGTCGACCGCACCGTCGACTTCGGCAATGTCGGCACCGCCGCCTTGGCGCTGCTGCCGAGCTGGTCGTTCTGGCTGCCGATCGCCGCGTTCTTCGTCGCATTTTGGTTCCTCGGGGCGATCCTCAATCGCGCCCGCTGGGGACTGTGGGTGATCTTCGGCATCCTCGTCGGCGTGGCCGCGTGGGCCGGCGTCGTGCTGGGTGCGCTCATCGATGCGCCGTTCTGGCAGCTGACGGCACGCCAGACCCTCACGCTCGCCGAGGCCAACGTGCTCACGCCCCTCTCGGTCGTCGCATTCATCGCCGGTCGTGAGCTGACCATCTGGTTCGCGGCGTGGGTCGCGGCCCGCGGACGTCGCATCACCGCGCTGAACGAGGAGGCGCAGGCCGAGTACGAGCGCACGCTCGAGGCGGGTCCCCAGCTCGTGCACCAGGCCTGATCGCCGCCGGAGCGATCGGATGCCGCGGCGCCTCGTGGTCGCGATGGCCACGGTGCTGTTCGTGGCGCTGGTGGTCTGCGGGTTCGGCTTCGGCACGCTGCTGACCGATGTCGACGTGGTGTCGGCAGGCGGCGTCGGACCGGTGCCGGGAGCGTTGGCGGTCGTGGCGGCAGCGGGCGCCCTGGCGCTCGTGATCCTTCCGCCCGGGCGAGCGGTCGTGGCGGTGCCGGCCGCCGTCGCGGCGGCCTTCCTCTCCTACGCGGTGGTTCTCGGTGCGGGGGTGCTCGTCGCCTCGAGCGATCCGGCGGTGGCGTTGTCGGCCGTCGGGCGGGCCGCGGCATCCTGGCCCGGACTCGTCGTGGCGGGCGCGGCGGCGCTCGCCGCGCTGTCGGTACGGGTGTTCACTCCCCGTCGCGGCTGACCAGATCGGATGCCGCACCGCGCGCCCCGTGACCGTGGGCGTCGGGCGCACTACCGTGTTCTCCTGTGGAGCGTTCGCTCGAGACACAGGTCAGCCAGGCGGTGGACGCCTGGCTGCGCTGGCTGCCGCGGTGGGAGCCGGCGACGCATCGGGGTCGGTCCGCACCGTGCCGACGCTGCTTCGGCTCGCCGGTGCTGTCGGCCGCGGGTCTCGGCTCGGACGTGCCGCACGGCGTGCAGCACGGGCTGTCGACCCGGGTCAAGGCGATCGTCGATCACGCGGTCGCCGACTACACGGCCAAGAACCTGCCGCTGCTGAACGCCGAACTCGACCAGCAGGCCGCCCGCAACCGGGAGCGCACCTACCGCCCGACCGAGGGGCTCGAGCCCGAGTTCGAGGGCATGCCGCTGGACCCCGACCCCGTTCCGGGGATGCCGTTCCTGTTCACGATCGCGGGGCTTGCCGCCGAGGCCGACGGGGATGTCCCGAGCCTGCCGCCTCTCTCGGACGAGGCCAAGGCCGCGCTTCGACAGGAGGTCGGCCTCGCCGACGACTACGCGAACATGGTCGGCCGCGAGGTGTGCAGCATCCTTCTGCACCATCGCATCCGCATCCAGGCCGCGGTCGCCGAGTACGTCGAGCCGCAGATCGCGCTGATGCTCGAGGAGCTCACCCGCACCCTCGACGCCCCGTTCTGGGCCGATCCCGATGCGGATGCCGGGGGCACCACCCCGCTCGTCTGAGCCATCCACAACGCCGTGTCAAGCGTCCGGGGGCGACCTATCGCTTTGTTAGCATGAGCGGGCTCCGGGGCGCACCACACCACCCACACCGCTTCGCGTGACCGGAGGACGGTTCCGGGGGTTCGATGATGGCGCAGCGCATGCCTTCCGCGCCGCCCGTCCTGCCCGGGCTGACCTACGTGAGACCTCTCGGATCCGGCGGATTCGCCGACGTCTTCCTCTATGCGCAGGACATGCCGCGCCGACAGGTCGCCGTGAAGGTGCTGCCGAGCGATGTCGGCGACCCCGACCTGCTTCGCATGTTCAACGCCGAGGCCGACGTGCTCGCGCACCTGTCGGCGCACCCCTCGATCGTCACCGTCTACCAGGCCGGCATCTCGGCCGACGGACGCCCGTACATCGTGATGGAGTACTGCCCCGGGTCGCTCGCTCAGCGGTACCGCCTCGAGCGGCTGCCGGTCGACGATGTGCTCGCCACGGGTGTGCGCATGGCGAGCGCCCTCGAGTCGGCGCACCGTGCCGGCCTCATCCACCGCGACGTCAAGCCCAGCAACATCCTCGTGACGACCTTCGGCTCACCGGTGCTCGCCGACTTCGGCATCGCGTCGGCGCTCGCCCGCTCCTCGAGCGAGGAGGTGCTCGCGATGTCGATCCCGTGGAGCGCGCCCGAGGTCGTCGAGGAGCAGAGCAGCGGCACGATCTCGAGCGAGGTGTGGAGTCTCGGCGCCACCGTCTATTCGCTTCTCGCCGGCCACAGCCCGTTCGAACGACGTGAACGCGGGCAGAACTCGAAGGACCAGCTGCGCCGACGCATCGCCCGGGCGAGCTACACCGAGATCGCCCGCACCGACGTGCCCGCCGAGCTGCAGCAGGTGCTGCAGCGGGCGATGAGCCGGGATCCACGGAAGCGGTATCCGACGGCGTTGGCCTTCGCCGAGGCGCTGCGCGAGGTGCAGCGCGACCTCGGCCTGGCTCTGACCCCCCTCGAGGTGGCGCAGGGTGAGTGGGAGCCCGGGGTCGCCGCGGTCGATCTGACGGATGCCACGCTCCGCGGCAGCGTGCGCTCGCACGTCGTCCACGACTCACGCCGCAAGAAGCGGGAGCAGTCCGGTGTGCGCGGGCTCGCGCGCGATGAGGACTCCGACATCTCCGCGCCGACGCGCGGCGGTGCGCGGGTGCCCTGGGTGCTGGCCGGTGTCGCGGCCGCGGCGGTGGCCGCTCTGGTCGTGATGGTCGTGCTCGTCGTGGTCGGAGTGATCTGAGTGCGGCGCGTCGGGATCATCGCCACCGTCTCCGCGGTGGTGGTCGCCGGTCTCGTCGTCGCGCTCGCGGTGGTGTGGCCAGGTCTCGATGCGCAGGAGACGCCGAAGTACGACACCTCGGTGTGGGCGCTGCAGACCGGCGACGGCCGGCGGTACGCGCGGGTGAACACCAGCATCGGAGAGCTCGACACCGTGCGCTCGATCAGCAACCCGAGCGAGGTGGCGCAGGGACCTGACGGGGCGTACCTCTACTCGGACAGCTTCACGAAGCTCACGAAGATCGACCCCGCGCAGCCGGTGAACCTCGACGAGGAGACCCTGCGCGCATCCGACTCGACACCGTCGGGAACGAAGGATGTCGCCACCTCCGGCGACTTCGCGGCCTACCTGACCGACGCGGGCGCCGTGTTCGCGGGCCGGCTGTCCACAGGATCGTCGAGCCTCGTCGACCCGGACGCCGCCACCGACAACGCGCCCCAGTTTGCGGCGGATGCGATCGCGGTCGATGCCCGCGGCCGGCTGTACGCCTATTCGAAGCGCGACAAGCAGGTGCTCGTCTACGACATCGTCACGGGGAAGCAGCTGCGCCGGGACGACGCGAGCGCGATCGATCCGGCGACGCCGCTGATCTCGGCCGCGGGGGACACGTGGGTGCTGGTGGGCGCCGACACCGGCGACGTCCTCGTGCAGGGGCGCGCCGCCGAGAAGATCCCGGTCACCGGCACGGCCGTGGTCGGGGCACCCTCCACCTCCGTGGGTGCGGTCTACGTCGCGTCGGCCTCGGCACTCGTGAGCGTGCCGGTCGACGGGTCGTCCCCGCGGGTCGAGGAGGGGTCCGAAGGAGGCGCGAGCCTCGGTGTTCCGGCGACCCCCGTCGTGCACGACGGCGAGGTCTTCGCGGCGTGGGTCGGCACGGGCGCCGACGGCGGGGTGCTGTGGAGCTCGAAGACCGGTCGCAAGACGCTCGACTACGGCGGATTGAGCCTCCCCAACGACGTGCGCCCGGCGTTCGTGCAGAGCGCGAACGCGGTCATCCTCAACGAGACGCGCTCCGGATGGGTGTGGCTCGTGCCCGACGGCACCCTCGTGACATCCAGCCAGGACTGGTCGCTGGATGATCGCACCGATCCGACGCAGGCGCAGAGCGATCAGCAGCAGCAGGTGGTCATCGACCCGAAGCCGCCGATCGCGGAGCCCGACACGTTCGGGGTGAGAGCGGGCGCTCTCGTGTCGCTGCCGGTCCTCCTGAACGACCACGACCCCAACCAGGACGTGCTGAGCATCGATCCGGCCTCCGTCACCGGACTCGATCCCGGCTTCGGCACCCTCAGCATCACCGACAACCGTCAGCAGTTCGCCGTGCAGGTCGCGCCGGGTGCGAGCGGCACGGCCACGTTCCAGTACGCGGTGAGCGACGGCACGACCTCCGACGGCCTTCTCTCGAAGCCGACGACCGTGACGCTGACCGTCGTGCCGCCGTCCCAGGACGGTGCGCCGGTGTGGTGCGGCGTCGAGAAGTGCCTGCAGCCGTGGCCGACCCCGGAGGTCGCGCGAGGGGGCACAGTGACGGTGCCGGTGCTGCCCGGCTGGGTCGACCCCGAGAGCGACCCGGTGTTCCTGCTGAGCGTGCAGAACCCGTCGGGCGTCGGCACCGTCGCGGCATCCCCGTCGGGGGAGGTCGTCTATCAGCACGCCGACGACGGGTCGGGTGGCGAGCAGCAGATCGACCTCATCGTCACCGTGTCGGATACGACCGGCAAGACCGCCGAGCGCACGCTGACGATCAGGGTGACGCCCCAGCCGAAGCTCACCGTGCAGTCGTTCGCGTCGGTCGACGTCGTCGGCGCGGGTACCGAGATCGACGTGGCCCCGCACGTGACGGGTACGGCGGGTTCACTGCACCTCACCTCGGTGCGGGTGCTCGATCAGGCCGCCGCGAGCGCGACGATCGTGGACGGCTCGACCCGTTTCGACTTCTCGGCGCAGGCGGCGGGCACCTATCGCGTCGACTTCACGGTCTCCGATGGGCAATCGGATGCCACGGGCACCGCCAAGATCACCCTGCTCCCCGCCGACGCGCCCGCGCAGCTGGCGACGGCCCCGGTCGTCGCGTTCGTGCATCCGCAGCAGGACGCCACCCTCGACGTGCTGAAAGCCGTCTCGAACCCGACCGGCCGGGTGCTTCTGATCAACGACATCGTCGGCACCGCGGCGTCGGGGGCGAGCCTGTCCGTGGACGGTGTGGGTCAGAGCTACATCCGCGTCTCGGGTACGACGGCGACGGGCGCGTCGGGACTGCTCGGCACCGTCACCTATGCGGTCAGTGACGGCACCGATGACGCGGGCTCCCGCGTCACCGGCACCGCGACGGTCTACCTGCTTCCCGAGGCGCCCGAACTCGCCCCCATCGCCGTCGACGACACCGTCACCGTGCGCGAGGGCACTCAGATCGACATCCCCGTGCTCGACAACGACATCTCGCCGGCCGGAGGGGTGCCGGTGCTCGATCCCTCCTCGGTGCGCTCCTCGACGCCGGATGCGCTCGCCTTCGCCTCGGGAAGCACGCTACGCTACCTCGCCCCGGCCACCCCCGGCGACTACACCGTGGAGTACTCCGACTACACATCGGGCTCGCCGAGGCTGCAGTCCACCGCGACCGTGCACGTGCACGTGCTGTCGAACGACACGAACCGTGCCCCGACCCCGCGCACGCTCGAGGGTCGCGTGCTCGCCGGTCAGTCGGTGCTGATCCCGTTCGACGGGTACGGCATGGACCCCGACGGCGACACCGTCACCCTCACCGGCATCGACGGGCAGCCGCAGAGCGGTGTCGCCACGATCTCGCCCGACGGCGCCTCGATCCTCTACACGTCGGTGTCGGGCTACCGCGGTCAGGTGTCTTTCACCTACGAGGTGACGGACGAGTTCGGCGCGGTCGGCAAGGGCACGGTGCGGGTCGGGGTGCTCGACGACCAGTCGAACCCGAGCCCGGTCACCTTCACCGACTACGTGCAGGTGCAGGCGAGCGAGACCAACAGTGTGCGGGTGAGTCCCCTCGCCAACGACATCGATCCGACGATGCAGGGTCTGACGCTCACCGACGTGCGCCCCGACCTCCCGGCGACTCTCGACGACGGATCTCCCAACCCGCAGTACGAGGCCGAGAAGGCGCGGGTGACCTCGACGACCGACGGCATCGTGGTCATCACGGCCGGCACCGATCCGGGAACCACGTCGTTCCTCTACGACGTGAAGTCGGGGTCCGGCAACACCGGTCGTGGACTCATCGTGGTGCAGGTCATCCGCGATCCCGTGCCGGATTACCCGATCGTCGCCGACACCGTGCTCACTCCCGAGAATCGCGACGACATCGTCGGCGGTGTCGACGTGCTCACGGGCAGGTCGAGCTGGTCGGCGGGCGATGTGTCGTCGCTGACGGTGTCGCTGTGGCATCCCGTCGCGGGCTTCACCGCCGACGGACGCACGATCTCCGGCGCGGTGCCCGAGGCGACCGAGCTGATCCCGTTCGTCGTCACGGGGAAGATCGGCGACACGCAGGTCTCGACGTACGCGTTCCTGCGTGTACCGGGGCGCAACGACATGTCGGTGTCGCTGCAGCCGAGCATCCGGCCGGTGCAGGTCACCGAGCTGGAGTCGGCGGAGTTCGACATGACCGACCTCGTCAGCGCACCGCGCGGGACGACGATCGAGGTCGGCTCGGATGTCTCGGCCTCCGGGGCGCGGCAGGGTGCCCTGTGCTCCGTGGTCTCGGGCACCGTGCTGCGTTACGACGCGAACGCGAACGCCCCCTGGGTCGACGCATGCCGCGTGCCGGTCCGCGTCGTCGGCCAGCAGCAGTGGACCTACCTGTCGGTGCCCATCACCGTCATCCCGCGCGACCCGCAGCCGCAATTGTCCCCGGCCTCGATCACCGTCGGCCCGGGGGAGACCCAGACGTACGACCTCAAGACGATGACGACGTGGCAGCTGCGCCCCGACTGGGAGAACATCCGCTACGCGGTGCAGTACTCCGGGTCGCTGTTCCAGGTCTCGCTCGCGGGCTCGGTGCTCACTGTCACCGGAAACGACCGGGCGCTCCCGGGTGCCCAGGACGCCGTGGTGGTCACCGTCACGAACTACACCTCGGTGCAGCCGGCGCGTCTGATCCTGAGGGTGGGCGCGGCGCCGTCGACGCTGCCCGCGGGCGGCACCGTGGCGCGGCAGTGCTCCCAGGCGAACGGCTCCTCGTGCACGTTCGCGGTCATCGGCGCGAGCGGCGAGGTCAATCCGCTGCCGCGCACGCCGCTGATCGTCGTGGCGGCGCGTCCGGTCGGCGCGTGCGTCGGGGTGAGCTTCCAGGTCGCGTCGCCCACGAGCGTCACCGCCTCGTGGACATCGGATGCCCCGGGCGCGACGTGCACGGCCGCGTTCTCCGTGCAAGATGCGCAGGGCCGCATCACGACCGCCGAGCGCGA
This sequence comes from Microbacterium sp. 71-23, assembly GCF_001897265.1. NCBI lineage: Bacteria > Bacillati > Actinomycetota > Actinomycetes > Micrococcales > Microbacteriaceae > Microbacterium > Microbacterium sp. 71-23. The sequence goes on from NZ_MKSL01000047.1 coordinate 25,085, forward strand.
CGGCACGATCCTGCTCGATCTGCAGGGATACCCCAAGGCTCCCGCGAGCGTGCGACAGACCGACTACGCCGACGGCACCTTGACGCTCCGGGTCGACCCCGGCGCCGCCGCGCTGGCGTACCCGGCGCTGACCGGGTTCGTCGTGCGCTGGCAGGGACAGGTCGTCGCTCAGTGCGCCCCGAACGGTGTCTGCCCCGACATCTCGGCGCCCAACGGCGAGCAACGCACCTACGAAGTCTGGGCGGTCAACGCCGTCGGCGAGTCGCGATCGAGCGTGCGCACCCTGGGCTGGGCGTACGACGCGCCGGCCACGCCGGGTCAGGTCACCGCGACCCCCCTCGTCACCGCCGACGGGTCGGGCAAAGTCGTCGACCTACAGGTGAGCGGGATCGACGCGGCCCAGACGGGCTCGCTGCGCATCCAGAGCGCCGTCGGCGAGACGCGCACCGTGACCATCGCGCCGAACCAGACGAGCGTCTCGGTGTCACGGTTCGTGGTCGGATCGAACACCCAGACCCCGGTGACGGTGACACCTGTCTCGCGCTACTCGCTCCCGCCCGGGCTCGCGGGGTCGACAGCCGGGTCGGCGGCGACGGTGAACACGAACGGCGTGGGTGCGCCGGTGAACGCCGCCCTGGCGCTGCAGGCCACATCGAATGGGAACGGCTCGTCGACGATCCTCGCCACCGGCACGGCCCAGCCCGGCGGCGATGGGTCGCAGCTGCGCTTCGGCGTCGTGCAGGGCACCGGCGGGTGCACGGCATCACAACCTCCCACGAGCGGGTCCGGCACGTATCAGGTCGAGTCGACGGTGCCCGACGGGATCGTGTACACCTTCACGCTCTGCGTGCGGTCGATGATCGGCGGCACGTCCTTCGGGGACGCGGGCGACACCGAGCAGGTGCGCGCCGTGCAGAGCCAGGCCGCCCCGCAGGGCTACACCTTCACGGTCGCCCCCGCACCGCAGGTCTCCGCCAGCACGCCGAACCAGGTGTTCTGGACGATCCAGAGCGCGCCGACCTCGACCGAGCAGCCGCCGACGAACAACCACGCGGAGTTCTCCGGATACCCGACGAACGTCGTCGGCTCCGACCCGGGGATCCGGGTGCGGTACGTGCACAACGACTGGGGCACGACCAGCAACTGGGCCGATGTGACGCCCGCCGCCGGGTCCGCGCCGTACCAGCTGCAGGCGCGGTGGAGCGCCGTCTGCACGACCGGCTCCGATCTGCAGCGCACAGGGGCCTCGTCGAACAGCCGGGCCGCCCTCACGTTCTCCGACGTGCATTACTACCGCAACGGACTGCTCGGACCGGTCGAGCTCACCCCGGACGCGAACGATCCCTGGCTGGTTCCGGCGGGCGCCGACTACGCGACCCTGTCGGTCGCCGTCGACTGGTCGGCGACCGGGTGGAACGTGAACGGCTACTCCACCAGCTTCCGCGTCGACTGCAACCCGCCCAGCGCGGGCGGCTGAGCCGCGGCATCCCTCTGTTCCCCGTCCCCTCACGCAAAGGATTCCCGATGACCCTCACGCAGGAGCAGGCCACCTGGTTCGCGCAGACGTTCGGTCAGATCGCCGACAACGTCGAACGGGCGATCCTCGGCAAGCGGCACATCGTGGAACTGGTGCTCACCTCGATGCTGAGCGACGGGCACGTGCTGCTCGAGGACGTCCCCGGCACCGGCAAGACGTCCCTCGCGCGGGCGCTCGCGCAGTCCGTGCAGGGCACGAACACGCGCATCCAGTTCACCCCCGACCTGCTGCCCGGCGACATCACCGGCATCACCGTGTACGACCAGAAGTCGGGGTCGTTCGAGTTCCACTCCGGGCCGATCTTCGCGAACATCGTGCTCGCCGACGAGATCAACAGGGCGAGCCCCAAGACCCAGTCGGCGCTGCTCGAGGTGATGGAGGAGGGCAAGGTCACCGTCGACGGCGTCTCCCGCGCGGTCGGCGATCCGTTCCTCGTACTCGCGACCCAGAACCCGGTGGAGCAGGCGGGCACCTACCGGCTGCCGGAGGCGCAGCTGGACCGGTTCCTGATGCGCACCTCGCTCGGGTATCCCGACCACGCGGCGACGGTGCGCATCCTCGACGGCGCCGCGGTCGCCACGGCCGATCTCCCTCCGATCGTCACTCCGCAGGCGCTCGCCGGCATGGCCGACCTCGCGTCGCACACCTATGTCGATGCCCTCGTCCTCGACTACATCGCGCGCATCGTCGACGCGACCCGCTCGGCCGACGAGGTGCGCCTCGGGGTGTCGATCCGCGGGGCGCTCGCGCTCACTCGCGCCACCCGCACGCGCGCCGCCTCGCAGGGGCGCACCTACGCCACCCCCGACGACGTGAAGTCCCTCGCGGTCGCGGTGCTCGCCCACCGGCTGATCCTGCACCCGGAGGCCGAGTTCGACGGCGTCACCCAGGAGGCCGTCGTCGGCGAGGTGCTGCTCGACGTCGCGCCTCCCACTCAGCGCGAGACCGCATGACGCTGAACGACTCCCGCGTCGCGCGCACGCAGACCTCGGGGCACACGACCACCGCCCGCACGCAGGTGACCACGGTCGGTGGCCGCCGCATCGTGGGCGCCGTCGTGTGGCTGACCGAGGTGTGGGGCGTGCTGCGGCGGGCGGGTGCGGCCACCGCGGAGTGGCTGCGCGACACGGTGCGCCCGGCGGGTGCGGTGCTGGCGGTCGCCGGCACGGCAGGCCTCGTGCTCGGGCTCGTGTTCGGGTGGGTGGAGGCGATCGTCGCCGGATGCCTCGGACTGCTGCTGCTGGCGATGGCGGTGCCGTTCCTGTTCGGCGGCCGGTCGTACGACGTCGACCTCACGATGACGCATCAGCGCGTGGTGGCGGGGGACGCGGTGGACGGTCGCATCGTGGTGCGAAACGTCGGTCGACGCACCGCCCTTCCGGGTCGTCTCGACGTGCCGGTCGGGCGTGGGCTCATCGAGATCGGGGTACCGCTGCTGCGTCCCGCCCAGCAGGTGGTTCAGCCGGTGGAGATCCCGTCGCTGCGTCGCGGCATTGTGACGGTGGGCCCGGTGACGACCGTACGGGGCGATCCGATCGGGATGCTGCGCCGCGAGCGTGCGTTCGAGGACGTCCACGAGCTGTTCGTGCACCCGCGTACGGCCACGCTCCCGTCGACGAGTGCGGGCCTCATCCGCGACCTCGAGGGTGCCGCGACCCGCCGGCTCGTCGATGCGGACATGTCGTTCCACGCCATCCGCGAGTACACACCGGGCGACTCTCGCCGACAGGTGCATTGGAAGTCGACCGCGAAGACGGGGCGGCTGATGGTGCGCCAGTACGAGGAGTCGCGTCGCTCGCGCATGGCTGTCGTGCTCGCGGTCGCGGCGACAGAGTACGCCGACGCCGACGAGTTCGAACTCGCCGTCTCCTGCGCGGCGTCGCTCGGGCTCCGTGCCGTTCGCGACGCGCGCGAGCTCGACATCCTGGCCGGGTCCGCGATCCCCCGGGTGGTGCGAGGTCGGCTGCGCGCGGTGCAGCACCTGCCGACGATCGCGGCGCGGCCGCTCCTCGACGGTTTCAGCGGCGTCGAAAGGCTGGAGAACACGGTTCCGGTCGACCAGGTGTGCCGGGCCGCCGTCGAGGCGAACGAGCGGCTCTCGGTCGCGTTCCTCGTGCTGGGGTCCACGCTGACCCTCAGTCGGGTGCGGCAGATCGCGCTCGCGTTCCCGGCGGACACCGCGGTGTTCGCCGTCATCTGCGATGAGCGCGCGCATCCGCGCCTGCAGGTGCTCGGCTCTCTCACGGTGCTCACCGTCGGCACCGTCGACGACCTCGCAGGTCTGCTGCTGCGGGGGGCGACGTCGTGAGCGCGGCACGCGGTCGCACCGCGTCGCCCTGGCCGCGGGTGGTGGCCGGGGCATCGTATGTGCTGACGATGGTCGTGCTCGGAACGGTCGCGACCTGGCCGATCTACCGCACCGCGTGGCTGCTCGTCGTCGTCGCGGTCGCGGCGGTCGTGGGTGCGGTGATCGCCGCTGCGGTGACGCGGCGACGACTGCCGTGGTGGGTGGTGGTGCTCGCGCTTCTCGGTGCCGTCGCCGTGCTGGGCGTGCCCGTGACGATGCCGGGGCGCCTGAGCGCGCTCGATCAGCTCGGCGGCGGGTTCGTCGAGCTCGCGCGCGGAGTCGCGCTCGCGTGGAAGGACCTGCTCACGGTCGACCTTCCCGTCGGCGACTACCGCAACCTGCTCGTCCCCGTGTTCGTGACCTTCCTGGTCGCGACGACCCTGGCGCTGCTGGCGGCCTGGCGGGCCGACCGCCGTGCGGTGCTCGCGGTGCCGGCGGCCGTCGCGATGCCCGTGTTCGGTCTGCTCTTCGGCCGCTCCGTGACGAGCGATCCGCTCGTGCTCGGCCCGGTGTCCGTCCCCGCCCCGATCGAGACCTTCGTGGGGGTGGCGACCGTGGTCGCCGCCCTTCTCTGGCTCGCATGGCGGGAGCGGGATCAGCGGCTGCGCCTGCTCGCGGCCGCGGCCGGGGCCAGCGGCATCCGCGCCCGGCGACTGCGCACGGGGTTCTCGGGTGGCCGGCTCGCCCTCGCCGCCGGAATGGTGGTCGTGGCTGTCGTGGTCACGGCGGCGGTCGTACCGTTCGCCGCCCGCGGCCTCGACCGCGAGGTGCTCCGCAGCGCGGTCGGGCCGACGATCGACCTCGCGGCCGAACCGAGCCCGCTCTCCACCTATCGGTCGCTGTTCAGCGACACCCAGGCCGACCTGGTGCTCTTCCAGGTGACGACGACGGGCACCGCGCCCGCTCGAGTGCGGCTTGCGACCCTCGACGTGTACGACGGCGAGATCTACCGTGCCGGTTCCTCCGGTGACGGGCGCTTCGTGCGCGTGCCGTCGAGCCTCGATGCGGGTGCGGGCACCGCGATCGACGCAACCGTGACGATCGGCGGCCTCAGCGGCATCTGGCTGCCGACCCTCGGCCAGGTCTCGTCGGTCGACTTTCAGGGGTCGCGTGCCGCGGCCCTCAGCGACGGCTTCTACTACAACGCCGATGCGCAGGCGGGCGTCGACACCGTGCCGAACGGCCTCGGCGCGGGTGACGTCTATCGCGTGACAGGGGTCGACCCGATCACCCCCGATCTCGCGACCGTGCGGGCTCCGGGAGGCGCGGCCACCTCGGTGACCCTGCCCGACAACCTCACGAAGTGGGTCGAGGTCCACCAGACCGGCACGGGGGGCGAGGCGCTGTCGGGGCTGGTCGCCCTGCTGAGGGCGCGCGGCTATCTCAGCCATGCCCTGTCGGTGTCGACGGGGGAGACCCCGGTGTGGATGGCGGGGCTCGCGGACTACACCTTCCAGCCCAGTGCGGCCGGTCACTCGCTCGCGCGCGTCGACCAGCTCTTCGCGAAGCTGCTCCAACGCGAGGCCGACCCGCAGGCGGCGGCGACCGACAACTACGTCGCAGCCGTCGGCGACGACGAGCAGTTCGCCGTCGCGGTCGCCCTCATCGCGAACAAGCTCGGCTTCCCGGCCCGCGTGGTTCTCGGCGCCCGTCTCAGCTCGGCGGACGCGACGGTGCCCGTGTGCGTGGACGGAGCCTGCCGTGCCGACGACCTGAGCGCCTGGACGGAGGTGCGCGACGACCAGGGGCAGTGGATCGCGGTGGATGCCACCCCGCAGCACGCCCAGTCGCCGAGCCTCGAGGTGACGCGACAGCGCGACCCCGAGAACGTCACCGAGGTGCGTCCCGACTCGGTCGACGAGGTCGCACCGCCGAACCCGGTGCAGCAGGACTCCGATCGGCAGGCTTCGTCGGCGGGTGACTCCGGCTGGGACCTCGCCTGGCTGTGGGCGACGCTGAAGATCGGCGGCCTCGTGCTGCTCGTGCTGCTTGTGCTCGGGGGGCCGTTCCTCCTCGTGGCCGGGGCGAGGTTCTTCCGGCGGCGCTCGCGCCGGCTGCAGGCGGATCCGGCGCAGAAGGTGGCGGGGGGCTGGGATGAGTACGTGGATGCCGCGATCGACGCGGGTCGTGCGCGGCCGGCGAGCCGCACGCGGCGCGAGCTCGCCGCGCTCTACGGCACACCGAGCGGGACGGTGCTCGCCGACGGCGCCGATGAGGCGGTGTTCTCGCCCCGTCCGCCCAGCGCCGAGGAGGCGGACGCGTTCTGGCGCATCGTCGACGTGGAGCGCCGCGGCTTCGCCGGTGGCCAGGGGTTCTGGCGAAAACTCGCCACGGCTCTATCGTTGAGATCATTCGTGCGGTTCGCCGCGCCGAGGTTCACGCGCTCGTCCACCCGATCGGGCGCCCGTGCAGGATCGACCGGAAGGGGGACGCGCCGGACTCGCCGTCCCGCGCGCTAGGACATGTCGAACTCGTCCACTCTGGCCATCGTGCTGGTGCTGTACCTCGTGATCGTTGCGGCCCTGTACGTCTGGGTCGCGTTGTCGCTGTCCGCCGTGTTCCGCAAGGCGGGCTTCGAGAGCTGGCGCGCGTGGGTGCCGGTGTTCAACATCGCGAGCCTCCTGCAGCTCGGCGGGCTCTCGCCGTGGCTGGTGCTGCTGGGGCTCGTGCCGGTGTTCGGCTGGCTCTTCCTCTGGGTCGTCGTGGTCGTCGCGGCGCACCGCGTCAACCAGGGTTTCGGGCTCGGCAGCGGGTTGACCGTGCTCGCGGCGCTGCTCTTTCCGGTGTGGGCGACCGTCGTCGGATTCGGCTCCGCTCGATGGATAGCGGGTCCGGTCGCCGGTCCCGTCCGCTCATCGCTGCGGGCGCCTGCACGCGTGTCGTCGCCGATGGATGCCGCGGCGCCCGCGTCGTCCGCCGCGCCGCTGCCGTCTCCGGCAGACCTCGCGGTCGCCGACGATGCCGCCCGTCCCGCATCGACCGGTGCGGCGCCTGCCGCGCCGCTTCCCCCCGCGGCCGCGACTGCCGCTTCCGCGCCGACGCCGGCCGCCGCCGCGGCGGCGCCTGCCGCGTGGACTCCGCCGACGACGCCGCCTGCGGCGCCCGCGTCCTCCGCCCCTGCGGTCGCCGAGACCCCGTGGCAGGCGCCCGCCGCGCCGTCCCCCGCGCCGGGCTCGTCGATCTTCGCGGACCTGTGGCCGGAGGAGGACAGCGAGCGGTTCGACCGACCCACCCCGGAGTCCCCGGCCCCCGCGTCAGCGGCACCGACACCGCCGGCTGAGGTGCCGGTGGATGCGAACGGTTTCCCTGCCCGCCCCGTCTTCGGGGACGGCCGTGACGAGATCGACGAGCTGAGCGCGGGCATCTCGTTCCGCTCGGTGCCCTCGGCTCCGGTGTCGTCGGTCCCGCCCGCCGATCGTGGCGACGCACTGGTCCCGCCGATGCGTTCCGACGAGCCCGTCGCCGACAACGAGACGGTCGATCTCTCCGATGCGGCCTCGGGTGCGCGCCGGGCCTCCGCCGCCGTCGACGATCCCGCGAGTCCCGTGCCGTGGCGCGCCCCCGAGGCGACCGGCGGCCTCTCCGACACGACGGATGCCCCGTCTCTCACCCGTTCGCCGGCGCGGGGGGCGTGGCAGCCCCCGATCGTCGACCCGGTGTTCCCTGAGATCACGGGCGAGGTCTCGGCGGTGGCCGGAGCGCCCGTCGCCGGGGTGCCGCGTTCGGCGGCCGGCGCGGTCTCGGCGCAGTGGCATGCCGAGGACGACCTCGAGGACGGGGCCGACGCGACGGTGATCGCCCGGCGGAGGAAGGTGCGCTGGTCGCTTGCCACCGCCCGGAACGCGAGCGTGGAACTGACCGCCGACGTCGTCATCGTGGGGCGCCGCCCCGCCGCCGATCCCGCGCATCCCGGTGCGCAGCTCGTGCCGCTCAGCGATGACACCCGGACGGTGTCCAAGACCCATGCGCTTCTGCGCCTGCTGGGCGACCGGTGGTACATCACCGATCTGCACTCGACGAACGGCGTGCTGTTCTCCACCGTCATGGGCACCGACGTCGAGATCGAGCCGGGGGTCGAGGCGGAGGCAGGTGACCGGTTCTTCCTCGGCGACGTCGAGGTGCGGCTGAACCGGGTCGAGGGGTGAGCGATCCGCTCGACGATCGCACCGAGCTCAGCGCTCGGCGGGTCGATCCGGCCGACGATCGCACCCAGGTGAGTGCTCGGCGGGCCGACCCTGTCGACGATCGCACCGAGCTCAGCGCTCGGCGGGCCGACCCTGCCGGCGACCGCACCGAGGCGAGTGCGAGGCGGACCGCGGCATCCGTCGCCGGAGTCCAGCCGCCGGTCGCGCACGCATCCGAGGAGGCGACCGCGGTCTCGGCCCGTCGGCTGCCCGACGATGCCACGGCACCTCGGGTCTCGCGGCGAGCCGCCCCGCCCGTGCCCGGCGCTCCCGACGCGCTGTTCCCCGCACGTGAGGGTCGCGCGCCGGCCGCGGATCCGCCGATCTATCGCCCGCGTCCGCCCGCCGCGGTGTTCGCCGAGCGGGCCCCCGCGCCGGTGCGCCCCGCGCAGCATCGGGTGGACGGGGCATCCGTCATCGCGGCTCGTCGTCGTGCCGCACGCAGGCGCCTCGCCGTGCTGATCATCGCCGCCGCGGGCCTCGCGGTGCTCGGGGTGACGGTGGCCGTGCTGCTGCTCGTGTTCCGGTGATCCCGCGCGTTTGACCGACCCCGAAAATCCCGCGTATCATTGATCGGGTGTGCGCCCATGCGCGCCCTGTGCTGTGCCCCGGTGCAACGCAGGCGTTCATCGCCCACACATCTCAGGGAAGGGCCTGCGAACAGGTCACCCCCACGGCATATCCATCACAGAACGCGGTCCAGTCATTCTGCGCCGCCGATGGATCCACGTGAGCCCGGAGCGACACGGAACGCAAAGAACCGTGACGAGCCGGGGGAGACACGAACGCTGTCACCGTGCAGCACAAACAAGGAGAGAACGTGCCAACCATTCAGCAGTTGGTTCGCAAGGGCCGGTCGCCGAAGGTCTCCAAGACCAAGGCTCCCGCACTGAAGTCGAACCCGCAGCAGGCGGGCGTCTGCACCCGCGTGTACACGACGACCCCGAAGAAGCCGAACTCGGCGATGCGCAAGGTCGCCCGTGTGAAGCTCCGCAACGGCGTCGAGGTCACCGCCTACATCCCCGGTGAGGGCCACAACCTGCAGGAGCACTCGCTCGTGCTCGTGCGCGGCGGCCGTGTGAAGGACCTTCCCGGTGTCCGCTACAAGATCGTCCGCGGCGCGCTCGACACGCAGGCCGTGAAGAACCGCAAGCAGGCCCGTAGCCGCTACGGCGCGAAGAAGGGTTGAGTTAGATGCCTCGTAAGGGTCCCGCCCCTCGCCGCCCCGTCGTCAACGACCCGGTCTACGGCGCTCCGATCGTCACCCAGCTCGTCAACAAGATCCTTGTCGACGGCAAGAAGTCCCTCGCCGAGTCGATCGTCTACGGCGCCCTCGCCGGCGTCGAGTCGAAGAACGGCCAGGACGCGGTCACCACGCTCAAGAAGGCGCTCGACAACGTGCGCCCCACCCTCGAGGTCAAGAGCCGCCGCGTCGGCGGCTCGACCTACCAGGTTCCCGTCGAGGTCAAGGCGCACCGCGCCAACACCCTCGCGCTGCGCTGGCTCGTGAGCTACGCGAAGGGTCGTCGTGAGAAGACGATGACCGAGCGTCTGCAGAACGAGATCCTCGACGCGTCGAACGGTCTCGGTGCCGCGGTCAAGCGCCGTGAGGACACCCACAAGATGGCCGAGTCGAACCGCGCCTTCGCGCACTACCGCTGGTAACAGCCCCCTGCCGGCTCCGGAGCCTCGTGCCCCGGAGCCGGCACCCCCGCGACATCCCTCCCTCTACGTAAGGAAGAACCCGTGGCACAAGAAGTGCTCACCGACCTCACGAAGGTCCGCAACTTCGGCATCATGGCGCACATCGATGCCGGAAAGACGACGACGACCGAGCGCATCCTCTTCTACACGGGCATCACCCACAAGATCGGCGAAGTGCACGACGGTGCGGCGACGATGGACTGGATGGCCCAGGAGCAGGAGCGCGGCATCACGATCACGTCGGCCGCGACCACGTGCTTCTGGAACGGCATCCAGCTCAACATCATCGACACCCCCGGTCACGTGGACTTCACGGTCGAGGTCGAGCGCAACCTTCGCGTGCTCGACGGCGCCGTCGCCGTCTTCGACGGCAAGGAGGGCGTGGAGCCCCAGTCCGAGACCGTGTGGCGCCAGGCCGACAAGTACGACGTCCCCCGCATCTGCTTCGTCAACAAGATGGACAAGCTCGGCGCGGACTTCTACTTCACCGTCGAGACCATCGTGAAGCGCCTGGGCGCGAAGCCGCTCGTGCTGCAGCTTCCGATCGGTGCCGAGTCCGACTTCCTCGGTGTCATCGACCTCGTCGAGATGCGCGCCCTGGTGTGGCCGGGCGACGCCAAGGGTGACGTGACCATGGGCGCCAAGTACGAGGTGCAGGAGATCCCCGCCGACCTCGCCGACAAGGCCGCCGAGTACCGCGAGAAGCTGCTCGAGACCGTCGCCGAGAGCGACGAGGCCCTCCTCGAGAAGTACTTCGGCGGTGAGGAGCTCACGGTCGACGAGATCAAGGGCGCCATCCGCAAGCTCACGATCGCCAGCGAGCTCTACCCGGTGCTCTGCGGCTCGGCGTTCAAGAACCGCGGCGTGCAGCCGATGCTCGACGCGGTCGTGGACTACCTCCCGTCGCCGCTCGACATGCCGGCCGTCGAGGCTCACGACCCGAAGGACGAGGAGAAGGTGATCCTGCGTCACGCCGACGCCACGGAGCCCTTCGCCGCTCTTGCGTTCAAGATCATGACGCACCCCTTCTTCGGTCGACTCACCTACATCCGCGTCTACTCGGGCGGACTCGACTCCGGCGCCCAGGTCATCAACTCGACCAAGGGCAAGAAGGAGCGCATCGGGAAGATCTTCCAGATGCACGCCAACAAGGAGAACCCGGTCGACTCGGTCACCGCCGGTCACATCTACGCGGTCATCGGCCTCAAGGACACCACCACCGGTGACACCCTGAGCGACCCGAGCCAGCAGGTCGTGCTCGAGTCGATGACCTTCCCCGACCCGGTGCTCGAGGTGGCCATCGAGCCGAAGACCAAGGCCGACCAGGAGAAGCTGGGTCTTGCGATCCAGAAGCTCGCCGAAGAGGACCCGACGTTCCGCGTCGAGCAGAACTCGGAGACCGGCCAGACCGTCATCAAGGGCATGGGCGAGCTGCACCTCGACATCCTGGTCGACCGCATGAAGCGCGAGTTCAAGGTCGAGGCCAACGTCGGCAAGCCGCAGGTCGCCTACCGCGAGACCATCCGCAAGGAGGTTGAGCGTCACGACTACACCCACAAGAAGCAGACGGGTGGCTCGGGCCAGTTCGCGAAGATCCAGTTCAAGCTGGAGCCTCTCGAGGTCACGGCCGAGCAGACGTACGAGTTCGTCAACGCCGTCACCGGTGGACGCATCCCGCGCGAGTACATCCCGTCGGTCGACGCCGGTTTCCAGGACGCCATGAACGTCGGCGTGCTCGCCGGCTACCCGATGGTCGGTGTCAAGGCGACCCTCACCGACGGTGCGGCGCACGACGTCGACTCGTCGGAGATGGCGTTCAAGATCGCCGGCTCGATGGGCTTCAAGGAGGCCGCCCGCAAGGCCAACCCGGTTCTTCTCGAGCCGGTCATGGCCGTCGAGGTGCGTACCCCCGAGGAGTACATGGGTGACGTCATCGGCGACCTGAACTCCCGCCGCGGACAGATCCAGTCGATGGAGGATGCCTCGGGCGTCAAGGTCGTGCGTGCCCAGGTGCCGCTGTCCGAGATGTTCGGCTACATCGGCGACCTGCGCTCGAAGACCTCGGGTCGCGCCGTCTACTCGATGGTGTTCGACAGCTACGCCGAGGTCCCGCGCGCCGTCGCGGACGAGATCATCCAGAAGAACAAGGGCGAGTGATCGCCCGGATGTCGCGGGCGCTGCGGTGCCCGCGGCATCCCTTCCGGATCCCACAACTTCACATGAACCAACCAAAAACCTCTCTACTACACTGAGAACCATCCCCGTAGCGAACCGGTCGCAATCCAGCGACCGGGGCATCTACACGACCGTCCTGAGGAGGACCCAGTGGCTAAGGCCAAGTTCGAGCGGACCAAGCCGCACGTGAACATCGGAACGATCGG
>NZ_MKSL01000048.1:0-3950 GCF_001897265.1 Microbacterium sp. 71-23
GCTGTCGATCGCCCTCATCCTGTTCTCCGCGATCGGCACCGTGCTGACGAAGTACTGGTCGCCGCGGCGGATCGTTCGGGTCGGGCAGCTCGTCCTCGTCGCCAGCGTGCTGACGCTGCTCGCCTCCGTCTCGACCGACCTGCGGACGGTGCCGTTCGCGATCGGGATGTTCTGCGGCGGCGCGGCGCTCGGCCTCCTGGCCTCCCAGCTGGGCAACGTGAACATGTCGTCGGTGTCGGAGGACCGCTCCAGCGAGGTCGGCGGCGTGCAGGGGGTGTTCCAGAATCTGGGCTCGTCCCTCGGCACGGCGCTCGTGGGGTCGATCCTCATCGCGAGCCTGGGCTCGTCCTTCTCCGCCGCAGTCGCCGCGAGCGACCTGCCGGATCAGGTGAAGACCGCGGTGCACGACCAGACCCAGGGCGGCATCGCGATCATCCCGACCGCCAGCGTGCCCCGCATCGCGGAGCAGGCGGGCCTGTCCGCGGCGGACGGCGCGACCCTCCAGTCGCTCTACACGCACGCGCAGATCGGGTCGCTCACCACAGCCCTGTTCGCGCTCGCGCTGATCGCGGCCCTCTCGCTGTTCTTCTCACGGCACATCCCGAACACCGTGCTGCGCGGCGAGGCCGCCACCGCGACGCACGGCGGATAGCGGACCGGCGGTCAGTGCGACTCGCGCGCGACCTGCGAGCCCGAGCCGCCCACGAGGAAGTCGAGGTCGGCGCCGCGGTCGGCCTGGAGCACGTGATCGACGTACAGGCGCTCCCACCCCCGCCGTGGGCGTGCGTACCCGGCGACGGTCGCCTCGTTCGGCACCCGTGCGGCGAGCTCCTCGGGAGGCACCTCGAGGTCGAGGCGCCGGGCCCGCACGTCGAGGGTGATCCAGTCGCCGGTCCGGACGAGGGACAGCGGTCCACCCGCGGCGGACTCGGGCGTCACGTGCAGCACAACGGTGCCGTACGCCGTCCCCGACATGCGCCCGTCGCAGATGCGGACGATGTCACGGATGCCGCGCTCCAGCAGCTTGCGCGGCAACGGCATGTTCGACACCTCCGGCATGCCGGGATAGCCCTGCGGCCCGCATCCGCGCAGCACCATCACGCTGTCCTCGTCGATGTCCAGCTCGGGATCGTCCAGGCGCTCCCTGAGGTCCTCCACGCTGTCGAACACGACCGCGCGCCCGCGGTGCTTCAGGAGGTGCGGCGACGCGGCGGCCGGCTTGATGATCGCGCCTCCCGGGGCGAGAGTGCCGCGCAGCACGCTGATCCCCGCGCTCGGCTGCAGGGGCGCATCGCGCGGAGTGATGACGTCCGGGTCCCAGATCCGCGCCTCGTCGAGGTGGTCGACGAGCGGGCGTCCGGTGATCGTGAGCGCCGTGGGATCCAGCAGGTCCCGCACCTCGCGCAGGACCGCCAGGAATCCGCCGGCGCGGTACAGGTCGTCCATCAGGTAGTGGCCGGCCGGCTGGAGGTTGACGAGCAGCGGCACTTCGGCGCCGATGCGGTCGAAGTCGTCGATCGTCAGCTCGATGCCGAGGCGTCCCGCGATCGCGAGGAGATGCACGACGGCGTTCGTCGAACCGCCGATCGCCGCCAGCGCCACGATCGCATTGTGGAAATTGGCCTTCGTCAGGAAGGTCGACGGCCGCCGGTCCTGCGCGACGAGGTCCACGGCGAGCCGCCCGGTGTGGTGGGCGGCCTCGAGCAGCCGCGCATCCGGAGCGGGGGTGCCGGCGACGCCGGGCACGATCACGCCCAGCGCCTCCGAGACGAGCGCCATCGTGGATGCGGTGCCCATGGTGTTGCAATGTCCCTTCGAGCGGATCATCGACGACTCGCTCCGGAGGAAGTCGGCCTCGCTCAGCGTGCCCGCCCGCACCTCCTCCGACAGCCGCCAGACGTCGGTGCCGCAGCCGAGGGCCTCGTTGCGGAAGTGCCCGGTGAGCATCGGCCCGCCCGGCAGCACGACCGCCGGCAGGTCGACGGATGCCGCGGCCATCAGCAGCGCGGGGATGGTCTTGTCGCAGCCGCCCAGGAGCACCACGCCGTCGATCGGGTTCGCGCGGAACATCTCCTCCGCCGACATGGCCGCGAGGTTCCGCCAGAGCATCGCGGTCGGGCGCACCTGGGTCTCGCCGGGCGCCGTGATGGGGAGCTCGAGCGGGATGCCGCCGGCCTCGTAGACGCCGTTCTTGACGGATTGGGCCACTTCGGCGAGGTGGCTGTTGCACGGCACGAGGTCGGACCCCGTGTTCGCGATCGCGATCTGAGGACGCCCCTCGAACGCGCTCGAGGGCACGCCCCTGCGCATCCAGGCCCGATGGATGTACGCATTCCTGTCGTCGCCGGCGTACCATTCCGAGCTGCGGAGCGCGTCCATGCGATCCCCCTTCATGACACCGGCGTCTCTCTGGAATCTAGCCCTGCGGGCGCAGGCGAAGCCCCTGCATCCCGCCGTCGACGGCGAGGGTGACGCCTGTCGTGGACCCCGCGCGCGGGCTGACGAGGTAGGCCACCGCGTCCGCGACCTCGTCCGGCGAGACCAGGCGGCCGTGCGGCTGGCGTGCGGCGAGGGCCGCGCGCTCCGCAGCAGGGTCGTCCGCTGCCGAGAGGAGCCGGCTGACCCAGGGCGTATCGGCGGTGCCCGGGTTGACGGCGTTGACCCGGATGCCTTCGCGCAGGTGGTCGGCGGCCATGGCGAGCGTCATCGACAGCACGGCGCCCTTCGAGGCGCTGTACAGCACGCGCTGCGGGAGACCGGCGGTCGCGACGATCGACGACGTGTTGCAGATCGCGGCGGCGGAGGAGGCGCGCAGGTGGGGGAGCGCGGCGCGGGTCACGCGGGCGATGCCGACGACGTTCACATCCCACACCCGATGCCACTCGTCGTCGTCGTTCGCGGTGACGTCCCCCTGCGCGCCGATGCCCGCGTTGTTGACGAGGATGTCGATGCCGCCGAGTTCCGCGACGACGTGCTCGATCCCGGCGACGACGGAGGCGTCTTCGGCGACGTCGACGCGGACGGCGAGATCCGCGTCGGTCGCGGCCTCCGGATCGAGGTCGAACACGGCGACGCGCGCGCCGTCCTCACGAAGGCGGCGTGCGATGGCGGCGCCGATGCCCGATGCACCGCCGGTGACGATCGCGATGAGGCCCTGCAGAGGCTGTGTCATGTCTGCCGTCCTTCGTTCAGGCGGCGACGCAGCGCTGCCGCTGCGTGCCGAGGCCGTCGATCTCGATCTCCACGACGTCGCCGGGGGAGAGGTAGGGGAAGCGTCCGGACAGGGCGACACCCTCCGGGGTGCCGGTGAGGATCAGGTCGCCCGGCTCGAGCGTGAGCCGCTGGCTCAGCTCCCAGACGATCTCGTCGATGCCGAAGATGAGATCCGAGGTGCGCGAGTCCTGTCGCGGCTCGCCGTTGACCCGGCTGCGCAGCGCGACGTCGTCCGCGTCGACCTCGTCGGGGGTGACCAGCCACGGTCCGAGGGGGCAGAACCCCGGCGCGGACTTGCCCTTCCCCCACTGGCCGCCGGAGATCTCCAGCTGCCAGGCGCGCTCGGACAGGTCGTTCGCCACCGCGTAGCCGGCGACGTGCGCCCTGGCGTCCGCGGGGGAGGCCAGCGCGTGGACGGGGGAGCCGATGACGACGGCGAGCTCGACCTCCCAGTCCGTCTTCGCGCTCCCGGCCGGGATGACGATGTCGTCGTCGGGGCCGACAACGGTGTTCGGCGCCTTCATGAACAGCACGACGTGCTCGGGCGGCGTGGCCCCGGACTCGGCGGCGTGCGCGGCATAGTTCATCCCGATGCAGTAGACCGCGGACGGCCGCGCGATCGGTGCGCCAATCCGCAGATCGTCGGCGCCGTCGAGCTCGGGCAGGCTGCCTGCCGCCAGCGCGGCGGCGACGCGTGCGGGCCCGCCCGACGCGAGGAAGGCTCCGTCGATGTCCGG
>NZ_MKSL01000049.1:0-25140 GCF_001897265.1 Microbacterium sp. 71-23
CACAAGCTGGGCGAGTTCGCGCCCACCCGCACCTTCCGCGGCCACGAGAAGGACGACAAGAAGGGTCGCCGCCGCTGACGCGGGGGCGCTCCTGGAGAGAGAAAGAGGAGGAGAGAACATGGTGGAATCCATCGCACGCGTGAAGCACATCCGCGTGACCCCTCAGAAGGCTCGTCGTGTCGTCGCGCTTATCAAGGGCAAGCAGGCCGGTGAGGCCCTCGCCATCCTGAAGTTCGCGCCGCAGAGTGCGTCCGAGCCGATCTACAAGCTCGTCGCCTCGGCTGTCGCGAACGCTCGCGTGAAGGCCGACCAGCTCAACGAGTACCTGGACGAGCAGGACCTGTACGTGAAGAACGCGTACGTCGACGAGGGCACGACGCTCAAGCGTTTCCAGGCCCGCGCGCAGGGCCGTGCCTTCCAGATCAAGAAGCGCACGAGCCACATCACGGTCGTGCTCTCGACCCCCGAGGTCGCCGAGACCTCGGCCGCTGCGAAGAAGGCGAGCAAGTAATGGGACAGAAGGTCAACCCGTACGGCTTCCGCCTCGGCATCACCACCGACCACGTGTCGCGGTGGTTCTCCGACTCGACGAAGCCGGGTCAGCGTTACGCCGACTACGTGGCCGAGGACATCAAGATCCGCAAGCTGCTCCTCACGAGCCTCGACCGTGCCGGTGTGAGCAACATCGAGATCGAGCGCACCCGTGACCGCGTGCGCGTCGACATCCACACCGCCCGCCCGGGCATCGTGATCGGTCGCCGCGGCGCCGAGGCCGAGCGCATCCGTGCCGACCTCGAGAAGCTCACCGGCAAGCAGATCCAGCTCAACATCCTCGAGGTCAAGAACCCCGAGGCCGACGCCCAGCTCGTCGCTCAGGGCATCGCCGAGCAGCTCTCGGCTCGTGTGGCGTTCCGTCGCGCGATGCGCAAGGGTCTGCAGGGCGCCCAGCGCGCCGGCGCCAAGGGCATCCGGATCCAGGTCTCGGGCCGCCTCGGCGGCGCGGAGATGAGCCGGTCGGAGTTCTACCGCGAGGGTCGTGTGCCGCTGCACACGCTGCGCGCGAACATCGACTACGGCTTCTACGAGGCCAAGACCACGTTCGGCCGCATCGGTGTGAAGGTCTGGATCTACAAGGGCGATCTCACCAACAAGGAACTCGCTCGCGAGCAGGCGAACGCGCCGAAGTCCCCCCGTGGTCGCGATGACCGCGGCGGCGACCGTCGTCGCGGTCCCCGCAACGAGGCCCCCGTGGCAGAAGGAGCGTCGGCATAATGCTCATCCCCCGCAAGGTCAAGTACCGCAAGCAGCACCACCCGGGGCGCGATGGCCAGGCGACCGGCGGCACGAAGGTGTCGTTCGGTGAGTTCGGCATCCAGGCTCTGACCCCCGCCTACGTGACCAACCGTCAGATCGAGTCCGCTCGTATCGCGATGACCCGTCACATCAAGCGTGGCGGCAAGGTGTGGATCAACATCTACCCCGACCGTCCGCTCACCAAGAAGCCGGCCGAAACCCGCATGGGTTCCGGTAAGGGTTCGCCGGAGTGGTGGGTCGCCAACGTCAAGCCGGGCCGTGTCCTCTTCGAGGTCGCCGGCGTCAACGAGCAGCTCGCTCGCGAGGCCCTCCAGCGGGCCATCCACAAGCTGCCTCTCAAGGCACGAATCATCAAGCGCGAGGAGGGCGACGCGTAATGGCTGTCGGCACCAAGCAGCTCGCCCCGAGCGAGCTCGACACGTTCGAGAACGAGCGCCTCGTTGAGGAGCTCCGCAAGGCCAAGGAGGAGCTGTTCAACTTGCGCTTCCAGTCGGCCACCGGCCAGCTCGAGAGCCACGGCCGCATCCGCGCCGTGAAGCGCGACATCGCCCGCATCTACACCGTGATCCGCGAGCGCGAGCTCGGTATCCGTGCCACCCCGGTGGCCGCGGCTCCGGCGAAGAAGGCCAGCAAGAGCAAGGCGAAGAAGACCGAGGATGCCCCGGCTCCCGCCGAAGGAGAGGCTGAGTGATGGCCACCACGAAGAAGACCGCTGAGGCGACCGAGGTCGTCGAGCACGGCGCCCACGATGTCCGCGAGGAGGGCGCGCGCGGTTACCGCAAGGCCCGCCGCGGTTACGTCGTCAGCGACAAGATGGACAAGACGATCGTCGTCGAGGTCGAGGACCGCGTGAAGCACCCGCTCTACGGCAAGGTCATCCGCCGCACCTCGAAGGTCAAGGCGCACGACGAGGCGAACTCCGCCGGCATCGGCGACCTGGTCCTCATCAACGAGACCCGTCCGCTCAGCGCCACCAAGCGCTGGCGCCTGGTCGAGATCCTCGAGAAGGCCAAGTAAGCCCTCGCGGCTGCTTGGAACCCAAGGAGTAAGAAGTGATTCAGAACGAGTCCCGCCTCAAGGTCGCCGACAACACCGGCGCCAAGGAGCTGCTGACGATTCGTGTGCTGGGCGGCTCCAACCGGCGTTACGCGGGCCTGGGCGACGTGATCGTCGCCACGGTCAAGGACGCGATCCCCGGTGGAAACGTCAAGAAGGGCGACGTGGTCAAGGCCGTCGTCGTCCGCACCGTCAAGCAGACCCGTCGTCCCGACGGTTCGTACATCAAGTTCGACGAGAACGCCGCCGTGATCCTGAAGAACGACGGGGAGCCCCGCGGCACCCGCATCTTCGGCCCGGTCGGTCGTGAGCTTCGTGACAAGAAGTTCATGAAGATCGTCTCGCTCGCCCCGGAGGTCATCTGATCATGGCGAACATCAAGAAGGGCGACCTGGTTCAGGTCATCTCGGGCGCTAAGCCCGAGCGCGGCGGAGACCGCGGCAAGCAGGGCAAGGTCCTCGAGGTCCTCGTCGAGCAGAACCGCGTCATCGTCGAAGGCGTGAACTACGTCACCAAGCACACCCGCGTCGGCCAGACCGACCGCGGCACCAAGACGGGTGGCATCGAGACCGTCGAAGCCCCCATCCACATCTCCAACGTCGCGCTGGTCGACCCCTCGACCAAGAAGCCGACCCGCGTGGGCCACCGCGTGGAGGAGAAGGTCAAGGACGGCGTGAAGCGCACCGTGCGCGTCCGCTACGCGAAGAAGTCAGGTAAGGACCTCTGATGAGCACCGCTACTGCCGCGGCGGCTGGCAAGATCCAGCCCCGCCTGAAGCAGATCTACAAGAACGAGATCCAGAAGAAGCTGCAGGAAGAGTTCCAGTACGCGAACGTCATGCAGATTCCCGGCCTCGTGAAGGTCGTCGTCAACACCGGTGTCGGTGAGGCGGCTCGTGACAGCAAGGTGATCGATGGTGCGGTCGACGACCTCACCAAGATCACCGGTCAGAAGCCGATCGTCACCAAGGCCCGCAAGTCCATCGCGCAGTTCAAGCTGCGCGAGGGCCAGGCCATCGGTGCCCACGTCACCCTGCGCGGCGACCGCGCGTGGGAGTTCATCGACCGCCTGGTGAACCTCGCCCTGCCCCGCATCCGCGACTTCCGTGGCCTCTCGGACAAGCAGTTCGACGGTCACGGCAACTACACGTTCGGTCTGCAGGAGCAGTCGGTCTTCCACGAGATCAACCAGGACCGCATCGACCGCGTGCGTGGTTTCGACATCACGATCGTCACCACCGCATCCACCGACGACGAGGGCCGTGCGCTCCTGCGTCACCTCGGCTTCCCGTTCCGCGGAGCGGACGCCCAGGCGTAACACCCATCCACCACAGGTCGAGTGCCGTGTACGGCTCCTCGAAACCTGGTGAACAAAGGAAACAACACTCATGACGATGACAGACCCGGTCGCAGACCTGCTGACCCGTCTGCGCAACGCGAACTCGGCTCACCACGACGCCGTCTCGCTGCCGAGCTCGAAGCTCAAGACGCACATCGCCGAGATCCTCAAGCAGGAGGGCTACATCTCGGACTGGGGCGTCGCTGAGGCTCGCGTGGGCCAGACCCTCACCCTCACGCTGAAGTACGGCCCGAACCGCGAGCGGTCGATCGCCGGCATCAAGCGCGTGTCGAAGCCCGGCCTGCGCGTGTACGCCAAGTCGACCGAGCTTCCCAAGGTGCTCGGCGGACTCGGCGTCGCCATCCTGTCCACCTCCTCGGGCCTCCTCACGGACCGCCAGGCTGAGCAGAAGGGCGTGGGTGGGGAAGTCCTCGCCTACGTGTGGTGACCTGACATGTCTCGTATCGGACGTCTTCCCATCGACATCCCCGCCGGCGTCACTGTGACCGTCGAGGGCCAGGATGTCGCGGTCAAGGGCCCCAAGGGCGAGCTCACGCTCGCCGTGGCCCGCCCCATCGAGGTCAAGGTCGAGGAGAACCAGGTTCTCGTCACCCGCCCCGATGACGAGCGCGAGTCGCGGTCGCTCCACGGCCTGACCCGCACGCTCATCAACAACAACATCGTCGGCGTGACCCAGGGCTACTCCAAGGGCCTCGAGGTCGTCGGCACCGGTTACCGCGTGGCCCAGAAGGGCTCCTCGGTCGAGTTCGCCCTCGGCTTCTCGCACCCGGTCCTCGTCGACCCGCCGGCCGGCATCACGTTCACCGTCGAGGGCAACAACAAGCTCACGGTCAGTGGCATCGACAAGCAGGCCGTCGGCGAGGTGGCCGCCAACATCCGCAAGATCCGCAAGCCCGAGCCCTACAAGGGCAAGGGTGTGCGCTACGCCGGCGAGGTCGTTCGGCGCAAGGCCGGAAAGGCTGGTAAGTAACCATGGCTACGACTTCCAAGTCCGCCTCGCGCTCGCGCCGTCACGCGCGTCTGCGCAAGAAGGTCGTGGGCACCGAGGCGCGTCCGCGCCTGGTCGTCACCCGGTCTGCGCGCCACGTGTTCGTGCAGCTCGTCGACGACAGCAAGGGCCACACCGTGGCATCCGCCTCGACGCTCGAGGTCGACCTGCGCTCGTTCGAGGGTGACAAGACCGCCAAGGCGCGCAAGGTCGGCGAGCTCGTCGCCGAGCGCGCCAAGGCCGCCGGTGTCGCCGACGCCGTGTTCGACCGCGGTGGCAACCGCTACGCGGGTCGCGTCGCGGCGATCGCCGACGGCGCCCGTGAAGGGGGGCTGAACCTGTGAGTGACAACAAGGAGACCGAAGTGACCGACGCCACCGCGCAGGCCGCCCCCGAGCAGGCCGACGCCGCGCGCGAGCGTGAGCCCCGCCGCGGCGGTCGCGAGCGCAACCCCAACCGCGACCGCAACTCGCGCGACCGTTCGGAGAGCCAGTTCCTCGAGCGCGTCGTGACGATCAACCGCGTGTCGAAGGTCGTCAAGGGCGGACGCCGCTTCAGCTTCACCGCGCTCGTCGTCGTCGGTGACGGCAACGGCGTCGTGGGTGTGGGCTACGGCAAGGCCCGCGAGGTCCCGCTCGCCATCTCGAAGGGTGTCGAAGAGGCCAAGCGCAACTTCTTCCGCGTGCCCCGCGTCGGCTCGACCATCCCGCACCCGGTGCAGGGTGAGGCGGCCGCCGGTGTGGTGCTGCTGCGTCCCGCCGCCGCCGGTACCGGTGTTATCGCCGGTGGTCCGGTGCGTGCGGTGCTCGAGTGCGCCGGCATCCACGACGTGCTGTCGAAGTCGCTCGGCTCGTCGAACACGATCAACATCGTGCACGCGACCGTCGAGGCGCTGAAGCAGCTCGAGGAGCCGCGTCACGTCGCCGCCCGTCGTGGTCTCGACTTCGACCAGGTCGCCCCCGCGCGCCTGGTGCGTGCCGAGGCCGAGGCTGCGGCCGCACAGAAGGTAGGTGCCTGATGTCCGCACGTCTGAAGGTCACCCAGATCAAGTCCAAGGTGAGCGAGAAGCAGAACCAGCGTGACACGCTGCGCAGCCTCGGTCTCAAGCGCATCGGCGACTCCGTTGTTCGCCCCGATGACGCTCAGACCCGCGGCTACGTGCGTGCCGTCGCTCACCTCGTGAAGGTTGAGGAGCTCGACTGATGGCTGAGAACGCCAACGAGAAGGCCGAGGAGAAGGCGCCCAAGGCGCCGGCTCGCAAGCCCGCCGCGAAGGCTGCGGACAAGCCCGCCGCCGAGAAGGCCGCCGCGAAGCCGGCTGCCGAGAAGGCCCCCGCCAAGAAGCCGGCCGCCAAGGCCGCGCCGAAGGCCGCCGAGAAGAAGGATGTCGCGACCTCGCGTCCCGGCGTCCTGAAGGTGCACCACCTGCGTCCGGTCCCCGGCGCCAACACCGCGAAGACCCGTGTCGGTCGCGGTGAGGGCTCGAAGGGTAAGACCGCGGGCCGTGGCACCAAGGGCACGAAGGCCCGCTACCAGGTCCGTCAGGGCTTCGAGGGCGGCCAGATGCCTCTGCACATGCGTACGCCGAAGCTGCGCGGGTTCAAGAACCCGTTCCGCGTCGAGTACCAGGTCGTGAACCTCTCCAAGCTCGCCGAGCTCTACCCGTCGGGTGGTGATGTCACCATCAGCGACCTCGTCGCCAAGGGTGCCGTGCGCAAGAACGAGAAGGTCAAGGTCCTGGGCGATGGTGACCTCGAGGTGGCGCTGAACGTCACCGTCGACAAGGTCTCCGGCTCGGCCGAGCAGAAGATCGTCGCCGCGGGCGGCAGCGTCAAGTAAGTCGCAGACAGGGGTCGGAGCATGCTCCGGCCCCTGTTCGCATTCCCTCGCAACCTCCGCCGTCTGCTCTGCGGCGGCTGTGGGATAACCTGGGACTCTGTGCGCGCGGCGCGCGCCGGCATCCCGTTCTGGAGGACATCCACGTGTTCAGCGCTATCGCGCGCGTTCTGCGCACGCCCGACCTGCGTCGCAAGATCGCGTTCACCCTGGGGATCATCGTCGTCTACCGCCTGGGTGCGCACATCCCCTCGCCGTTCGTCGACTTCTCGAACGTGCAGTCGTGTCTCGCGGATGCCTCGGGCACCCAGGGTCTGCTCTCGCTCGTCAACCTGTTCTCGGGTGGCGCGCTGCTGCAGCTGTCGATCTTCGCGCTGGGTGTCATGCCGTACATCACGGCCACGATCATCGTGCAGCTGCTGCGCGTGGTCATCCCGCACTTCGAGACCCTCTACAAGGAGGGCCAGTCGGGCCAGGCGCGTCTGACGCAGTACACGCGCTACCTGACGATCGCGCTCGCGCTGCTGCAGTCCACGACGCTCGTCACCGTCGCCCGCTCGGGCCAGCTGTTCGGAACGACCGGCGTCGCGGCGTGCAACCAGCTGCTCACGAACGACGCCTGGTGGGCGCAGGCGCTCATGATCCTCACGATGACCGCCGGCACGGGTCTCATCATGTGGTTCGCCGAGCTCGTCACCGAGAAGGGCATCGGCAACGGCATGTCCCTGCTGATCTTCACCTCGATCGCGGCGACCTTCCCCGCGGCGATGTGGTCGATCTGGCAGACCCGCGGCTTCGAGGTGTTCCTGCTGGTGCTGCTCGTGGGCATCATCATCATCGGGTTGGTGGTGTTCGTCGAACAGTCGCAGCGTCGCATCCCGGTGCAGTACGCCAAGCGCATGGTCGGTCGCCGCACGTACGGCGGCACGAACACCTACATCCCGATCAAGGTCAACATGGCCGGCGTCGTGCCGGTGATCTTCGCCTCGTCGCTGCTGTACATCCCCGCGCTCATCGCCCAGTTCAACCAGGGCGCGGCGGGCACGACGCCGCCCGACTGGGTGCTGTGGATCCAGAACTATCTGACGAAGGGCGACCACCCGCTCTACTGGGCGCTCTACTTCCTGCTCATCGTCGGGTTCACGTACTTCTACGTCGCGATCACCTTCAACCCGGAGGACGTCGCCGACAACATGAAGCAGTACGGCGGCTTCATCCCCGGCATCCGTGCCGGGCGTCCGACGGCCGAGTACCTCGACTACGTGCTCACGCGCATCACCCTGCCCGGCTCGATCTATCTGGGTCTCGTCGCGCTCATCCCCCTCATAGCCCTGGCGACGGTCAGCGCGAATCAGAACTTCCCGTTCGGCGGCACCTCGATCCTGATCATGGTCGGCGTGGGGCTGGAGACGGTGAAGCAGATCGACGCCCAGCTGCAGCAGCGTCACTACGAAGGGCTCCTGCGATGACCGCACGCCTCCTGATCGTCGGCCCGCAGGGGTCGGGCAAGGGCACGCAGGGCGTGCGCATCGCGGAGGCGTTCGGCGTGCCGGCGATCTCCACGGGCGACACGTTCCGCGCCGCCATCCGCGACCAGACGCCGCTCGGTGTCGAGGTCAAGGCGATCATCGAGGCGGGGAACCTGGTTCCCGACGAGGTCACGAGCGCGGTCGTGCGTGAGCGTCTCGCGCAGGATGACGCGGCGCCCGGGTTTCTCCTCGACGGCTACCCGCGCAATCTCGGTCAGGTGAACGACCTCGATGCGTTCCTCGAGTCGCGCGACGAGCAGCTCGACGCCGTCATCGAGCTGAGCGTTCCCCGCCAGGAGAGCATCGATCGGCTCATCACGCGCGCCGCCGAGCAGGGTCGCACCGACGATACCGCCGAGGTCATCGCGCATCGGCTCTCGATCTACGAGAACGAGACGGCGCCGATCCTCGACGTCTACGGCGAGCGGGGCCTCGTGGTCTCGATCGACGGCGTGGGAACGCTCGACGAGATCACCGAGCGCATCGTCACCGCGCTGGTGGCCCGCGGGCTCACCCCGCAGGGCTGAGCGTGCTGCGCCGCTCGATCTACAAGACCCCCGCCCAGCTGCGGTCGATGGTCGAACCCGGCCTCATCACGGCGGCGGCGCTGCAGGCGGCGCGGGAGCTCGTGCGTCCGGGGGTGACGACGGCAGAACTGGATGCCGCGGCATCCGCTGTCATCACAGGCAGTGGCGCGCGCTCGAATTTCCAGCTCGTGCGGGGCTACCGCCACACGACCTGCATATCTGTGAACGACCAGGTCGTGCACGGCATCCCGGGGGAGCGCGTGCTCGAGCCGGGCGACATCGTCTCGATCGACGCGGGCGCGGAGTTCCGGGGCTGGAACGGCGACTCGGCGATCACGATCGTCGTGCCAGATGAGGCCCGCCCCGACCTCGTGGCATCGCGCACCGAGCTGTCACGGGTGACCGAGGGCTCCATGTGGGCGGGCATCGCGGCACTCGCGTCCGCGCGGACGCTCCGCGATGTGAGCGGCGCGATCGAAGATCACATCGTCGGGGCAGGTCACGGCTACGGCATCCTGCGCGAGTACGTCGGCCACGGGATCGGACGCAAGATGCACGAGTCGCCGAGCCTGTTCAACTACCGCACGCCCGATGCCGGCCCGGCTGTCGAACCGGGTCTCGTGCTCGCCATCGAGCCGATGGTGGTCGCCGGGGGAGAGGCCACCTACGTCGAGGACGACGACTGGACGGTCACCACGATCGACGGATCAGACGGCTCACACTGGGAACACAGCGTGGCCGTCCATGATTATGGTCTGTGGGTGCTCACCGCACCCGACGGCGGCGCCGCCGGGCTTGCCCCTTTCGGAGTCACCCCGGTCCCGATTCCCTGACGGACGCGTCGCCGCACCAGAGAAGTCCTCTGCGACCACAAGAGAACGGATACGACTGACGTGATGGCCGCTATTGCTCGAAAAACGAACTGGTTCGCGATCTGGGTGACGGTGGCTGTCGTCGTCGTGATCGGCGCCGTGGCCGGTGCTGTGGTGTGGATGAACGCCGACAAGAGCAGCCCCGGAACCCTGCCCACCGCCGCCCACATCAACACCGACACGGGCGCGATCTCCGTCGGCACCGGCTCGAAGACCCTCGACACGTGGATCGACCTGCAGTGCCCGATCTGCCAGTCCTTCGAGTCGACGTACGGCTCGGAGATCCAGTCGCTCGTGACCGCGAACACGATCACCCTCAACATCCACCCGATCTCGATCCTCGACCGGGTGACGGCCAGCGCCGCCGCATCCAACCAGCAGTACTCGACCCGCGCCGCCAGCGCGATGTACTGCGTCGCGATCAACGACTACGACAAGCTCTACACGTTCATGCAGACGATGTACCAGAACCAGCCGTCCGAGTCGTCGGGCGCGGGCTTGAGCAACGATGAGATCGCCGCCTACGCACAGCAGGCGGGGGCGACGAACTCCGCCTCGTGCATCGCCGGCAACACCTACACGCAGTACGTGGGCTACATCACGAAGAAGACGCCGACGCAGCCCGGGTCGACCGGCATCGGCACCCCGACGATCGCCATCAACGGCTCGGTCATCTCGAACAACTCGATCCCGTCGAGCCCGAGCGACTTCGCCGCGCTGATCACCAAGTGACGTCCGGGGCGGATGCCCCGACCCACCCACGGAGCCCCGCTCGCCTGTCGGCGAGCGGGGCTCCGTCGTTCCCGGTATCCCCTCGGATGAGACCGAGTGTCATACGCAAACGCGCAAATCTAGCGGCACCTTCAGGCTTCCGCAAGGCCTTGGGAAAAGTCCGTTCCCGCGCAGAACATGTGTGTGGGGGATCCGCATCCGCGGATCGATCTCCTATCCGCCAATGACGGTTGATGAGGGGAGTTTGGGCATCAACCGTGCGCGGAACATGCGTCAAACGAATTGGGGAATGAGAAATGCACGCAACACTGAACCACTACGTCGCCGCGGCGAAGCGGCGGCGCACCGGAGAGCAGGGCGAAGACGAGGGGTTCTCCCTCATCGAGCTGATCGTGGTCGTCGCGATCCTCGGCATCCTGGTCGCGATCGCGATCCCGGTGTTCCTGAATATCCAGGACACGGCGAAGGTCAACTCGCTCAAGACTGTCGCCGCCAACGGCGCGACGACCGTGGCGACGGCGATCGCCAACGGAAGCGACCCGGCCGCGGCGCTCGCGCAGATGAACCCCGACGGCGCGACCCTCGCTCTCGTGCCGGCGACGGGTGCGAGCCTCACCGCCTACTGCGTGACCGCGACGGCGACATCGGGTGGACCGTTGTCCGGCGCTGCTGCGCAAAAGTCCGGACCGACCTGCTGAGGTCGCCATGACCCGCAGCCAGGACGACGGCGGCTTCAGCCTCGTCGAGGTGGTCGTCGCCGTCGTCCTGCTCGGGCTCGTCGCGATCGCGATCCTGCCGGCCCTCGTCATGGGCTTGCAGGCGACCGCCACCCAGTCGTCGGTGGCGACCTCCACCCGTGAGGTCAGCCAGATGATCGACTCCGCCCGTCAGCAGACCACCTGTGCGGGCCTCGCCCAGGCGCTGCAGGCGCAGACGTTCTCGGACGGTCGAGGACGCTCGCTGACCGTCACGGGAACGATCGACAACCTGACAGGAGCAACGTGTCCGACTCTCGCGCACGTCTCGGTCACCGCGACCAGCGGTACGTCGACGCTCACCAGCTCCACGGCGCTCGTCTACGTCACCGGCTGATGCGCGTCGGGGCGGCGCGTGGCGACGAGGGGATGACCCTCGTCGAACTCATCCTGTACTCCGCCCTCACACTGCTCGTGGTCGGGGGCCTCGCCGGTGTTCTGGTGAACACCTGGACCGCCCAGGCGAACGCCACCACGGTCGGCCAGGCCACCACCCGCGGAACCGTGTTCACCGAAGGGATCGAGAAGGCCATGCGCAACGCCTATGCGTTCCGGGTCACCGGCAGCGGTTCCACGCTCTCGGTGTGGACCGGTCTCGGCGGCGCGGCGGTGTGCCAGGGGTACACCGTCGACGGCTCCGGTGCGCTGCGCATGACCGCGACGGCGGGCTCGGCGGTGCTGCCCGCGGCATCCACCTGGCCGGTGTGGCAGACCGGCGCGGCGCAGATCGGCTCCACCGCGTACTTCACGGCCACCTCGACGGCCGTCAGCTACAGCTTCCGCGTCACGACCGCGGGTGCGCCCGTGGCCTTCACCGGCACCGAAACCGTGCGCACCTCGACCGTGCCCGCCTCCGCGGGGGTGAACCCGTGCTGGTGATCCCTCGTTCTGCCCGCGCCCCGCGCGCCCGCCTCGGAGACGACGGCGCCTCCCTCGTCGCCGTCGTCGTGGTGATGCTGGTCGGTTTCGTCGTCGCCGTCACGATCGCCGGAGTCAGCATCTTCGCGATCACGCAGAATCAGCGCAGCGCCTCGAGCCTGCAGGCCTTCACGGCGGCCGAGTCGGGCCGCGACGCGGCGGTCGCGATGCTGGCCGCGGCATCCGCCGGCACGGCCGGCTGCAGCACGACCGGCACCGGCACCTACGCGGGCACCGCGGGCACCTACACGTACTCGTACTCGGTGTTCTCGACCACGAGCACCGTGCAGCCCTCCCGCAGCACCGCGCTCGGCGCGGCCGCCTGCCCCACGATCACCAGCACCTTCGTCCTCGTGCACGCCGTCGGCACCTCGCCGTCGGGCGCCACCACGGCCGTCGATGCTGTCTACCCGTGGGCGGGCAGCACAGTGAAGACCGACTCCCTCGGCTACATCAACAACGGGTTCTCCCCGCTGCTGAGCAACTTCACCGGCGGTGACCTGGTGGTGCGCTCCGGCGACTTCGCGTGCAACGCGACCACGATCTCCGGCAACGTCTACGTCCTGGCCGGCAACGTCACCATCGGGGCGGGCTGCATCATCCAGGGCAGCGTCTACGCGAGCGGCACCGTCACCGCGAGTCTGTCGGTCGTGAACAGCACGGTCACGGTCGGCTCGGTGAGCGCGGTCTCGATCATCACGGGAGACGTCACCGCCCTCGGCAACGTGAGTCTCGTGCCGTTGACGACCCTCTCCCTCCCGGGTCTGCCGCTCGGGCTGTCGGTGGGCGGCGGCATCCACTCCGGCGGCAACGTCACCCTCGACACCGCCATCAACCTGTCCCTGCTCGGCACGTACGCCGGCACCGTGGGCGGCGACGTCACCGCACGCGGCACGATCTCGATCAAGGCGTGGAAGGTGGGCGGGAAGGCGCAGGCCACCGGCACCATCACGGTGAACACGTCCCTCGGGGTGCTCTGCCTGATCATTCCGTGCGGCACCCTCGGCCCCACCTCACAGGTGCCGAACTCGTCCTCGACGCCGCAGCCCGCGTTCTCGCCCAGCCAGGCGCAGCTGCTGGCGCAGTCGGCCTGGGTCGACCTCAACGCCTCGACCAACTGGAGCAGGTACACCGGCAGCGCGTGGATGGCGTACGCGACCTTCACCGGGGACTCCTGCTCGGCGTCGTCGATCAACTCGGCCATCTCGGCGGCGACCGCGCCCATCGTCATCAACGCGACGGCGTGCACGTTCTCGCCCTCGTTCCTGCTGTCGATCACGAACGTGCCGCAGGACACCGTGCTGCTGGTGACCAACACCATCAACACGTTGGCGATCCAGGGATCCACGACGGCGACCGCCGCGAACCCGCGCCAGCTCTTCCTGGTGCAGGTCGACAACATCGCGAACGGCGTGCCCGACTGCGCCGGGCGGGGCGCCGTGACGAACCTGCTCAGCGCCGTCCCCACGTCGACGAACTTCCGGCTGATGGTCTACAGCCCGTGCGCGGCGAGCCTGCTCGGGCTCGGCAACGCCGCGAGCACGATCACGGGCCAGTTCATCGTGCCCACGACCAACTGGACGATCGTCGGCAACACCCTCAAGCAGGTCATCTGCGCCCCCATGACCGTGAACCCGAACATCCAGTTCGGGTGCAAGGCGACGGATGCCGCGACCGGCACGCCGATCGGATCGTTCACGACCGCGAAGGCGATCGCCCAGGTGGAGGTGTCGCCATGAGTGTCGCCGCACAGGTGTTCGTGATCGTCGTCGCCGGCGCGCTCGGTCTCGTCGTGGGATCGTTCCTGAACGTCGTCGTCTACCGCGTGCCCGCCGGTGTCTCACTGCTGCGGGCGAGCGCGTGCCCGACGTGCGACGTGCCGATCCGGTGGCAGCAGAACGTCCCCGTGCTCTCGTGGGTGGCGCTTCGCGGACGCTGCGCGCACTGCGGCTCGGCGATCTCGCCGCGCTACCCGCTCGTCGAGGCTGCGACCGCCCTGGGATTCGCGCTGGTCGCGTCGGTGGCCGTCGTCGTCCCGCAGGCGGGCGATGCCTCGTGGTGGCTCGCGCTCGCGGCGTTCCTCTATCTCGCCGCGATCACTGTCGCCCTCGCGCTCATCGATGTCGACGTGCGTCGACTGCCCGACGGGATCGTGCTGCCCTCGTACGGCGTCGCGATCGTGCTGCTCGCGCTGTCGACCCTCGTCGGCCACGACCTGTGGCCCATCGTGAGGGCGACGATCGGCATGGCCGCGCTGTACACCTTCTATCTGCTGCTGCGGCTGATCCGGCCCGACGGCATGGGAGGCGGCGACGTGAAGCTCGCGGGCCTCCTCGGCTGGTACCTGGCCTGGCTCGGCTGGGGGCCGCTCGTCGTCGGCGCGTTCACGGGCTTCCTCTGGGGCGGGATCTTCGGCGTCGCGCTGCTGCTCAGCCGGCGGGGTTCGCGGGCCAGTCGCATCCCGTTCGGGCCGTGGATGCTCCTCGGCGCATGGACGGGGATCGTGGTCGGCGCGCAGCTGACCCGGATGTATCTGGGGGTCTACACGTCATGAATCACAGGGGTGGACGTGCGCGCATGTCGGTGCGCGCCGGAACGGGGGAGGACGAATGACCGCACAGACAGTGGTCGGGCTCGAGATCGCGCAGTCGCACGTACGCGCGGTCGAGGTGGCGCCGGGGGCGACGCCGCGCGTCGTGGCCTGGGGGGAGGTGCCGCTGCCCGAAGGGGTGGCGGAGGACTCCGAGGTGATCGATGCCGCAGCGCTCACGCTCGCCCTCGACCAGCTCTGGGTGCGCAG
Organism: Microbacterium sp. 71-23; assembly: GCF_001897265.1. Classification (NCBI taxonomy): domain Bacteria; kingdom Bacillati; phylum Actinomycetota; class Actinomycetes; order Micrococcales; family Microbacteriaceae; genus Microbacterium; species Microbacterium sp. 71-23. The sequence continues at coordinate 14,686 of NZ_MKSL01000049.1, forward strand.
CCGCATCTCGCACAAGAAGGTGGTGCTGGGTCTCGCGAGTCGGCGCATCCTGGTGCGCGAGTATGCGACGCCGCTCACCTCGCGCACCGCGATCATGCAGTCGCTCCCGTTCGAGGTGCAGGATGTGCTGCCGGTGCCCGTGGACCAGGCCGTGCTGGACTTCTACGCGATCGATCACGTCGACTCACTCGTGCGCGGGTTGGTCGTCGCGGCGATCGCCGAACCGATCGATGAGCTGCTGCGGGTGCTGGAGCGCTCGCGGATCGTCGCGGCATCCGTCGATCTCACGGCGTTCGCCCTCGCCCGGATCGCCCCGGCGGTCGCGGCGCCCGGGGAGACGGTCGCGCTGTTGCACATCGGCGAGCACACGACGACGGTGACCATCGTGCAGGACGGGGTGCCGCGGTTCGTGCGCACCCTCCCGGCGGAGATCCCGGCGTCGGCCCCGGTGGTGATCGAGAACGAGTGGATCGGCGCCGCCGTCGGCGACGGAGCCACCCGCGCGGAGTTGCGCGCGGGACGCACCGCCGTGCTGGCGCCCGCCGACGAGACGCCCGACCTCGTGCAGCGGGTGCGCAGCACGCTGCAGTTCTACGCGGCGCGCAGCGGTGCGGCGCCGGTCGAGCGCGTCCTCGTGAGCGGTGCCGGGTCGCTGCACCCGGGAGTGCTCCCCGCGCTCGCCGCCGCCCTCGACCAGAGCATCGACCGGGTGCCGATCGATCGCCTCGCGGTCTTCCCCGGTGAACCGCCCGAGCCCCGCCGGGCCGCGGATTTCGTCTCGACCATCGGACTCACGATCGGAGGCGAGCGATGAGCGCGGCCGTCGACACCCTCGTGCTCGGCGGTGCCGCCCGGGTCAACCTGCTGCCGCCCGCGGAGGTCGAGCGCCGGGCCCGCGTGCGGCTCGGGCGACGCTGGATCGGTGCGCTGGTGGGCACCGCGGTCGTCGTCGTGCTGATCATCGCCGCCGCCGTGGCCTACAGCGTGGTGGGCTCGGCGAGGCTCGCGTCGGAGCAGGCCCGCACGCAGCAGCTCGTCGCCGAGACGCAGAGCTACCAGTCGGTCGCGACCGCCGTGGCGACCCGCACCGAGCTGACCCAGTTCCGCGCCGATGCCCTCGGCTACGACATCCGCTGGGGCGCCGTGTTCGACACGATCTCCGCACACCTGACGCCCGGGGCATCCGTCACCGGATTCAGTCTCACGGCCGGCGCCCAACCGCAGGCGGGCACCACCGCGCAGCGCGGACTGGGCGGCTCGCTCACGGTCAGCGTCGCGAACCCCGCGGATGCCGCGTCCCTCGCCCGCGCGCTGCGGGGCGTGTCCGGCGTGCTCGCAGCGGACGCGGGCGACGTCACGTCGTCGACGACGGCGGGGACGCAGGCAGCGCCCACGTACGACGTGACGATCGACGTCGTCTTCGACCAGTCGGTGTACTCCGGCCAGTTCTCGCAGGAGGGGAAATGAGGAACATGTCGAGGGGGCTCATCTCCGCGCTCGGCGCGCTGATCGCGGTGGTCGTCGTGGCCGCGGGCGTCTTCCTCGTCGCGCTGCCGATCTATCTCGGCGCGACGGGAGTGCACGGCCAGGCCGATGCCGCGGCCGCCACGAACGACCAGCTGCAGGTACGGGTCGACGCGCTCGCCGCTCAGGCGAAGGACACCACACAGCTCACCCAGGCCGTCGCGCAGCTGCGTGCGCAGATCCCGTCGGCGGCGGGGGTCGATCAGCTGGTGGACCTCGTCACCACGGCCGCATCGGCAGCGGGCGTCACGATCACGTCGATCACGCCGTCGCCCGCTGTGGCCTTCGCTCCCCGCACGAGCGAGGTCGCGGCCGCCGATGCGGCGAACACGGCTACGGCGGGCAGTGCCGGCTCATCCGCCACGACACCGGCGACGGGCGCCACCGCGGCTCCGGTCGGTCGACTGCAGGTGCCGATGGCGATCACGGTGACCGCGAAGGATGCCGCCCAGGCGGCGTCGTTCCTCGACGCGCTGCGCGCCGGCCCGCGTCTGCTGGCGATCGTCGGCACGAGTGCCACCGAGACGGGCACGGGCTCGTCGACGGGCGGCGCGCTCACGGTCACAGTCAGCGCGCTCGCGTTCGCCGAGACGGAACAGTGAGGACCCGCAGATGACCACCACGATCACGCTTCCCACGCTCGATGCGATCCTCGCGAGCGCCGCCGATGCCGGGGCATCCGATGTTCACCTGACGGGGGGTCTGCCGGCGGTCTGCCGCATCGACGGTAACCTCACCGAGGTGCAGGGGTTCGGACAGGAGCTTCCCGGCGATTGGGTGGAGGGTGCGCTCGCCGGCATCATGACGGCCGAGCAGCGAAAGCAGTTCGCCGTCGCCGGTGAGGTCGACCTCGCCTACTCCGCTGCGGGGATCGGTCGGTTCCGTGTGAATGTCTTCCGCCAGATGGGGGATGTCGCGGCCGCGCTGCGACTCATCCCCGACGAGGTGCGGTCGCTGAAGGCGCTCGGCGTGCCGGAGATCGCGCGCGACCTGGCGCTCAAGCCGCGGGGACTCGTGCTGGTCACGGGGCCGACCGGCTCGGGCAAGTCGGCGACCCTCACGGCGATGGTCGACATCATCAACCGGGAGCGCGCCGCGCACATCATCACGATCGAGGACCCGATCGAGTTCGTGCACTCCAGCCGGCACTCGCTCGTCCACCAGCGCGAGGTCGGGTCCGACACCGCGTCGTTCGGCGAGGCGCTGCGGCGCGTGCTGCGGCAGGACCCCGATGTGATCCTGTTGGGCGAGCTGCGCGATGCGGAGTCGATCGCCGTCGCGCTGTCCGCCGCCGAGACCGGGCACCTCGTGCTGGCGACCCTTCACACGCAGGGTGCGGCGAAGAGCATCAACCGCATCGTCGACGTGTTCCCTGCCGAACGCCGCGATCAGGTGCGCGCGCAGCTCGGGGACACCCTTCAGGGGGTGCTCAGCCAGACGCTCCTGCCGGGGCTGCGCGGTGGGCGTGTGCTCGCCACCGAGGTGATGGTGCAGACCCCGGCGGTCGCGAACCTCATCCGGGAAGGGCAGATCCAGCAGCTCTACTCCGCCTTGCAGTCGGGGTCGGAGTTCGGGATGCACACGCTCGACCAGAGCCTGCGCGAGCTTGTGAAGGACGGCCGCATCGAGAAGTCGCTGGCGCAGCAGTTCGCGGTCGATCAGCGTTCGCTCGAAAAGACGCGGGCTGTGCCCGCCGACCTCGACGACGAGGTGTGGGCGACGCGCGGCGGAGTCGCGCGACCCGCGAACTGGGGGGTGTGAGCCATGCCGGTGCTGGAGCGGTTCTCCTACCGGGCGGTCGCGCCCGGCGACGAGGCGGTCGTCAAGGGCACGATGGATGCCGCGAACGAGGCCGCCGCGGTCGGCAAGATCCACGCGCAGGGCCTCATCCCGCTCGAGGTGCGCTCCCTGGCGCGCACCGGGCTCCGGCGGGAGGTCTCGCTCACGGGGTCGGGTCGCGTGAAGGTCAAGGCGCTGGCGCTCATGACCCGTCAGATGGCGGCGCTCACGGAGGCGGGGCTGCCGCTGCTGCGCACTCTCGAGATCCTCACCGAACAGACCGACGACAAGGCGCTGCGCGCGGCGCTCGTGGGCGTCGTCGCGGACGTGGAGTCCGGGGCATCCCTCTCTCTCGCCTTCAGCCGGCAGCCGAAGGTGTTCGCGCCGCTGATGGTGAGTCTCGTGCGGGTGGGGGAGGCGGGCGGATTCCTCGCCGAGTCGCTCACGTCCATCGCGCGTTTCTACAAGTCCGAGGCCGAGCTGCGCGACAAGGTGAGGGCGGCGACGACCTACCCGACCGTCGTGCTGGTGGTGGCCTTGCTCGCGGTGCTGGGCATGGTGACGTTCATCGTTCCGGTCTTCGAGAAGATGTTCGCGAACCTCGGCGGGGAGCTTCCCGTGCCCACGCAGATCCTCGTCACGATCTCGCACAACATGGTGTGGATCCTTCCGCTGCTCGCCGTCGTCGTCATCGGCGGTGCGGTGTGGTGGACGCGGTCCCGCAACACCCCGAGGGTGCGTGCCGTCGTCGATCCGTGGAAGCTGCGCCTGCCGATCTTCGGCTCCCTGAACACGAAGATCGCGGTGGCCCGCTTCGCCCGGAACCTGTCGATGATGCTTCAGGCGGGGGTGCCGTTGATGCAGGCCCTCGACACCGTCGGCGAGGCGGCCAACAACGTGAAGATCGTCGCGGCACTCGAGAAGGTCAAGGAGTCGGTGCGGCAGGGCAAGTCGCTGGCGGCGCCGCTCGCGGCGGCGGGCGTCTTCCCTCCGATGGTGTCGCAGATGGTGTCCGTCGGCGAGGAGTCGGGCACGCTCACCGAGATGCTCGACAGCATCGCGACGTTCTACGAGGCCGAGGTCGCGTCGGCCACCGAGCAGTTGACCGCGGTGATCGAGCCCGTGCTGATCGTGATCCTCGGTGTCGTCATCGGCGGCATGGTGATCTCGCTCTACCTGCCCGTCTTCAACCTCTACGCGCAGCTGAACCACTCCGCCGGCGCGTGAGCGGTCGCGAGCCCTGATCGCATGCCGCGGCCTCACGCGGTGACGCGCAGCACCTCGTCGATCGTCGTGATCCCGGCGACGACCTTCGCCCAGCCGTCGTCGCGCAGCGGCACCATGCCCTGGGCGAGGGCGATGTCGCGCAGCTCCCGACCGCGGCTGCGTCCGACGACCTGCTGCTCGAGGTCCTCGGAGAGGGTCATCACCTCGTGCAGCGCCACCCGGCCGCGGTATCCGGTGTACGAGCAGGCGCGGCATCCGACCGGTCGGTAGAACGCGTCGACGCCGTGGTCGGGGCGCTCGAACCCTGCGGACTGCAGGGTCTCGTCGTCGAGGTCGGCCCGTTCGCGGCACTCGACGCACAGGCGGCGCGCGAGACGCTGGGCGACGACGGCGGTGAGGGCGGTGCCGACGAGGTAGGGCTCCGCGCCGATCTCGACGAGCCGGGTCAGTGCGCTCGGCGCGTCGTTGGTGTGCATCGTCGAGAGCACGAGGTGGCCGGTGAGCGCGGCTTCGATCGAGGTGATGGCGGTCTCCCGGTCGCGGATCTCGCCGACCAGCAGCACGTCGGGGTCTGCGCGCAGGATCGACCGCAGCGCGGTCGAGAACCCGAGACCGGCGCGGGGGTTCACCTGCATCTGGCTGATGCCCGGGAGCCGGTACTCGACCGGGTCCTCGATCGTGACGACATTGACCTCGGGCGAGGCGATCTCGCTGAGCGCCGTATAGAGGGTCGTGGACTTGCCCGACCCGGTCGGCCCGGTGACGAGCACCATGCCGTGCGGCCGGCGAATCGCCTCGCGGAACCGGGCGTCGTTGCCGGGAGACATCAGCAGTTCGGCCATCGAGACGCGGCGCTCGCTGGTGTCGAGGATGCGCATCACGACCTTCTCGCCCCACACCGTCGGCAGGGTCGCGAGGCGCAGGTCGACGGTGCGGCCCTCGAGCGTGACCGAGATGCGTCCGTCCTGCGGGCGGCGCTTCTCGGCGATGTCGATCTGCGCCATGATCTTCAACCGGGAGAGCACGCCGTCCTGGATGGTGCGGTCGGCGCGTTGCACCTCGTGCAGCACCCCGTCGATCCGGAAGCGCACGGTGAGGTCGGCCTCCCCCGGCTCGATGTGGATGTCGCTCGCGCGGTCGGTGATCGCCTGCGCGATCAGCAGGTTCACGAAGCGCACGACCGGGGTCGCGTCATCCCCTTCGTCGAGGGAGAGGGTGAACGACGTGCGCGCCGCCGTGCTCGCACCTTCGATGACGGTGGAGAGCTCGGTGAGCTCCTCGTCGGAGCGCAGGAACCGGCCGAACACTGTCTGCAGCGCGTCGCGCGCCACGACGACCGGGTCGACGACGAGGCCGGTGGCGGTCGAGACGTCGTCGAGGGCGACGAGGTCGGTCGGGTCGACGACCCCGACGGTGAGGCGGTGTGCGCTGCGTTCGATCGGCAGCAGCTGGAACCGACGGCACAGCGAGCTCGGCACGAGCGCGAGCACGGCCGGGTCGATCGTCACCGCGGCGAGGTCGAGGAAACGGGTGCCCGTGCTCGCGGCGACGCTCTCGGCGAGGGTGCGTTCGCTGACGACGCCGCGCGAGATCAGTTCACGCCCGAGCGCCGTGCCGTCCCCGAACCTGTCGACGTCCGCCGCGATCTCCTGCGCGTCGACGGCTCCGGCCGCGACGAGCGCCTGCGCCAGACCAATCACCATCGGATCCCCCTTCGGCCTCCGTGCCCCCATCCGTAGTGTACGAGCGCCGGGATGCCGCGGCACGGGGGTTGTGCGCGAGCGATCGGCGTGCTGCAGGGCGACGGGCCGCGGCATCCGTTCGCCCGCTGTTCACCGACCGTTGCCCCGTGGCTGTGAAGATGCCCAGCGCGACCGATGAGCCGGCCGCATCCCCCCGATTGGAGCTCCGTCCGATGCGACGTCTCGCCGCGCTGTGCGCTGCCACCCTCACCTTCGCCGGTCTCGCCGCCGTGCCCGCCGCCGCGGTCGCCGTCGAGCCCCTGCCGACTCTCGTCATCAACGAGGTCGAATCCAATGGCGGAACCCCCGGCGACTGGATCGAGCTCTACAACACGGGCGACGCGCCGGTGGATGCCGCGGGGCTCGTGCTGAAGGACAACGACGACACCCATCGGTTCGAGATCCCGGCGGGCACCATGATCGCCGCGCACAGCGCTGCGGCGTTCGACGTCGAGACCGCGTACGGGCTCGGCAAGGCCGACTCGGCGCGGCTGTACCTCGGCGACGGCTCGACGCTGATCGACTCCTACTCCTGGACGGCGCATGCCGACGAGACGTACGGGCGCTGCCCCGACGGCATCGGCGCCTTCGTCGACACCGATGCCGCGACAAAGGGGGCGCCCAACCAGTGCCCGCCGCCGGCGGGGGCCGCAGACATCCGCATCAACGAGGTCGAGTCCAACGGGGGCACACCGGGCGACTGGGTCGAGCTCTACAACACCGGTTCGGCGGCGGTCGACCTGACCGGGTGGATCTTCCGTGACAACGACGACAGCCACACGCTGCTCGTGCCTGCGCAGACGCTGCAGCCGGGCGCCTACACGTGGTTCCAGACCGACGTCGCGAACGGGTTCGGGCTCGGCTCGGCCGACTCGGCGCGGCTGTTCCTGCCGGACGGCACCACGGTCATCGACTCCTACACCTGGTCGGCGCACGCCGCGACGACCTACGGCCGCTGCCCCGATGGCACCGGCGCGTTCGTCACCACGCTCTCGTCGACGCAGGGTTCCGCGAACGACTGCCAGCCGCTGCGCCTGAGCGAGATCGAGTCGAGCGGCGGCACGCCCGGCGACTGGATCGAGCTGGTCAACCTGTCGAACACGGATGTCGACGCCTCCGGCTATGTGCTGAAGGACAACGACGACAGCCATGTCTTCACGATCCCGGTCGGCACCACGATCCCCGCGCTCGGCTACGCGGCGTTCGACGTCGAGTCGGCGTTCGGGCTCGGGTCCGCGGACAGCGCGCGGCTCTTCTCGCCTGCGGGGGACCTCGTCGACACGTACTCGTGGACGGCGCACGCCGCGACGACCTACGCCCGCTGCCCCGATCCGCGAGGAGCCTTCGCCGTGTCGGCCGCCCCCACGAAGGGCGAGGCGAACTCCTGCATCGGCGAGGTGACGGTGAGCCCGTGGCCCGGCAGCGGCGACGTGCGCATCGTCGACACGTCCGCGACGGTGTTCGCCCCCGACGGCAAGGATCTCAGCGGTCTCGTGTACGAGGCATCCGGCACCGGAGAGCGCGGAACCCTGTGGGCCGTGAACAACGGCGGCGGCACGCTCTTCCGGCTGCAGTGGACCGGCACCGACTGGGCTCCGGCGCCGGGCTCGGCGTCCTCGGGCACGGTGCTGCACTACGCGGACGGCACCGGTGCGATCGACTCCGAGGGCGTCACGATCGCGGGCGGGTCGTCCGCGGGTGGTGTCTATGTGGCATCCGAGCGCGACAACTCGAACAAGAACGTCAGCCGTCCGTCGGTGCTGCGCTACGACGTGACCGGCGCCGGTGCGAGCCTCAACGCGACCGACGAGTGGAACCTGAGCGCCTTCCTCCCGGTCGGCCTCGGTGCCAACTCGGGTCTCGAGGGGATCGCCTGGATCCCGGACGCCGCGCTCGTCGCGGGCGGCCTGATCGACGAGAGCACGCTCGCCGCCTACAGTCCGGCGTCGTATGCGGGGCACGGCGATGGCCTGTTCTTCGTCGGCGTCGAGGGCACCGCGAAGGTCTACGCCGTGGCGCTTCTGCCCGGCGGCGTCTCGAAGCTCGTGGCGACGATCGATCCCGGACTCGGGGTCGTCGCCGAGGTCGCCTACGACGCCGCGTCGGATCAGCTGTGGGCGCTGTGCGACGACGCGTGCAACGGCGAGGCGGCGATGCTGCAGATCGCGGACTCGGGCCCGCACGCGGGTTCGTTCCAGGTCGCGGAGCGCTACGCGAACCCGGCCGGGATGCTCGACTCGATCGCGAACGAGGGCTTCGCGTTCGCGACCGCCGACCTGTGCGTCGACGGTACGAAGCCGGTCTTCTACGCCGACGACAATGGCACCGACGATCACGCGCTGCGCGAGGGGTCGATCGACTGCACCGCGGTGCCCGGAGGCACAGACCCCGGCGACGGATCGGGCGGCGGGACGCCGGGCGACGGCTCGGGTGGTGGGTCGGGCGGCGGGACCCCCGGTGACGGCTCGGGTGGTGCCGGCGGCCTCGCGCCGAGCGGACCGGATGCCTCGGTGCCCGCGGCCCCGGGTGAGGGTGATCTGATCGACGCGAACCGTGGCGGCGCCACCGCCCCCGGATCTGCCGTCGCCGGCTCGGTCGTGACGATTGCGGTCGATCCGGCGCACGCGGGCAAGATCGTGCACGGCTGGATCTTCTCGACCCCCACCTACCTCGGCGTGGGTGTGGTCGCGCTGGACGGCTCGGTGTCGTTCACCATCCCGGCGGGCTTGCCGGCCGGCGATCACCGCATCGCGGTGGTCGACGCGAGCGGCGCCGTGCTCGGCTGGAGCCCGCTGACGGTCGAGCTCGCGCAGACCGGCGCGGCGGCCTCGGGCTGGCTGCCCGCAGGCGCGCTGCTCCTCGGCGTCGGCGTGGTGTTGGTCGCCGCGGCGCGGCGTCCCCGCCGCGCGTGAGGTGGGGGCGCTTCGCGCCCCCACCCCCCACCCCCCACCCGCCGAATCCATCTCTCGGCGCCGATTCCAGCCGTCAGCGGTGCTGCGAGGGGGTGGAGTCGGCGGGGCGGGGTGGATTCGATGAGGCGCCGCCGGGAGTGCGCGAGCGTTCGCCGTCGCGCCGCCGCATCCTCCCCGGCTGGCGGGGGAGCGGGCGGGCTCCACAGATGCCGCGGGAGGCCTCGCCGACGGATCGGGGCGGCGCAGAGTGAGGCGATGGATGTCCCCGCCGCCCGCCGCGCGATTCGCACCCGCGCCGCGCTGCTCCGATTCGGCATGGCCGAACGCGAGCTGAGCCGCCGCGTCGAGTCGGGGTCGCTGCGTCGTCTGGGGCGCGGACTCTATGCCGATGCCGCTTCGATCGACGCGCTGCGGCCGGAGGACCGCCATCTTGTGCACATCGCCGCGTTCGATCGCCGTGAATCGGGTGCCGCGCACGTGTTCTCCCATCTGTCGGCAGCGGTCCTGCATGGGCTTCCGGTCTACGGAACCCGCACGCACCCGGTGCACGTGTCGTCGACGGCCGTCGACGGGCGAGTGTCGGCTCATCCACGCATCGCCCGACATCGCCGCGACCTCGACCCAGTGCATGTCACGAGCGTCGGTGGCGTCAGATGCACGGATCTCGCGCTGACAGTCGCGGATGTCCTCGCCACCGAGTCGCCGGAGATCGCTGTGTCGGTCATCGATGCCGCGCTTCGGGGCGTGGCGTGGGTCGATTCCTCGCACACCTACGACGATGTCGCTCACGACGGGTTCTGCCGTGAGGTGGCAGCGCATCTGCCGCCGGGGCGTCGCGGGGTGCGACGCGCGCGGCGCATCCTCGAGATGGCCGACGGTCGCGCTCAGCTCCCCGCGGAGAGCGTTAGTCGACTTCGCCTCCTCGATGCGGGCTTCGCGCGCCCGCGTCTCCAGGTGCCGGTCGGCGGTCCCCGCGGCGAGACGTTCTATGTCGACATGTCGCTGGACGACGTCGACGCGTGGGCCGAGGTGGATGGCCGCGCGAAGTACGCCGATCCCGCGCTGCGCGGCCCGGACGTCTCAATGGAGCAGGTGCTGTGGCGCGAGAAGGAGCGTGAGGATTGGATTCGGGGTGTCACAGGTCGCCGGGTCATCCGCTGGGGGTCCGCCGACATCGCGACTCCCGATCGATTCCTCGCGCGTCTCGCCGCGTTCGGCGTGCGCCCGCCTCACTAGCTCGCCCCGCTCGCCCCGCCCCCCCCCCCCCCCCC
>NZ_MKSL01000049.1:25155-47917 GCF_001897265.1 Microbacterium sp. 71-23
CGAGCCTCGCGCTCGTGCTCGGCGCCGAATCCACACCCCAGCGCCGAATCCACGCCCCAGCGTCGAATCCACGCCCCCGCGCCGAATGCATACCTCCGCCCCGCCGGCGGCGACCGGATTCGGCGAGAAGTCGTTGACTCGGCGAAAGCGGATGGGCGTCACGCCACACCACACCACACCACCCCGACCACGCCACACGTCGCGACAACACCAGGCCACGCCACACCACGCGACCGCACGCCGCGCCGCGCGACCACGCGCCGCCACCCCCACCGACACGCCCGGGTTGCCGCGGCATCCGATATCACGTACGATTGATCTTTGGTGCTTTGCGCCTTTATTGGCGTGTCGTTGCACCGAACCCCATCCACCGCAGACCGACCGGTCTGCCCGTCGTCAGCGAGGCTATGGCAAAGAAAGACGGTGTCATCGAGATCGAAGGCACGGTGTCCGAGGCGCTCCCCAACGCGATGTTCCGCGTCGAGCTCACCAACGGTCACAAGGTGCTGGCAACGATCTCCGGAAAGATGCGGCAGAACTACATCCGCATCATCCCCGAAGACCGCGTGGTCGTGGAGCTCAGCCCCTACGACCTGACCCGCGGCCGCATCGTCTACCGCTACCGCTGACGGCAGCACTCCGGTCGAGAAGTAACGTCCCCGGCTCCGGCGGGGGAACGAAGACAGCGAACAGGAAACGCATCATGAAGGTCAACCCCTCGGTCAAGCCGATCTGCGACCACTGCAAGGTCATCCGCCGCCACGGCAACGTGATGGTCATCTGCAAGTCGAACCCGCGCCACAAGCAGCGCCAGGGCTGAGCAGACAGAAGCTTCGTCGGGATGCCGCGGGCCGCGGCATCCCGAACCCCACAACTGAACACACCACACCAGGCAGGATCAGAACCCGCATCGCGCGGGGGACACCTCGGGTCGGAGGCCCGAGCACCGATCCTGCTCCACACCTCCGACGACACTCCTAGGAGAGCCGCATGGCACGTCTCGCCGGCGTCGACATCCCGCGCGACAAGCGCGTGGTCATCGCCCTGACCTACATCTACGGCATCGGCCGTACCCGCTCGATCGACATCCTCAAGGCGACCGAGATCAGCGAGGACATCCGCGTGAAGGACCTCACCGACGACCAGCTCGTCGCCCTCCGCGACTACATCGAGGGCACCTACAAGGTCGAGGGTGACCTCCGCCGTGAGGTGGCCGCCGACATCCGCCGCAAGGTCGAGATCGGTTCCTACGAGGGCCTCCGCCACCGTCGTGGCTTGCCCGTGCGCGGTCAGCGCACCAAGACCAACGCGCGTACCCGCAAGGGTCCCAAGCGCACGGTCGCGGGCAAGAAAAAGGCCGGCAAGAAGTAAAGCGCGCCAGAAGGTTTAGGAGAGAATTCGCATGGCTGCACCCAAGACCGCTGCGCGCAAGCCGCGCCGCAAGGAGAAGAAGAACATCGCGCTGGGCCAGGCCCACATCAAGTCGACGTTCAACAACACGATCGTCTCGATCACCGACCCGTCGGGCGCTGTGATCAGCTGGGCCTCGTCCGGTGGCGTGGGCTTCAAGGGCTCGCGCAAGTCGACCCCGTACGCGGCCGGCATGGCCGCCGAGTCGGCCGCCCGTCAGGCCGCCGAGCACGGTGTCAAGAAGGTCGACGTCTTCGTGAAGGGCCCGGGTTCGGGCCGCGAGACCGCGATCCGCTCGCTGCAGGCCGCCGGCCTCGAGGTGGGCTCGATCCAGGACGTGACGCCGCAGGCCCACAACGGCTGCCGTCCGCCGAAGCGCCGCCGCGTCTGATCGTCCGGAGCCGGGGCCGCTCCTCCCGCGTGTCGGGTGAGCGGTCTCGGCATCCGCTGTTTGACAGGATGCCGCGGCCCGCGCGTCGAGCGATCGCGCGGCGCGCGCGTGGCATCCGCTGATCACAACTCAACACCTCAACACCAGCAAAGTGTCATATAGCGGGCACTTAGCCGAAAGGAACACATCGTGCTCATCGCACAGCGTCCCACTCTGACCGAGGAGAAGATCGAGGAGTTCCGTAGCCGTTTCGTCATCGAGCCGCTCGAGCCCGGCTTCGGTTACACCATCGGAAACGCGCTGCGTCGCAGCCTCCTCTCGTCGATCCCCGGCGCGGCCGTCACGAGCATCCGCATCGACGGAGTCCTCCACGAGTTCAGCACCATCCCCGGTGTGAAGGAGGATGTGACCGAGATCATCCTCAACATCAAGCAGCTGGTCGTCTCCAGCGAGCGCGACGAGCCCATCACCGCGTACCTGCGCAAGACGGGCGCCGGCGAGGTCACGGCCGCCGACATCTCGGCTCCGGCCGGTGTCGAGGTGCACAACCCCGAGCTGGTCATCGCGACGCTCAACGACACCGCTCGCTTCGAGCTCGAGCTCACCATCGAGCGCGGCCGCGGCTACGTGTCGGCGACCCAGAACCGCAACGAGTACGCCGAGGCCGGGCAGATCCCGATCGACTCGATCTACTCGCCGGTGCTCAAGGTCAGCTACCGCGTCGACGCGACGCGTGCCGGTGAGCGCACCGACTTCGACAAGCTCGTGCTCGACGTCGAGACCAAGGCTGCGATCGCCCCGCGCGACGCGGTGGCCTCGGCCGGTCGCACGCTCACCGAGCTGTTCGGTCTCGCCCGCGAGCTGAACGTTGAGGCCGAGGGCATCGAGATCGGCCCCGCGCCGGTCGAGACGGTGCTCTCGAACGAGCTGTCGATGCCGATCGAGGACCTCGATCTGTCGGTGCGTTCGTACAACTGCCTCAAGCGCGAGGGCATCAACACCGTCGCCGAGCTCGTCGCCCTCTCGGAGACGCAGCTCATGAACATCCGCAACTTCGGTCAGAAGTCGGTCGACGAGGTGCGCGACAAGCTCGTCTCGCTCGGTCTGTCGCTGAAGGACTCGGTGCCCGGTTTCGACGGCGCCCAGTTCTACGGCGGCTACGACGACGAGACCGTCTGACACCCGCAGACACCGAAGACTTCGACCACACACTGGAGCGATTGAGACATGCCTAAGCCCACGAAGGGTCCCCGCCTCGGAGGCGGCCCCGCCCACGAGCGCCTGCTGCTTGCGAACCTCGCCGCGGCGCTGTTCACCCACAAGTCGATCACGACCACCGAGACCAAGGCCAAGCGCCTGCGTCCGCTGGCCGAGCGTCTCATCACGTTCGCGAAGCGCGGCGACCTGCACGCGCGTCGTCGCGTGCTGAGCGTGATCGGTGACAAAGAGGTCGTGCACGTCCTCTTCACCGAGATCGCGCCGCTGGTCGCCGAGCGTGAGGGCGGCTACACCCGCATCACCAAGGTCGGCAACCGCAAGGGTGACAACGCGCCCCTCGCCGTGATCGAGCTCGTGCTCGAGCCGGTCGCGAAGAAGAAGCCGGCTGCCAAGAAGGCTGCTGCTCCGAAGGCCGCCCCTGCCGAGGCTCCGGCCGAGGCCCCTGCCGAGGAGACCCCCGCCGAGGAGGTCGTCGAGGCTCCGGTCGAGGAGGCTCCCGAGGCTGACGTCGCCGAGACCGAGGCTCCCGCCGAGGAGACCGCGGCCGACGAGGACGCCAAGTAAGCCGCAGCATCCGCTGTTCGATGGCCCGCACCCGCTGAGGGTGCGGGCCATCGTCGTTTCCGGGCGTCGTACCGGACCCAGAAACCTCAAGATTTCCGCAAGATTTCCGCAAGACCGCAATCCGAATGTCAAGGCTTCGCGAAGTGGGCGCCTCCGCTCGGCCGATTCCCCTAGCGTCGATGGAGGCGCGAACCCGAACGCGTAGACCCCCGGCTCACCCGGCCACGCAACGAGGGTCATCGATGGCCCCGGAGTGTCCAGTGCAGGATGCCCCGGGGTCATCCGCAGACCCTGCGCCGCCCATCCCGAATACAGCAAAGAAGAGCCCATGGCGCGACGCCGGCAGTGGGGTACGGAGCGCGACCCCGCTCCTCTCTCCGCCGTGCACGGACGCCCGTCCGCCGCGAAGCTCGCTCTCGGTCGTCTGGCGATCCAGCTCACGATCGTCATCTGGGCGATCTATGTGCTGAGCGTCGTGGTGAACCAGTTCTTCACCGACGGATTCGGCAACGGCTGGCGCGTGGTCGAAGCGCTCTCGTACGTCGTGGTGGTCACGGCGCTGACCTTCTCTGCGCTCATGTACCTGATCCAGCGGCAGGGCGCCTTCAACCGGTTCGTCGAGCATGTGCGTGTGACGCGTGCGGAGCTCGACCGTCACTTCTTCCACCACGACCGCCCTCTCACGGTGCTCATCCCCTCGTACGCCGAGGAGCCGGATGTCATCCGCAAGACGATCTGGTCGGCGGCGCTGCAGGAGTACCCGTCGCAGCGCATCGTGCTTCTCATCGATGACAGCCCGAATCCGACGAAGCCGGATGTGCTGGCGCGTCTGACGGAGACCCGCGGCATCCCCGAAGAGATCATGGAGCGCCTCCGGGTTCCGCGGGAGAGGTTCGGCGAGGCGCTGCTGACGCTCGAGCACGAGCTGCTCGTGGCGGGTGACGAGCGCGAGCTTCCCGAGGGCGCGATCGAGCGCCTCGCGATCGAGTACGGGTTCGGTGCCGCCTGGCTGCGCGACCAGGCCGCGCAGGAGCACCGCGACGACCACGTAGACGCGTTCTACATCGACGAGATCCTGCTGGGGCTCGCGGGCGACCTCGAGGCGACCGAGCTCAACCTGCGCGCCGCGCTCGCGGGTGGCGAGGAGATCCCGCTCGCGCGCCTGATGCAGCTGCACCGTCGTCTGGCGTGGATCTTCACGGTCGAGATCGGCGCGTTCGAGCGCAAGCGCTACGCGAACCTGTCGGCCGAGGCCAACAAGGCGATGAACCTGAACTCGTACATCGGGCTCATCGGCGGCCGCTACCTCGAGGTGGAGTCCGACGAGGGTCTGCTGCTCATGCCGGCTCCGGCGGGCGCGGCGAACGCCGTCAGCATCCCGTACTGCGACTTCGTGCTCACTCTCGATGCCGACTCGCTGCTGCTGCGCGAGTACTGCCTGCGCCTCGTCTACTTCCTCGAGCAGCCGGGTAACGAGCGGGTCGCGGTGACGCAGACGCCGTACTCGTCGTTCCGCGGTGCGCCGACGCGCATCGAGCGGCTGGCGGGCGCGACCACCGATCTGCAGCACATCCTGCACCAGGGCATGACCGCCCACAACGCGACCTTCTGGGTGGGGGCGAACGCCGTCATCCGTATGGACGCTCTCGACGACATCATGCAGATCGATGTCGAGAACGGCTTCGAGGTGCGCCGTTACGTGCAGGACCGCACCGTCATCGAGGACACCGAGTCGAGCGTCGATCTGGGGGAGCACGGCTGGTCGCTCGTGAACTACCCCGAGCGGCTGAGCTATTCGGCGACGCCGCCGGACTGGGGTTCGCTCATCGTGCAGCGCCGTCGGTGGGCGAACGGCGGCCTGCTGATCATGCCGAAGCTCTGGCGCACCGCGAAGGAGCGCCGCAAGGCCGGCGATCCGATGAAGGCCATGGAGCTCGCGATCCGGGTGAACTACATGGCCTCGATCGCGTGGGCGAGCTTCGGCCTCGTCTTCCTGCTGGCCTACCCGTACGACAACCGTCTGGTGAGCCCGCTCGTGCTGGCGGGCGCGCTCCCGTACTTCATCGCGATGGCCTTCGACCTGCGCTACACCGGGTACAAGGCGATGGATGTCGTGCGCATCTACGGCTTCAACCTGATCCTGCTGCCGGTGAACCTCGCGGGCGTCATCAAGTCGATCGAGCAGGCGGTGACCGGGCGCAAGATCCCGTTCGCCCGCACCCCGAAGGTCGCCGACCGCACCGGTGCGCCGCTGCTCTACATCGTCGCGCCGTACGCGATCGTGTTCTTCTCGATCTACGTCGGCTGGCTCGCGTTCGTCAACCACAACTGGGGCAACTTCGCCTTCGCGGTCGTGAATGCGGTGTGCGCGTCGTGGGCGATCCTCGCGTACATCGGCATCCGCAACTCGATCATCGACCTGTGGATCGGCTTGACCGACTGGATGTGGGTCGAGAAGAAGCCGAAGCGTGTGCGCCAGGCCGCGGCGGTCGAGGAGTTCGACTGGCGCGAGGCGCTCGAGGTCGGCCCTGCCCCGCCGGGCGCCGAGGGGCGCAAGGGTCGCGTGCGCCGTCGCCGGCGCACGCCTGTCGCCGTGCCGGTGGCGTCCGCGGCGGCGACTCCTCCCGTGAAGAAGAAGCACGTGCCGACGCAGACGATCGAGCTGCCGGTGATCGACGCCGAGCCGCGCGTGGCGCGCCCCGCGGCGCCGGTCGCGGCGCCCGCCGCCGAACCGCCGGTGGTCGCGCCGACATCCGGAACGCCGTTCGCCGTGGTCGAGATCGACGCGGAGCTCGCGGTGGTCGATGCAGAGGGCCGCATGGTCTCCGACCGTCCCCCGGTCCTCGAGCCGGATGCCGCGCCCGCGCCGGCGTTCGCCGCCGATGCGACCGGTGCGGTCACGGTGCCGGCCGAGTTCGCCGGGGTCGAGGCTGTCGAGGAACTGCTGCAGGCGGTCGCGCAGGACGACCGATCGGATGCCGCGCCCCGCCCGGCGCTCGTCGACGCCGAGGCCCCTGCCGTGCCCGTGTTCGCTGCCGGGATCACTCCTCCCGTGTCGCCGCGTCACGCCGCGGCATCCGACGATTACGAGCGCGACGAGACGCAGATCCCTGTCGCACCGATCGGGTCGCACTCGGAGAGCCCCGCCGAGCGCGCGGCCGCGTGGCGTGCGGCTCAGCGCGAGCGCTCCAACGCCGCGCGCGCCGCGGCGGAGCGGGAGAACCCGATGCCGCCGCCGGTCGAGATTGTGGATGCCGCGGCATCCGTCGCCTCGCAGCCGGCACCCGCGTCGCGCGAGACGGCGAGTCCCTACGTGCACGTCGTGGGGCCGTATCACCCCGCCGCGGCGCACGCCGAAGGCGAGGCGCAGGCACTGCACGAGGTGACGGAGCACCAGCGGGCGTTCTTCGCGCAGCACGAGCGACCGGAGCCGCAGCCGTGGGTGCAGCGGCCGGCGGCGTCGGCGGGTGCCGGGGCGCCGCAGGCGTCCGCTCCGCAGATGCCCGTCGCACCGCCGCGTCCTGTGCCGCCGCCGAGCGGCGCCGGGGCACAGCCGTTCGCGGCGCCCGGCTTTGCGCAGCCCACGCAGCCCGGCTCCACGCAGCCGACGTACGCGGCGCCGACTCCGCCGAACTACGCGCAGCCGGCCGCACCCGCTCAGCCGTCCTACACCCAGCCCGCTTACGCCCAGCCGCAGCCGCCCGCGCAGCCCGTCTATGCCCCTCAGTCGCACCCGCAGGCGGCGCCGATCCGGGCGCAGGCGGTGCCAGTGCCCCCCGGGGCGCCGATGCCGTCGTTCGCTCCGCAGTACGGTGCGCCGTCGGGCCAGCCCCATGGGGCATTCGACCCCCGGGGCGACGCCTACCCGGCCACCGGCTCGCCTCAGGGGCAGCCCTACCCGCCGGCGCAGCAGTTCACCGCTCCGGCCGCGTCCTCGGTGCCTGGCGCCTACCCGCCCGCTCCCGCCTACCCCGGCATGCCGCCGGCGGGTGCGGGCCAGCCCGGCGCGAACGCCTTCCCCACGCAGCAGCCGGGCTACCCCGCGCAGCCCGGCTACCCGGCGCAGGCCGGCCCCGCCCAGGGCGGCTACCCCACGCAGGGGTATGCCGCGCAGTCGGGCCAGCCCGCTCAGCCCCCGGCGAGCGGCAACCCGCCCGCCGGTTACCCCCAGAACGGCCACCCGGCTCAGTCGGGTTACCCCGCACAGTCGGGCTACCCCGCGCAGCCCGGCTACCCCGCCGCGCCCGGCGCTGCGCCCTACCCGCCCGCCTACCCGGCGGCGGGCTACCCGGCCGCCCCGCCGGCGCAGAACTACCCGCCGCGCCGCCGTGAGGTCGCCCCGGGTGCCAACGGGCCGCAGGGTTACACGCGCCCGCAGATGCGCGACCTCGAGAACGCGGCGTGGCAGAACGCCCCGCTGTGGCCATCGGTGCCCGAGCCCGGACAGTCGATGCCCGCCGACTGGAACCCGGGACAGGATCGCATCCTGCCGCGCGCCCGCGAACGGGCCACGGGCACCCCGCTGTGGCCCGACGAGCCCGAGTACCGCGGCTACCACGGTGACCGTCGGGCTCCGGTGCCGCCGCGCGAGCGCGCGCAGCAGTACGCCGCCGATCAGCAGGTTCCGCGCGCGAAGCGCGCCCGCCAGCGTGACCTGTGGCCGGGTTCGGAGTGAGCGTCGAGCCCACGGGTGACGCGAGCGGTTCCGGCACCACCACCGCTCCCGCGCGCGCCCCCCGCCGTCCCAGCCGCCACGAGGGCAAGCGGTTGTCCGTGTGGCGGGTGCTGCTCGCGCTTGCCGTCGTCACCGCGGTCATCACGGGCGGTGCGTTCGGTGTGCCGTATCTGCTGCGTCAGGCGCAGGTGACGCCCGCCGCGTTGACCGGATGGTTCGCCCCGTATGTCGATGTGACCACCACCCGGCAGCAGGACTTCGTCACCGAGACGGGAGCCCCCGAGAGCGAGGTCGTGCTCGCGTTCGTCGTCGCGCAGGCGAAGGATCAGTGCGTGCCCACGTGGGGTGCCGCGTACACATTGGATGCCGCGGCATCCGCTCTCGACCTCGATCGCCGTCTTGCGAAGCTGCGCTCCCAGGGGGGCGACGCGATGGTGTCGTTCGGCGGTCAGAAGAACACCGAGCTCGCGTCGGCGTGCGCCGATGAGGCGTCGCTGCAGAAGGCGTACGCGGCGGTGATCGACCGCTACGAGGTGGGCTCGATCGATCTCGACATCGAGGGCGCCGCCCTCACCGATACGGCCGCCGCCACACGGCGGGCGCAGGCGGTTGCCGCGCTGCAGAAGGAGCGTGCGGCGAAGGGGCAGCCGCTCGAGGTGTGGGTGACGCTGCCGGTGGGCCGTCAGGGGCTCACCTCCGATGGTCAGGCGGCGGTGCGCACGCTGCTGGCTGCGGGCGTGACGCTCTCGGGTGTGAACGCGATGACGATGGACTACAACGTCGACCTCGGCGGTGCGACGATGGGGCAGGTCGCGATCGACGCGTTGAGCGCGACGCATGACCAGGTCGAAGCGCTGTGGAGCGCGGCCAAGATCACCCTTCCCGAGGGCGGTGCATGGGCCCTGATCGGGTCCACGCCGATGATCGGGCAGAACGATGTGACATCCGAGGTCTTCACCATCGCCGACGCGCAGAAGCTGAGTGAGTTCGCGGTGTCGAAGGCGATCGGCCGCATGTCGATGTGGTCGTTGAATCGCGACCGCACCTGCGGGCCGAACTATCCCGACCCGAAGGTGGTCTCGACCGACTGCAGCGGTGTCGACCAGGGCGGGCAGTCGTTTGCGACCGTGCTGTCGGCGGGGCTCACGCAGCGGCCGAGCGCATCGCCGGCGGCGTCGAGCGTGCCGACGCCGGTGACCTCCGACGACCCGTCGACGGCGCCGTACCCGATCTGGTCGCCCGACCAGTCCTACTCGGTGGGTGTGAAGGTCGTCTGGCACGGCAACGTCTACGTGGCGAAGTACTGGACGCAGGGCAATCCCCAACCGGATGACCCGACTCTCGCGGCGACCGAGAGCGCCTGGACGCTCGTCGGCCCGGTGCTGGCGACCGACACCCCGTACGCGTTGCCGAGCGTCGCCCCCGGAACCTACGCGGCCTGGTCGGCGTCGGTCGCCTATCACGCCGGTGACAAGGTGCAGGTGGGTTCGACTCCGTACGTCGCGAAGTGGTGGACGCAGGGCGATGACCCGTCGCTGTCGCAGACCGATCACGAGCGGTCGCCGTGGCAGGTTCTCGGCCAGTAGACGGATGCCTCGTCCCGCCGACCCGCTGCAGGCAGGTCGCAACCCCGGCTCGGGCGACGCCATAGTGCCCTGTGCCCTCCGCGTAACCGGCTGGTAACTGGGGGCCGCTAGCTTTCGAGCGTGCCCACATCAAAGCGATCGCGGTCACGTTCTCGCCGCCCGCCGGTGCGGCAGGGGGTGCACTGGAGCGCGTATGTGCTCATGGTGCTTCTCGCACTGGGGGTCATCGCTCTGGCTGCGTACGCGATTCACGCAGTCTGAGTCGGCCCGGGTCGGCGCCGAGGATGGGGGTCCTCGAAAGCCGAGAACGACGAAGGGGCCCCGGACAGTGTCCGGGGCCCCTTCGCTATTGGGGAGTTACTTGGCGACCGTTGCGCGCTGGCGGCGAACCGCCGTGCCGACCACGATCGACGCGCCCGCGAGGGCGAGAGCGCCGCCGGCCACCCAGAGGGTGAGCAGCATGGTCGAGTCCGCACCCGTGCGCGGGAGCGAGCTGCCGGGGTTGGTGGTCGTGCCGCTGCTTCCGCCGCCGGTGACGGCAGGCAGGTTGCCGCCGCCGAGCGAGAAGCCGCTGGCGCCGACGGGGATGCTGACGGTGAGCTGGATCTGGCCCGACGAGTTCGCCTTCTTGGTGACCGAGGCGGTGCCGACGACCGACTTGACGATCGTGGCGAGCGAACCCGCCGTGATGCCTTCACCCGTGAGGGTGAAGGTGACGACCTCGTAGGCGGAGTAGCCGCCGAGCACGAAGGTGGCCGAGCTGCCCGGGCCGGGCAGGGTCGGCGCCGTGCCGGCGGGGAGGATGACCGTTCCCGCAGGGAAGCTCTCGGGAGTAGGAGTCGGGTCGCTCGGGGTGCCCGAGTAACCCGCAGCGAAGGCGGGCTGTGCGACGAAAGCGCCACCCACCGCGAGCATCAGCGCCATCGCCGTGATGGCGAGGGCCCGCTTGATCTTGTGCGTCATGTGGTGTTCCTGTTCGGTGGCTGTCTGAATGTGGATATCGGGAGCGACGGGGGATGTGAAGCTCACGGCGATGCAGCGCCAGCCGAACTGCCCGATGGATTGATGCCCCCACGGATACCCCCGCTAGCGGAACCCCATCGACACCGCACAGCCAGTATGGCGGCTAGCCGCAGGAATTTCCCAGCCCAGATGTTTCGATTGGGTAAATAGTCGGAGTCGTCACCAGCGAAAGCGGAGCGCTCGCGTGGTCGGTGGCGAGCCGGATCGAGACCGCCGACTTCCCTTGCGGCGCAAGGTTTTCGTTCCACCTCAGCACCGTTCGGCCCCGGTCGCTGAACACTGTGATCGGTGCCCCGGTGCTTGTCGATGCAGATTGCGCGAGTTGCATGCCGGATGGTAGATAGACCGTCACCGCGACACCGACGATGCCGGGGGCTGTTCCGAAGGCCCCGCCGCCGGTGATGTACCAGGGGAGAGCGGTCGCCCCGTCGGCGGGCACGGTGCTCGTGAGTGTGACGTTGAGTGACGCCGTCCCAGGGGTGTTCACCGCAGGTGCGCCGCACCACGAGACATCCGCACCGACCTTCAGGTAGTAGTCGATTTTCGATCCGACCGTGTCCATGAGATACATCGCGACCGGTGTCTGGTCGACGGACGCCTCGGGCAGCGTGCCCTGCAGCAGGGTGCCGTCGAGCACGGCCTGTTCAGTCGGATGGTTGCTCGCGATCAGCAGGCGTCGCTCCGAGCCCGCCCGTCCGAGCGCGTCGATCAGCTTCGCGGGGTCGCCCTTTCCCGACGAGAGGGCGTTGAACACGGCGGTGGCCGCGACCGCGAAGAACGCGTTCTGCTGCGCATTGGCCTTCGCGGGGGTGTCGGCGCCGTAGCGCAGGTAGACCTCGTTGAGCAGCAACTGCACGGCGTTGTCGGCACTCAGGGTGTCCCCGGTGCGCAGCGAAAGCGGACCGGTCGCGCTCAGCAGGTAGCTGAGTGCCACCGGGTCTGCGCTGATCACTCCGTCGATCGGTGTGCTCTGGGTGCGCTTCCAGAAGTCCTGCAGCAGCTGCGCGGCCGTCGCGAAGTCGGGCACCGAGGTGACGTTCTGGTAGTAGGTCGCCGGCTTCTCGCTGAAGAGCGCCAGCGTGGCGGCATCGAGTGTCGTCACGGGCTCACCGGTGTTCGGCAGCACCTTCTGGATGTCCTCGACGGTGAAGGTGATCTTGCCGTGATCGGTGTGCACCAGGGCGAGTGCGCCCGCGATGCCGCCGAGCGTGCGCAGCTCGGCCGGATTCTGGAACATCAGCAGATAGTTGCGCGGGCCGTCCGCTCCGAGCATCGCCGGCAACAGCGCGGTCGTGCGTCGCAGGGCGTCGGTGCCCTCGGCGACAGTGCTGAGCAGATCGGATGCCTCGGTCACGGGTGCGCGCAGAGCGGGCAGGAGTGCCGAACGATCGAGGCTGTTGACCTCGGCGCTCGCCTGGGCCGCGGCGGTCGCCGCGCCTGCAGACGGCTGCGCGAGCGCCGCGACGGGCGTCAGGTCGATGGCGCCGTCCTTCGGGGTGAACAGCGAGAGGTTGAGATTGTCGGTCGCCGACACGAGCGGCTCGATCACGTCGGTCGACGTCGCAAGCAGTGCGGTCGCGAGCGTGGAGACGGCGTGCAATTGGGGGCCGATCCAGGGCAGGTGGGACGCCGCCGACCAGATCGGGTCGCTGGTGAGGGTGCGGGCCTCGCTGGCGTCGGCCTCGAGCTGCGACAGAGCTGCACGTGCTCCGGCAGGGTCTTTCGAGATGCTCGACTGCACGGTGCTCGCGAGTGACTTCGCCTCGAGTAGATGCTGTGCGGCCAGGGCTCCACGCACGCCGACCCATGTTCCGACGGCGACGGCGACGGCGAGCACGCCCCAGCAGGCGTAGATCGCCCAGCGGCGCGCGTGGCGAGAGCGGCGGCGTGCACGGGCGGCGGTCATGCGATCACCCTAAGCGGGAGGCATCCGCTGTCACGACAGCGACGGTGCCCCCGCGGTGCCGAGGGACCCTGCGAGCTGCAAGATGACGAATGTGACGTTGAACACTGCGTGAACGACGATGGCGGTCCACAGTCGTCGCTGCACGAGAACGATCGTGCCGGTGACGAGCGCCACGGCGCCCAGCGAGACGATGGCGCTGACGTCGAGCGTCGACGTCAGACCGTGGGCGAGGACGAACAGTGCACTGCTCACGAGGGTCGCCGCGATGCCCGCAAGCACGCGGCTGCCCGTGAGGCGTCGGAACACCGTGTCGGCGGAGAGCAGCAGCACCCCTCGGAAGAAGAGCTCCTCGAGAAGGGGTGAGACGACGACCGGAACGAGGGCGCCGAACACGACCCACTGCAGATCGAGGGTGGCGGTGGGCCAGGCGGCCGCTCCTCCTCGTGCCGCCTGGGCGACGAGGCCTTGCACGAGGCGCAGGGCGAGTCCGATGACGACGCCGTAGAGCAGGTCTCGCGAACGGAATCGAAGGATGCCCCGGGGCGCCCCGTAGACGAAGCCGACGACCACTCCCGTCGCCATCGCGGCGAGCACCGCGACGTCGGCGATGAGGGTGCCGGTCGCAAGGTCAGTGGCGCTGAGCGCGGTGGCCGAGATGAGGATCGCGAGTGCCAGCGCCGACAGCGAGACGCCGAGCACGCGCAAGCCCCATTGGTGTCGGGTCGCGCGACGTGTGCTCACGGGGGAGGGTTCGTCGGTGAGCGGGTCGGTCACGCGGCCAGAGTACCGGCGCACGTTCGTTGCGTCGCGGTCACCAGTCAGAAACATGCGTTGTGGCAGGATGAAGCCCGTATCACCGGGGAAAGGCGCCATGGAGCTCAGCGACTACATCAGAGTTCTGCGAAAGAACTGGCTCGTCATCGTCGCCATCACCCTCATTGGGCTGGGGGCGGCCGCGGGCTACTCACTCACGCGGACACCCATGTACCAGGCCGAGGCGACGGTGTTCGTGTCGACTCAGCAGGGCAACACGGTGCAGGAGCTCCAGCAGGGATCGAGCTTCACGCAGGCGCGGGTGACGACGTACACGAAGCTCGTCACCCAGCAGACGGTCCTGCAGAAGACCATCGACAAGCTTCGGCTCTCCGTGACTCCCGACGAGTTGAGCAAGCAAGTGAGCGCGTCGAACGCGCTCAATACGACGCTCATTCAGATCTCAGCAACCGATCCGGATCCCGCGCAGGCCGCAGCGATCGCGAACGCCGTGAGCGCTAGCCTCACGGAGACCGTTCCCGAGATCGAGCCGTCCAGCACGTCGGGCGAGAGCCCGGTGAAGCTGACCACGACCACGACCGCGACCCCGCCGACCGCGCCCGTCAGCCCGAACGTCCCCCTCAACCTTGTCCTCGGCGGGATCATCGGACTTGCGCTCGGCATCATTTTCGCGGTCCTGCGGCAGGTGCTCGACAACAAGATCCGATCGATCCGCGATATCGAGAGTGTCAGTGATCGCCCGATCATCGGCGCGATTCCCTTCGACTCCAAAGCAGCGGAGCGACCGATCATCTTGCAAGCGGATCCGCACAACGCGCGATCCGAATCCTTCCGCGCACTGCGGACGAATCTCCAGTTCCTGGAGATGGACGGCGGCCATGTCTTCGTCATCACATCGAGCCTTCCGTCCGAAGGCAAGTCGACGACGTCGGTGAACTTGGCGATCGCGCTCGCTGACGCAGGCAAACGCGTCGCGCTTATCGACACGGACCTTCGCAAGCCGAAGGTTGCGGAGTATCTCGGTGTTGAGGGTGGCGCTGGACTGACGGATGTTCTCATCGGGCGGGCGCGATTGACCGATGTCATGCTTCCGTGGGGTCAGCGTTCGCTTTACGTACTGCCGGCCGGAAAGGTCCCGCCGAACCCGAGCGAACTGCTGGGGTCAGCGCAGATGTCGCAGTTGCTCGACGTTCTTTCACGTGAGTTCGACATCGTCATCCTCGATGCTCCGCCGCTCCTTCCCGTGACGGACGCTGCGGTTCTCTCGAAGGTCGCGTCCGCGGCGATTGTGGTGGTGTCCGCGGGTCGAACGACGAAGGGTCAGCTCGGTGCAGCGCTCGACGCTCTTGAGACCGTCGGCGCAAAGGTGGGCGGTATCGTCCTGTCCATGGTTCCGGTGCGTGGGCCGGACGCATATGGCTATGGCTATGGCTACGGCTACAGCTATGGATATGGCGGATATGGATCGACGTCCGCCTCAGCGAAGCGCGCGCGACGAAAGCAGGGGCGTCGAGCCGTGCCGACCGCTCCGCGTGAGGGTGACTGAGAGGTCGTCCGGCTCCCGCAGAGCGGTCCGCCGGCTCACATGGATGTTGATGATCGAGGCGCGAGGACGATGTGTTGCGCGACCGCGCGTGCGTGGCCCCGTACCCGACACATGTGCGACACAAGCCGACGGTAAGGTGCTCACCGGCGGATTCCGAGGTTCGCCACCTCAACTCAGCCGACGGGGAGGTTGACGTGACATCCAGCGTGGAGGCAGAGCTGACCGCTCAGAATGCAAATGACGACGCGTCGGCCGCGCGGAGCGCAGCTGGCCCGAACCGTGAGCGATCGAATCCGACGCGGCTGACCCCATCGTGGCGGACGGCTTATCAGCGCAGGCTCGCGATATCTGACCTTCTGGTGTTGGTCTGGGTGGTCTTCGGAACGCAGATCGCGTGGTTCGGTTTCGGCGACGTCCAGCTTGCCCTCGGCGAGCAGACTCAGCTCGACCCCGTCTCCTACTGGGCGTTCTCGATCGCTCTGATCCTCCTGTGGATGGGTGCACTCGCATGGTCTGACTCGCGTAGCTATCGGGTCATCGGCACCGGCACGACCGAGTACGTGCGGGTCGTGGATTCGAGCCTGCGGGTGTTCGGCGCAATCGCGATCGTGGCCTTCCTCGCGAAGGTCGACCTCGCCCGAGGGTTCCTGCTCATCAGCCTGCCTGTGGGTGTCGTGGTGTTGATGTTCGAACGGTGGCTGTGGCGCCAGTGGCTCATTGCTCAACGGGAGCACGGTCGGTGGTCGGCTCGCGTGCTTCTCGTCGGGTCCGTCGACTCGGTCGCGCAGATTGCACGGGAACTCGAACGATCAGCATCGGCTGGATACCTCGTCGTCGGTGCGTGCGTTCCTCACGGGAAGATCGCTGACCATATCCCGGGAACGGACATTCCCATCATGGGGAGTGTCGATGCGGTGGAGCGCGCGGTCGATGCGACTCTTGCAGACACGGTCGCGGTAACGAGCACGGACGACCTTCCCCCCGACAAGGTCAAGCAGATCTCGTGGAGCCTCGAGGCGGGCCGACAGCACCTCGTTCTCGCGCCCAGCATCGTGGACATCGCTGGTCCCCGTCTCCACACTCGACCGGTTGCGGGTCTGCCGCTCATCCACGTGGAGACGCCGCGATTCTCGATGGGACAGCGGTTCGTGAAGAGGACGTTCGACCTGGTTGGAGCGTCGATATTGGTCGCGCTGCTCTCCCCGGTGCTTCTGGCGGTGACGGTGGCCGTGTCGGCAACCAGCATCGGCCCGGTCCTGTACAAGCAGGAGAGGATCGGACTGCGTGGGAATCCCTTCTACATGCGCAAATTTCGTTCCATGAGAGTCGGTGCGGATCGCGAGCTCAAGGCGTTGCTCGAGGAGCAGGGGACGAGCGAGAAGCCGCTCTTCAAGATCAAGAACGACCCGCGCATCACGCCCGTCGGCCGATTCATCCGGAAATACTCGCTGGACGAGTTGCCGCAGTTGTTCAACGTCCTTGGGGGCACGATGAGTCTCATCGGTCCTCGCCCGCAGATTGCTGCAGAGGTAGCGCTCTACTCCGATGCGGCGCGCCGGCGGCTTCTCGCCCGTCCCGGCCTCACCGGTCTCTGGCAAGTGAGCGGTCGAAGCAGCTTGGACTGGGAAGACGCCGTCCGCCTCGACCTGTACTACGTCGAGAACTGGTCACTCGTGGGCGATATCGCAATCCTGTTCAAGACGCTTCGCGCCGTTCTCTCCCCGGGGGAGACCGCGCACTGATCTCATCATTCTCAGCTCGCATGCGGGCTGCTTCGTCTGCCTCGTTCGCCTCAACACCTGGAGACTTCTCGTGAGCGAGATCGGCCCTGACGACGTCACGACCGACGGCGTCATCGTCCATGAATGGTACGAGAGCCACGGCGGCGCAGAGGCGGTGGTTGATCGCCTTCGTGGACTGCTCCCGGGTGCTGAGCTTCACTGTCTGTGGGTCGACGGAGAGCGCATTGACCCAACGTCGGTGAGGGAGTCCTGGCTCGCGCGGACCCCCCTGCGACGCAGGAAGGCGCTCGCGCTTCCGATGATGCCCATCGCATGGCGAAACGTCGGTGCACACCACCGCTGGGCGATTATCAGCACCCACCTCTTCGCCCATCACTACTCGGAGCGCGCAAACCGCGACCTGAAGAAGCTCGCGTACGTCCATACTCCCGCTCGCTATATTTGGGCGCCTGAGGTGGATCCCCGCGGTGCGAACGTGGCGGCCCGCATCGCTTCTCCGCTCCTGCGACCGATCGATCGTCAGAGAGCGGGTGAGCTCGACAGTATCGCCGCGAACAGCGAGTTTGTCCGCCAACGCATCATGCGCGCGTGGGAGCGAGACTCGAGAGTCATCTATCCCCCGGTGGCGGCGGCCGAGATATCCCGACGGGTGATGCAGGTCGAGGACCCGGTCGCTTGGGGTGTGCCCCGCTGGACCAGCGAGCCGTTTCTCCTTGCCGCTTCACGACTCGTGACCTACAAGCGTATCGACGCCGCGATCGCCGCGGCTAGCGCCGCAGGGCTGCCGCTCGTCGTCGCCGGTTCCGGTCCCGACAGACCCCGTTTGGAGGCGATCGCCGCTGACTCAGCCGTCCCGGTGTACTTCGCGGGGCGCGTCAGCGACGACTTGCTGCACTCGCTTTACTCGCGTGCCGCAGCTTTCGTGTTCCCCGCAGTGGAGGACTTCGGGATCATGCCGGTCGAAGCGCTGGCTTCCGGTACGCCCATCGTCGTCAACGCGATCGGGGGTGCGGCCGAGATCCTGGGGTCTTCGCGTGTGGGCTCGACGTTCGATGTCGCGTCGGCGTCGGACGCGGTCGAGGCGATTCAGAAGGCGATCGGCTCCAGTCCGGATGAGTGTCGACGCCGTTCCCTCGAGTTCGACGTTTCCAACTTCGATCGGTCGATTCATGCGTGGCTCTCCGATTCGGACATCTCGTGAACATGTCGCGTAACCCACGCTGGATCGTCGTGACCCACTCCGCTGCGCCCGGCGGAGCGGAACTCGGACTGGTCAGATATGCAGAGCACTCACGTCGGGTAGATCGCGTGATCTCCTTCGCCGACGGATGGCTGACCCGGATCTTGAGCGAGCGCGGAACGCCCGTGCTGGTCGACAAGTCCCCGGGGCGCCGGCTCCGTCGCCTCCTTCGGGAAGACTCGAGCCTCGTCGTCATGAGCAATACACTGCGTGCGGCGTTGGTCGTCGCGATTGCACGTGTGCCGCGTCGCAGACACGTGATCTACGTGCAGGACGCGGTTCGTGGGGGCTACTTCTCTCTACCGAAACGACTCCTCATCGAGTTGGTCATCCTCCGATCGGCGGCTGTGCTTCTCGCCAACAGTGAGTTCACAGTCGGATCCCTTCCGCGGTCGCTTCGTCGTCGCGCTGTCGTCGTGGGCACACCGTCGGGGATCCTTACTCCCGACATTCGAGTTCGCAACGATGCACTCAACCGTCCCGTCAAGGTGCTCTCGTTGAGCCGACTCACGCCGTGGAAGGGGATCCACGTCCTCCTCGACGCCTTGGCGATTCTCAGTGAGCGATTGCCGGCGGATATGGGCCTCGAGATCACGATCGCAGGGGCTGCGCACTTCGGCGAAGAGGAGTACGAGGCATCGTTGAAGGAGCGCGCGCGGAACATGCGGTTCCCTGTGGCGTTCGTGGGTCACGTCGACAATGTCGACGACCTGCTCGCAGACACCGACATCTTGGTCCACACGTCCACCACGCCCGAGCCGTTCGGTCAGGTGATCATTCAAGGCCTCGCGTCCGGCGCCCATACGATCGTGGCGGACGCCGGTGGCGCAGCAGAGATTGTGCTCGCGACGAAGCGCGGCATGCGAACGACACCAGGTGATGCTCAAGAGCTTGCGGCCGCAATTGAGCGCATTGTGCGGGACGGGCGCTCCGCGTCCGGCCCGGACCTGCCGGTGCGCTATACGGATCCGGCGGTCGCTGGAGCAATTGACGGTCAGCTTCAGAGGTGGTCATGCTGACCTCCGGCCTCACCGCACTCTTCGCGGTGCTGTCGCGACTGGGGAACCTGGCGATCCTGCTCGCGGGAACCGCCGCCCTGCCGCATACCGACTACGCCTGGCTCGCGGTCGCGATGGGGCTGTCTGCCGCGACCCAGGTGCTCCTCGATCCCGGCGCCGTGGCCTATCTGTCGGTCATCCCCTCTGAGGATGAGTATGAGACCTCGGTGCGGCGAATGTATGGCCTACAGGCGGTTGCGGGGATGATCTCCATCACCGTGTTCATCATCGTGGGGGCCGTCGCGCTCCGAGGCGACCTGACGAGCTCGAGTTGGGCGATCGGCGCAGTCGGACTTCTGCCGGTCGCGGAGAACTTCGCCAGAGTGACCCGCGTACGTTGGTTGCGTCATCATCAACTCAGCAAGTATCGCGCTGTCGACCTCGGGCTTGCCGTCATCAAGGGCGGCATCGCGCTCGCGTTGATCGCGCGCGTCGGGGTCGGGTCGATTGTGGCCGGCACGGCGATTGCTGTCATCGCAGCGACGGGGATCGTCGTCGTCTCACTCCGCGGTGACTATCAGAGAAATCCACGCCTGCCGACGGTGGGCCGGGAATGGATGTCGGCAGTGCAGTTCGGACTTCCGACGATGGCTGCCGGTGCATACTCTCAGATTCCGGTCGTCCTCATGGCTGCGTTTGCTCCGATCAGCGACGCGGCAGTCCTCGCGACCGCGACGCGATTGGTGCAACCCGTCGAGATCGTTCCGGGAAGCATCTCTCAGATGTATCTCCCGCAGATCGCGCGACGTCGTTCCGGTGGGAAGCTGGTCTGGGGCCTCGCGGCGCTCGGAGTTCCCGCGGCGATCGCCACCGGAACGCTGGGAGCTGTCCTGTTGTCCCACGCCGAGCAGCACGCGGCGACCGTGACTGCGCTCGTCATCCTCTCTTGCGCCTTGCCGCTGAAGTTCGCAAACTACGGCCAAGCGGCGGTGCTCACGGGGCTCGGGAAACCACTCGTCCGGCTGATCGTGTCGTTGTCGACTGGCGCGATCGCGCTGGTGGCGGTGGCCATCGCCCTTCCCCACGGCCCCGATTTCGTCGCGCTGTCGATGGCGTGTTCGGAATCGGTACTGTTCGTCCTTCTCTTCATCGCACGAAAGGCAGTCAAGTGAGAGTTGTCATCGCATCAGCAGCCTGCGCATCCGGTCAAGGGATGCCGCGGAACATCGGCGATGAGGCCCTTACGGATGCTCTAGCAGGGGTTCTGCAGCGCGCAGGGAACGATGTCGTCGCATCGCTCGGTGGTGAGTGGTCGGACACGCCGACCACTGATTCGGGCATCGAGCGTGTGCCGCTTCGCGGAGTCGGCGAGCTACGCGCGGCGTTTGCCGGAGCGGATCACGTGGTGATCGGCGGAGGCACGCTGTTGGCAGAGAACGAAGCGCCGCAGTACGGGCTCATCCCTCGAGGCCTTATCCGATACGTGCTCGCGGTCTCCGGCGTGGCCGCGACCATGCGAATCCCGTACTCATTCGTGGGAGTCGGTGCGGAGAAGTGGCCGGCGCGCGGCGCCACCCTCCTGAAGCGCACGGTGAACCGTGCCCACATGGTTGCCGTGCGAGACGCCGACTCCGCAGCGCTCGTCCATGAGAAGACCGGCGTCAGTCCCACCCTCTCGGGGGATGCCTTCTATGGCTGGGTGCCCGAGCGCGGTTCCCGTCCGGGCAACCAAACGGTCGTCGCGCTGAGCGGACGCACGACCGCCCCGCAGATCGAACAGGTCATCGATCAAGTGTTGCGTTCCGGTCGACGCAACGTGGCAATTGTGCGGATGGACCAGGAGGGTGACGACGAACTCGTGAGCCGTACACTTGCTGAACGGCTCACGGCCCAGCATGTCTCGGTTGAACTCACGCCTCTGGTTCGCGATTGGCGCGACGTTTACACCACAATCGCCGATGCTGAGCTCGTCGTGGCCTCGAGGCTTCACGCGTTGATCATGGCGTCTCGAGCGGGGGTTCCGTCGGTCGCGATTGGGGAGAACAAGAAGGTGAGAACGTTCGTCGCTGATTCCGGTATTGCGCATATCGATTCCGGCTTCGACCCGCGATCGGCTCGTACCGATTACATCCTGAGGCAGCAGGAGCTGTTGGAGGATGCCTGTGCCCGCATTAGCTGACGTATCGGCGATGGCCCGCCAGCGGCTGTGGCTGCTCGGGTCGGGCCTGATGGTGCTCGTGGCAATTCTCGTTCCGCATATTGCGACCTGGTCGACACGGCCTCGCGCGTATACCCTGCTCGCCACTATCGCGTTCGTGTGCGTTGTGGAGACTCGGCGGGCGAGGGACATCCTTTCTCCACTCAACCTTCTTTCCGCCATTTTTGCCTTCCTCTACGTGGCGAAGGCCAACTACATCCTCGACACGGGGTTCACCAGTCCTGCGGCAACAGCTGACGGTCAGATCGTTTCGGCGGCGATCGAGAGCGAACTGGCGGGCGTGATGACGTTGGTCGGGGTCGCCTACTGGTGTCTGGTGATGGGCTTCTGGTTGTTCGCGCGTCCTGTCGCGAATCGCTTGCCGCTCAACCTGACTCGGTCCGCGAGCGTCAATTCCACTCGTTGGGCATGGTGGACGGTTCTCTCCATGGGACTGGCGCTCGGAGGCTATGGGTGGTTGATCGTGCGCGCCGGCGGCATCATCGCGTACATCGACGGTCTTGCGCTCCGAAGCTCCTCTCTCGAGGGAGTCTCATTCGTCACCCTGTCTGGGGTCCCGCTGCTCGTCTTGACGTTCTATGGGGTCGCGCACTGGCTCAGCGGACAGCACACGCCCACGTCCATGCGTGTGTTGACGATCATCGCGATCGTCATCGCTTTGACCACGGCAACGTTGAGCGGGGGCAGGGCAGCGATCATCACAGGAACGCTGTTGCCGTTGATGCTCCTCATCCACTACCTGCGGAGGCCATTCGGGCTCGGGGGCGTTCTGGCGGCGGGCGCGGCCGGATTCGCACTGCTGCTGACGCTTGGCGCGCTCCTGAGAGACCGTACGTTCGCAGCACCTGGAGCCGATGCGTGGAGTTTCGTCGTCGCACGGTTCAACGACGTTACGGCCAGCACGCTGGGCGGAGTCGAGGCAGTTCCTCTTGACACGCTCCTCGTGACGTACCGCGAGATCTCTTCGGGATCAACACCCCTTCAACTCGGGCAAACATATGAGCCGATCTTCACATGGCTGATTCCCCGTGCGGTGTGGCCGGACAAGCCCGCCGGCGGCGGAAACGCGTGGTTCACATCGGAATTCGTCCCGCGCTTCTATGGGCCCAATCAAGTCGAAACGAGCATTTCGGCGATCGGGGAGTCGTTCGCCAACTTCGGTTGGATCGGTGTGCTCGTCGTATTCTTCATCCTCGGGATCGTCCTGACACGCCTCTACTCACGGCTTCGCACGACCATCGTCAGCATCGACGGGATCGTGGTCTACGCGCTGATGGCTTCCTATTTCTTCCCCGTCATTCGCGGCGATGCGTACCACAACGTCACGTCGGTCGTATTCATGCTTGCGGTCTGGGCTGCCATACGTTTCCTCGTCGTCGCGCGAATGGCCCCGCCTGAAGGCAGCGCCCGGGGTCAAGTCCCGTGGTGTGGTGTCACTTCGGTTGTTTCCGGTGGTGGATGGGGTTAGGCG
>NZ_MKSL01000050.1:0-160407 GCF_001897265.1 Microbacterium sp. 71-23
CTCCTCACCCGCCACACCGGGCCCGCCGGCATCGCCCTCTCCCGCCAGAACCTCCCCGTGTTCGCACGCGGAGAAGGCGACGCGACAGCAACCGAGCTCGCCTCCGCCGCCGGCGTCGTCAAGGGCGCCTACATCCTCGCCGACACCGACGACACCCCCGACGTCATCCTCATCGCGACCGGCTCCGAAGTGCAGCTCGCCCTCGCCGCCCGCGACCAGCTCGCCACCGACGGCATCGCCGCCCGCGTCGTCTCCGCCCCCAGCCTCGAATGGTTCGCCGAACAAGACGACACCTACCGCGAACACGTACTACCCGCCGCCGTCAAAGCCCGCGTATCCGTCGAGGCAGGCTCCGCCCTCAGCTGGCACGCGATCGTCGGCACCACCGGCCGCACCGTGGCGATCGACCACTTCGGCGCGTCGGCCGACTACAAGACCCTGTACGCGAAGTTCGGGTTCACCGCAGAGGCGGTCGTCGAGGCCGCCCGTCAGACCATCCAGGAGAACAACGCATGAGCACCCCCACCGAACAGCTCGCCTCCGCGGGCGTCAGCATCTGGCTCGACGACCTGTCGCGCGAGCGCATCGTGACCGGCAACCTCGCCGAGCTCATCCAGACGCGCACGGTCTCGGGCGTCACGACCAACCCGACGATCTTCGCGGGCGCCCTCTCGAAGGGTGAGGCGTACGCAGCTCAGGTCGCCGACCTCGCCGCGGCCGGGGCATCCGTCGATGAGGCCATCTTCCGCATCACGACCGACGACGTGCGCGACGCGACGGACATCTTCCGTCCGGTGTTCGACGCGACCGGCGGCGTCGACGGACGCGTCTCGATCGAGGTCTCCCCCGAGCTCGCCCACGACACCGAGGGCACCATCGCGCAGGCGAAGCAGCTCTGGGCGACCGTCGACCGCGCCAACGCGCTCATCAAGATCCCGGCGACCAAGGCGGGCCTCCCCGCCATCGCGGCCGTCATCGGCGCGGGCATCTCGGTCAACGTCACGCTCATCTTCAGCCTCGAGCGCTACGCCGAGGTCATCGACGCGTACCTGACCGGTCTCGCCGAGGCGAAGGCCGCCGGCATCGACATCTCGACGATCCACTCGGTCGCCTCGTTCTTCGTGTCGCGCGTCGACACCGAGGTCGACAAGCGTCTCAAGGCGATCGGCACCGACGAGGCCCTCGCGCTGGTCTCGAAGTCCGGTGTCGCGAACGCCCGACTCGCGTACGAGCTCTACGAGGGCGAGTTCGCCACGGCGCGCGCCACCGAGCTCGTCGCCGCCGGCGCCAACGTGCAGCGCCCCCTCTGGGCGTCGACCGGTGTCAAGGACCCGTCGCTCCCCGACACCCTGTACGTCACCGAGCTCGTGGCCGCCGGCACCGTGAACACGATGCCCGAGAAGACCCTCGAGGCGACCTTCGACCACGGAGTCGTGACGGGTGACACCATCACCTCGAACTACGCGGATGCGCACGCCGTCTTCGCCGACCTCGCGGCCGTGGGCGTCGACTTCGCGGACGCCACGCAGGTGCTCGAGGACGAGGGCGTCGAGAAGTTCATCATCTCCTGGCACGAGCTCCAGGAGACCGTGCGCACCGCCCTCGCGGAGTCCGCTCAGGTCGCACGGTGAGCTTCGACATCCGCCTGTCCGGCGAGGTCGAGAGGATCGTCGCCCAGACGCTCCCCGGTCTCGTCGAGAGCCTGGTCGCCTCGGGCATCACCGCCGGGGACCCCACACTGTGGGGCCCGGCGGCGGAGGATGAGGCATCCCGTCGCCTGGGCTGGGTGCAGGCGGTCTCGGTCTCGCGGCCGCTCGTCGCCGAGATCGAGGCGCTGCGCGCCGAGCTCGCCGAGCGCGGAGTGACCCGCATCGTGCTGGCCGGCATGGGCGGTTCCTCGCTCGCCCCCGAGGTGATCGCCGCGACCCTCGGGGCGCCGCTCGTGATCCTCGACTCGACCGCACCGGGTCAGGTGCTGGCGGCGATCGACGGGGACGCCGAGGCGGGCGGTCTCGCCCAGACGGCCCTCGTCGTCTCGTCGAAGTCCGGATCGACCGTCGAGACCGACTCGGCGCTGCGCGCGTTCGAGGCGGCCTTCGGTGACCTCGGCATCGACCCGGCCGAGCGGATCGTCGTCGTCACCGACCCGGGCTCCCCCCTGCACCAGAGTGCGGATGCCGCGGGCTACCGCGTGTTCGCGGCAGACCCCACGGTCGGCGGCCGGTACTCGGCGCTCACGGCGTTCGGACTGGTCCCCGCCGGCCTCGCCGGCATCGACCTGACCGAGCTGCTCGATGAGGCGGAGGCCACGCTGCTCGAGGTCGCGATCGACGATCCACGCAACCCGGCGCTCGTGCTGGCCGCGGCGATCGCCGCCGGCGAGGTGCGCCAGGACAAGCTCGGTCTGATCCCCGACGGCACCCATCTGCAGGGTCTGCCCGACTGGATCGAGCAGCTCGTCGCAGAATCGACCGGCAAGCAGGGCACGGGCATTCTCCCCGTCGTGCTGCTGCCCGTCTCCCCCGAGCTCGAGAGCCGTCCCGCCGACCTGCGCATCGTGCGCTTCGTCGACGAGGCCGACGGCGACCGCCTGTTCGAGCACCATCACGGGGAGATCCTCGTGAGCGGCTCGCTCGGTGCCCAGTTCATCGTCTGGGAGTATGCGACGGCGATCGCCGGTCGCATTCTCGGCATCAACCCGTTCGACCAGCCCGACGTCGAGGCCGCCAAGTCTGCCACGCGCGCGCTGCTGGACGGTGCGCCGGATGCCACGCCCGCACTGTTCACCGAGAACGGCATCGAGGTGCGCGCCACCGACCCGTCGCTCGCGGCCTCCGGCACGGTGGCGGGCACGCTCGACGCTCTGTGGCAGCGCCTCTCACCCGACGGCTACGTCGCCATCCAGGCGTACGTCGACCGACTCGCGTCGCCCCAGCTCGCGGGCCTGCGCGAACTGGTCGCCGCGGATTCCGCGCGCCCCACCACCTTCGGCTGGGGTCCGCGCTTCCTTCACTCGACCGGCCAGTTCCACAAGGGCGGTCCCGCTGTGGGCGTTTTCCTGCAGATCACCGAGTCGACCGACGTCGACGTGGAGATCCCCGGCCGCCCCTTCACCTTCGCCCAGCTCATCGCGGCGCAGGCGGCCGGAGACGCCGCCGTGCTCGCCGAGCACGGGCGTCCGGTCGTGACGCTCACGCTCACGGACGCGCAGGCCGACGTGCTCGCGCTGTTCGAAGCCGCGCAGTAGCGACATCCCTTTCTGTACCCGGAGGACCCCTCACGTGACCGTGACCATCTCGCGCGACCACAATCCGCTGCGCGACCCCGACGATCGTCGCCTCAACCGCATCGCGGGGCCCAGCGCCCTCGTGATCTTCGGCGTGACCGGCGATCTGTCCCGCAAGAAGCTCATGCCCGCCGTCTACGACCTCGCGAACCGCGGTCTACTTCCCCCGGGGTTCGGCCTCGTCGGGTTCGCTCGCCGCGACTGGGCGGACGAGGACTTCGCTCAGGTCGTCCATGACGCCGTGCGTCAATACGCCCGCACCGAGTTCCGCGATGAGACATGGCAGCAGCTGCTGCAGGGCATCCGGTTCGTGCAGGGCGAGTTCGACGACCTCGAGGCGTTCCACCGCCTGCGCGAGACCGTCGAGCAGCTCGACGTCGAGCGCGGCACGATGGGTAACCACGCCTACTACCTGTCGATCCCGCCGAAGAACTTCGCCGTGGTCGCGCAGAAGCTGAAGGCCTCCGGCCTCGTGGACGACACGGCCGATGCGCCCGACCGCTGGCGTCGCGTGGTCATCGAGAAGCCGTTCGGCCACGACCTCGAGTCGGCGCGCGAGCTCAACGAATCACTGCGCAGCGCGTTCCCCGCTGACTCGATCTTCCGCATTGACCACTACCTCGGCAAGGAGACGGTGCAGAACATCCTCGCGCTCCGTTTCGCCAACGAGCTGTACGAGCCGCTGTGGAACCGCAACTACGTCGACCACGTGCAGATCACCATGGCCGAGGACATCGGCGTCGGCGGACGCGCGGGCTACTACGACGGCATCGGCGCGGCACGCGACGTCATCCAGAACCACCTCCTGCAGCTCCTCGCCCTCACGGCGATGGAGGAGCCGATCACCTTCGACGCCGCGCAGCTGCGCGCCGAGAAGGAGAAGGTGCTGGCGGCGGTCACCCTGCCCGCCGACCTCGCGTCGGCGACGGCCCGCGGCCAGTACGGCGGCGGGTGGCAGGGCGGCGAGCGGGTGCTCGGTTTCCTCGAGGAAGACGGGATGAACCCCGAGTCCACGACGGAGACCTACGCCGCGATCAAGCTCGAGATCAACACGCGGCGTTGGGCCGGCGTGCCGTTCTACCTGCGCACCGGCAAGCGGCTCGGTCGCCGCGTCACCGAGATCGCGGTCGTCTTCAAGACCGCGCCCGAGCACCTGTTCAGTCGCAGCCAGACCTCCGGTCTCGGTCAGAACGCGCTCGTGATCCGCGTGCAGCCCGACGAGGGCGTCACCATCCGTTTCGGATCGAAGGTTCCGGGTGCCGGCACCCAGGTGCGCGACGTCACGATGGACTTCGGCTACGGCCACGCCTTCACCGAGGCGAGCCCCGAGGCCTATGAGCGCCTCATCCTCGACGTGCTCCTCGGCGACCCGCCGCTGTTCCCCCGTCACGAGGAGGTCGAGCTCAGCTGGAAGATCCTCGATCCGATCGAGCAGTTCTGGGCGGCCCAGGGCGGACCGCTCGAGCAGTACAGCCCCGGTTCATGGGGACCGCCGTCCGCCGACGAACTCCTCACCCGCGATGGACGCACCTGGAGGCGGCCGTGATCATCGATCTCCCCGAGACCACCGTCAGCAAGATCTCGCGGTCGCTCGTCGACGTGCGCGAGGAGGGCGGCGCTGTCGCGCTCGGCCGCGTGCTGACCCTCATCATCGTCTCCTCCGGCGGCGTCGCCGAAGAGGCGATCGAAGCCGCGAACGACGCGTCCCGCGAGCACCCGATGCGCGTCATCGTGCTGGTCGCGGAGCCGGACGCCGCCGAGCCCCGTCTCGACGCGCAGATCCGCGTGGGCGGCGACGCCGGTGCGAGCGAGGTCGTGCTGCTTCGCGCCTACGGGGCCGCGGCATCCAATGCGGAAAGCCTCGTGACCGGTCTGCTCCTGCCCGACGCCCCCGTCGTCGCATGGTGGCCGGGACGCACGCCCGGCGACCCGGCCTCGTCGGAGATCGGCAAGATCGCACAGCGTCGCATCACGGATGCCGCCTCCCAGGCGGACCCGGCGGCGGCCGTCGCCCGTCTCGGCGGCAGCTACTCCCCCGGCGACACCGACCTGTCCTGGACGCGACTGACGCGCTGGCGGGAACAGCTGGCCGCCGTGCTCGACCAGCCCCCGTTCGAGAACGTCACGGGCGTCGAGGTGCTCGGCGCCGCCGATTCGCCCTCGACGCCGCTGCTCGCAGCCTGGCTGCGACTCGCGCTCGACGTGGACGTCGCCTGGGCGTACCTGCCCGAGAGCGAGTGGGCGTCGGGTATTAAGTCGGTGCGACTGCGGCGGCCCGGCGGCGACATCCTGCTCGAGCGCCCCGAGTCCGCGGTGGCCACCCTCACGCAGCCCGATCAGCCCAGCCACGAGCTCGCGTTCCCCCGCCGCTCGCTGCGCGAGTGCCTGGCCGAGGAGCTCCGTCGCCTCGACGCGGACGTCCTGTATGGTCGAGTGGTCACTGAGGGGCTCGAACTGCTGAGCTCTCCCGCGTCTTAGGAGAAATCGTGGTCGATACCGCCGTCGACAAGCGCGTGGTCGTCCGCGCCACCCCGGCCGAGGTGGCCGCGGCCGTCGCCGAGCGTTTCGTCGCGCGGGTGGCTGCGCGCACGGAGAACCCCGGCAAGCTCGCCCACATCTCCCTGACAGGGGGATCGATGGGTCCGGCGGTCCTCGCGGCCGCCGCGCAGCTTCCGGCAGCGGCAACGGTCGACTGGAGCCGCGTGCATTTCTGGTGGTCGGACGAGCGATTCGTGCCCGCCGGCGATCCGGAGCGCAACGACACTCCGGTCTACCCGGTGTTCTTCGACGCCCTCGAAATCCCCCGCGAGAGCATCCACGCGATCGCGCCGAGCGACAGCGGGCTCGACCTGGATGAGGCATCCCGTGCCTACGCGGCGGAACTCGCTCGCTTCGCGGACCCCGCGGTCGGCGCCTGGCCGAGCTTCGACATCTGCTTCCTGGGCGTCGGACCCGACGGCCACGTGGCATCTCTGTTCCCCGATCGTCCCGAGATCCTCGTGACGGATACCGCCACCCTCCCGGTGCGCGACTCGCCCAAGCCACCGCCGCTGCGCGTCACGGTGACCCGTCCCGTGATCAACTCGTCGAAGCGGGTCTGGCTCGTCATGACCGGAAGCGAGAAGGCGTCCGCACTCGGCCTCGCCCTCGCGGGCGCGAGCTACGCGAGTGTCCCCGCCGCAGGCGCGAAGGGCCGCAAGCGCACCGTGTTCTTCGTCGATGAGGCCGCCGCCGCCAAGGTGCCTGCGCAGCTCATCGACCGCGAATACTGACGCTCAACGACGACGCCCCGCTCCCGGATCCGGGGCGGGGCGCCGTTCGTGAACGGATGCGGCCGAGTCAGGACTCGCCGCGGCGCTCGCGCAGCTGACGCAGCGCGTCATCGAGGATCTGCTCGGCCTCTTCGTCGGAGCGACGCTCCTTCACGTAGGCCAGGTGGGTCTTGTAGGGCTCGGTACGGGCCAGCTCCGGCGGGTTCGCCTTGTCGCGGCCGGCAGGAAGCCCCGAATGCGGCGAGTCGATCGTGTCGGGGATCTCCTCGGGGGCGATGCCCGCCGCGAAGTAGCGCACGGTCTCGTTGCCCAGCGCGTCCCAATACGACACCGCGACGCGCTCCGCGTGGTATCCGTGATCCTGCTCGCCCATCGGGCCCGCGCCGACGCGCGTACCCCGGATGGCGTTACCCCCAGCGGCCATGTTGTCCTACAGTCCCGAGTTGAACTTGGTGAGAAGGCCCAGTGCCACGATCGACACGAACCAGACGAGCGCCAGCACGACGGTGAAGCGGTTCAGGTTGCGCTCCGCCAGACCCGACGAACCGAGCGCCGAGCTCATGCCGCCGCCGAACATGTCGGACAGTCCGCCACCGCGGCCCTTGTGGAGCAGGATGAGGAGGGTCAGCAGCAGGCTCGTGATGCCGAGGAGCACCTGGAGCACGAACTCGAGGATCTGCACTTTCGAGACAACCTTTCCGAAGCGACCCGTCGGGACGCACAGACGTTCAGTATAACGGCGCGGTGACGCCCGCCAGGTGGCGGGCGTCACCGCACGTCGTCGGGGTCAGACCCCGACGTGCTTCTGGAAGCGGATGATCGCCGCGAACTCGTCGGCCACCAGGCTCGCACCGCCGACGAGAGCGCCGTCGACGTCGGGCTCACGCAGGAAGCTGGCGATGTTCGAGGACTTCACCGATCCGCCGTAGAGGATGCGCGTGCGCGCGGCCGCATCGGCCCCGAGCGCGTCGGCGATCACCGCACGCAGGGCGGCAGCGACCTCCTGCGCCTGCTCCGGCGTCGCCGCCTGGCCCGAGCCGATCGCCCAGACCGGCTCGTATGCGACGACGATGTCCGCGTCTGCGGACAGCCCCTCGAGTGCGATGCCGAGCTGCTTCACGGGAACGGCAGAGGCGCCGTACTCCTCGAGGTCGGCGGCCGTCTCGCCCACGCAGATCACCGGCACGAGACCGTGGCGCAGGGCCGCCCGGGTCTTGGCGGCCACGATGTCGTCGCCCTCGTGGTGGTACTCGCGGCGCTCGGAGTGACCGATGATCACGTACGAGACATCCAGCTTCGCGAGGAACTGGCCCGACACCTCACCGGTGTACGCACCGGAGTCGTGGGTGGAGATGTCCTGCGCGCCGAGCGCGAACGGGATCTTGTCGGCGTCGATGAGGGTCTGCACGGGGCGCAGATCCGTGAACGGCGGGAAGAGCGCGACCTCGACCGAACCCGACTCGTGCTTCGCGTCGCGCAGCGTCCAGTGGAGCTTCTGCACGAGTGCGACCGCCTGCAGGTGGTCGAGGTTCATCTTCCAGTTGCCCGCGATGAACGGGGTACGGGTCACTGCGCCCATCCGAGCACCTCCAGTCCGGGGAGTTTCTTGCCCTCGAGGAACTCGAGGCTGGCGCCGCCGCCGGTCGAGATGTGACCGAACGCGTCGTCGGAGAAGCCGAGCTGGCGCACGGCAGCGGCGGAGTCGCCACCGCCGACGACACTGAGGCCGTCGACCTCGGTGAGCGCCTGCGCGACGGCCTTCGTGCCGGCCGCGAACGGGGCGAGCTCGAAGACGCCCATCGGGCCGTTCCAGAACACGGTGCGGCTCGACCGGATGAGCTCCGCGAACTGCTCCGCCGTCTTAGGACCGATGTCGAGACCGAGCCCCGAGGCCCCGAACGGGGTGTCCTCGAGAGCGTCGGCCGCGGCGACCACATGGTCGGCGTCGCCCGAGAAGGATGCCGCGACCACCGCGTCCACCGGGAGGACGAGCTCGACGCCCAGCTCCTGGGCGCGGGCGATGTAGCCCTTGACCGTCTCGATCTGGTCCTTCTCCAGCAGGCTCGAGCCCACCGGGTGTCCGAGCGCGACGAGGAAGGTGAACAGCATGCCGCCGCCCACGAGCACGCGGTCGACGCGCGGCAGCAGGTGGTCGATGACGCCCAGCTTGTCGCTGACCTTCGAGCCACCGAGCACGACGGTGTAGGGCCGCTCCGGGTTCTCGGTCAGGCGATCGAGAACCTCGACCTCCTTCTCGATCAGGAAGCCCGCCGCGGACGGCAGCAGCTCGGCGAGGTCATAGACGCTCGCCTGCTTGCGGTGCACGACACCGAAGCCGTCGGAGACGAGCACGTCGCCGAGCGCCGCGAGCTGCTCGGCGAACGCACGACGGGTCGCGTCATCCTTCGCCGTCTCACCGGCGTTGAACCGCAGGTTCTCGAGCACCGCGACGTCACCGTCCGCGAGAGCGGCGACCGCTTCGGCCGCCGACTCCCCCACCGTGTCCTGCGCGAACGCGACCGGCGCTCCCAGCAGTTCGGAGAGACGCT
This sequence comes from Microbacterium sp. 71-23, assembly GCF_001897265.1. Lineage (NCBI taxonomy): Bacteria > Bacillati > Actinomycetota > Actinomycetes > Micrococcales > Microbacteriaceae > Microbacterium > Microbacterium sp. 71-23. The sequence goes on from NZ_MKSL01000050.1 coordinate 9,108, forward strand.
GAGCGACGGGCTGCAGGCTGTAGGCGGGGTCGGGGGCGCCGTCGGGACGTCCCAAGTGGGAGACGACGACGACGCGAGCGCCCTGATCGATCAGGGCGTTGAGGGTCGGCAGCGTGGCCCGCACACGGCCATCGTCCGTGATGACCCCGTCCCGCAGGGGGACATTGAGGTCAGCACGGACGATGACGCGCTTGCCGGCCAGCGAACCCAGCGATGCGAGGGTGCGCAGGGCCATGACGATTACAGACGCTCGGCGACGTACTCGGTCAGGTCGACGAGGCGGTTCGAGTAGCCCCACTCGTTGTCGTACCAGGACGACACCTTGACCAGGTTGCCCGAGACGTTCGTGAGACCGGCGTCGAACACCGACGAGTGCGGGTCCTGCTGGATGTCGCTGGAGACGATCGGGTCGACGTTGTACTTCAGGATGCCGGCGAGGCGACCCTCGGCCGCCGCCGCCTCGTAGGCGGCGTTGATGGCCTCCTTGGTGAGGCCCTCGGTCGGGGTGATGATCGTCAGGTCGACGATCGAGCCGGTGGGAACCGGCACGCGGTAGGACGAGCCGCTCAGCTTGCCGTTGAGCTCGGGCAGCACGAGGCCGATGGCCTTGGCGGCGCCGGTCGAGGCCGGAACGATGTTGATCGCCGCGGCGCGGGCGCGGTGCAGGTCGCCGTGCGGGCCGTCCTGCAGGTTCTGGTCCGCGGTGTAGGCGTGAGCGGTCATCATGAAGCCGCGCTCGATGCCGAAGTTGTCGTTGAAGACCTTCGCGAGGGGGGCGAGGCAGTTCGTGGTGCACGACGCGTTCGAGATGATGTGCATCGTCTCGGGGTCGTAGAGGTCCTCGTTCACGCCGATGACGAACGTGCCGTCCTCGCCGGTGGCCGGAGCCGAGATGAGCACCTTCTTGGCGCCGCCCTGGATGTGCTTGCGGGCGTCGTCGGCCTTGGTGAAGCGGCCGGTCGACTCGATGACGATCTCCGCGCCGACCTCGCCCCACGGGAGGTTGGCGGGGTCGCGCTCGGCGAACACCTTGATGGCGGTGCCGTTCACGATGACGGAGTCCTCGGTGTACGAGACCTCGGCGTCGAGGCGTCCGCCCACCGAGTCGTACTTGAGCAGGTGGGCGAGGGTCTTGGTGTCGGTGAGGTCGTTCACCGCCACGATGTCGAGGTCCGCACCCTGCGCGAGAGCCGCGCGAAGGTAGTTGCGTCCGATACGGCCGAAGCCGTTGATGCCGATCTTGACAGACACGGTGTCTCCCGTTTTCTCGTCGCGCTGACGCGCATGTTTCCATCCGCGATCGGGTCGCGGAACGGGGTCGGCCCTGGGCGCCGATCCCATGGGAAGAGGATGCCGGAGCCCCCGCCAGAGCGAGGGCTCCGAGGCATCCTCACCTGGTCACGACACTACCAGCAGACCCGCAGTCTTCTCACGGGCGGTGGTGAAGCGCTGCTGCACGTCGGCCCAGTTGGCGATGTTCCAGAACGCCTTCACGTAGTCGGCGCGCACGTTCTTGTAGTCGAGGTAGTACGCGTGCTCCCAGACGTCGAGGAGGAGCAGCGGCACGGTGCCGGCGGCGAACTGCGCCTGCTGGTCGAAGAACTGCTGGATGATCAGGTTCTGACCGATCGAGTCCCAGAACAGACCCGCCCAGCCCGAGCCCTGCACGCCGAGGGCGGCCGCTGAGAAGTGCGCCTGGAACTTGTCGAACGAACCGAAGTGGTCGGTGATGGCCGACTCGAGCTCGCCGGTGGGCTTGTCGCCCCCGTCCGGTGACAGGTTGGTCCAGAAGATCGAGTGGTTGGTGTGTCCGCCGAGGTTGAACGCGAGGTCCTTCTCGAGCTTGTTGACGTAGGCGAAGTCGCCCTTGTCACGCGCTTCGGCGAGCTGCTCGAGGGCGGTGTTGGCTCCCGTGACGTACGCCTGGTGGTGCTTGTCGTGGTGCAGCTGCATGATCGTCGCGCTGATGTGCGGCTCGAGTGCTGCGTAGTCGTAGGGGAGGTCGGGCAGGGAGTACGTTGCCATGTTCTCTTCTTCCGAATCGGCGCCGGCCGTGTCCTCGGCGCGGCGAGGGTGACGAGTTCATCCTATTGAGGGGCAACGACGCCGCACGTCGGGTTGATTCCCGGGATGACGCGGTGTAACCGTACGCGTGCGGCTCGCGGGGCGCCTCGCGCCCCGGTCGGTCACTCGATGGCGTCGGCGGGCACCGCCGCTTCGGTGCCCGGGACGCCGAGCTGCTCGGCCTTCTTGTCGGCCATCGCGAGCAGGCGGCGGATGCGACCGGCGACGGCGTCCTTCGTGAGCGGCGGGTCGGCGTGGTGGCCGAGCTCGTCGAGGCTCGCGTCCCGATGCGCGAGGCGAAGATCGCCGGCGGAGCGCAGATGCTCGGGCACGTCGTCGCCGAGGAGTTCCAGCGCGCGCTCCACACGCGCGCACGCGGCGACCGCGGCCTGCGCCGAACGGCGCAGATTCGCGTCGTCGAAGTTAACGAGTCGGTTCACGTCGGCGCGCACCTCACGGCGCTGCCGCAGCTGCTCCCACTCCGACGCCGCCTTGCGCGCGCCCATCTCGAAGAGCGCGAGTCGGATCGCGTCGCCCTCGCGGACGACCACGCGGTGCACGCCGCGCACCTCTCGCGCCTTGGACGCGATGCCGATGCGGGCGCCGGCTCCGACGAGCGCCATGGCCGCCTCGGACGACGGGCAGGCGATCTCGAGAGATGCGGACCGACCGGGGTCGGTAAGAGTGCCGGTCGCGAGGAACGCGCCCCGCCACACCGCGGCGAGGTCACCGCGGCTGCCGGTCGTCAGCTTGTTGGGAAGCCCGCGCACGGGACGTCGACGTTGGTCCAGGAGCCCGGTCTGGCGTGCGAGTGTCTCCCCCTGATCGATGACCCGCACGGCCACGGCGATCCCGGTGCGCCCACCCGACGCCTGCACGTGCGCCAGCTCGGGCCGCACGCCGTAGATCTCGGCGAGTTCGCGGGCGACGCGGCGCGCGAGGCGTTCGGAATCGACCTCGGCCTCCACCGCGACCCGGCCGGCGATGGAGTGCAGTCCCCCCGCGAACCGCAGCAGTGCGGTGAGCTCCGCGACCCTCGCCGTCGGGCGGGGGTCACGCAGCGAGACGAGTTCGGACTTCACATCGACCGTCAGCGGCACGGCACTCCTTCTGGGCTCGAGAACGACGTTCCAGCCTACTCGCGACCGAGGTCGCGGTGCGCCACGCGTGTCGTCACGCCCGGGACGTCGTCGAGGCGCTGGGCGATCTCGCGAGCCATGACGACCGAGCGGTGCTTTCCCCCGGTGCATCCGATCGCCACCGTCGAATGCCTTTTGTTCTCGCGCTGGTACCCCTCGAGCACGGGGCGCAATGCTGCCGTGTAGGCGTCGAGGAACTCGCGTGCACCGGGCTGGGAGAGCACGTAGTCCCGCACCGACTCGTCCTCCCCGGTGAGGGAGCGGAGGTCCTCGACCCAGAACGGGTTGGGCAGAAAGCGCATGTCGGCGACGAGGTCGGCATCGGCCGGGAGCCCGTACTTGAAGCCGAAGCTCATCACCGTCACGGAGTGCCGCGCCGCACCGGACTCGGCGAAGAGGTCGGCGATCTTCGTCGTGAGCTGATGCACGTTCGAGTGCGAGGTGTCGACCACGAGGTCGGCGCTCTCCCTCACCCGGGACAGGCGCGCGCGCTCGCGACGGATTCCGTCGACCAGCGTGCCGTCCCCCTGCAGCGGATGCGGGCGACGCACGGCCTCGAACCGGCGTACGAGCACATCGTCCGACGCATCCAGGAACATGACGCGCAGGTGGCGGGCATCACGCAGCGATCGCGTGACCTCGGGCAGGCGCTCGAAGAGGTCGCGCCCGCGCACATCGAGCACGACGGCAACCCGCGGAACCGCCTCCTGAGCGAGCTCGGACAGCTCGAGCATCGGCTTGATCATCTGGGGCGGGAGGTTGTCGACGACATACCACCCGAGATCCTCGAGCGCGTTGGCGACGGTCGAGCGCCCCGCACCGGACATCCCGGTCACGACCAGCACTTCGCCGGTCACACCCGGTGCCGTCTGGTCCATCCGCGCCTCCCCGTCGTCTCCACCCTATCGAGCGATGAGGCGGGAATGGACGGCCGCGGCGAGCTTCGGCCCGATGCCGGGCAGGTGTGCGATCTCCTCGGGGCTCGCGCCGCGGAGAGCGGTGACCGAGCCGAAGTGTCGCAGCAGCGCCTTGATGCGCGCGTCGCCGAGGCCGGGCACTTCGGCGAGCACCGTGGTGATGTCACGCTTGCGGCGCTTTCGCTGGTGGGTGATCGCGAACCGGTGGGCCTCGTCGCGCAGGCGCTGCACGAGGTAGAGAGCCTCCGATGTACGGGGCAGGATGACCGGGTACTCCTCTCCGGGCAGCCACACCTCTTCGAGGCGCTTGGCGATGCCGCAGAGAGCGATCTCGCTGTGGCCGCTGTCCCGAAGGGCCCGTTCCGCCGCCGCGACCTGAGGTCTGCCGCCGTCGACGATGAGCAGCTGGGGACGGTAGGCGAATCGGGGCTTCTGCCGCGTCACGACGACATCCTCGCCCTGGTCGGTCGCCTCGGGCACGGATTCGTCGGGAGCGTCGTCGACGTGCGCGAGCCGGCGAGTGAGCACCTGGTAGATGGAGTCGGTGTCGTCGGATGTCTCGGCGATGCCGAACGAGCGGTACTGGTCTTTGCGCGGCAAGCCGTCCTCGAACACGACCATGGATGCGACGACGTTGGTGCCGGACAGGTGGGAGACGTCGAAGCACTCGATCCGCAACGGCGCCTCAGCGAGTCCGAGCGCCTCCTGCAGATCGGTGAGCGCCTGTGTGCGTGCGACGTAGTCGCTCGAGCGCCGGGTCTTGTGGAGCAGCAGCGCCTGTTGGGCGTTGATCGTCGCCGTGCGCATGAGGTCGGCCTTCGGGCCGCGCTGCGCGATGCCGACGGTCACGTTCTTCCCGCGCCGCTCGCGCAGCCACGCCTCGAGGTCGGCGGCGTCGTCGGGCAACTGCGGCACGAGCACCTGGCGCGGGATGTCCGCGGCATCCGCGCCGCCGTAGGTGCGCTGCAGCACCTGGTCGACGAGCTCGGCGCCCGCGATGTCGAGTTCTTTCTCGATGGTCGTCGCGCGCACCCCGCGTACACGACCGCCGCGGATCACGAAGTGCTGCACCGCCGCCGCGAGCTCGTCCTCGGCGATGCCGAACAGATCGGCGTCGGTGTCGTCGCTGAGCACGAGCGCGCTCTTGCCGAGCACCGCCTCGACCGCGCTGAGGCGGTCACGGTAGACGGCGGCCGACTCGTAGTCCATGGCTGCCGCGGCCTCGCGCATGCGCGCGGTGAGCTGGCGGGTGACCCGCTGATCACCACCGGCCATGAAGGCGACGAAGTCGTCGACGATCGCACGGTGCTCCTCGATGCTCACCCGCATCGAGCACGGGCCGCCGCAGCGCCCGATCTGCCCGGGGAAGCACGGGCGACCCGTCGCCATGGCCTTCTTGTAGGAGGCATCCGAGCACGTGCGGATCGGGAAGACCTTGATCATGAGGTCGATGACCTCGTGCACCGCCCACACCTTGGGGTAGGGACCGAAGTACTTTGCACCGCGGATCTTGCGGTTGCGGGTGACGATCACCCGCGGCGCCTCGTCGGCGAGGGTGATGGCCATGTAGGGGTAGGACTTGTCGTCCTTGTAGCGCACGTTGAAGGGCGGCGTGAACTCCTGAATCCACATGTACTCGAGCTGCAGGGCCTCGACGTCGCTGGAGACGACGGTCCATTCGACGCTCGCCGCCGTGGTGACCATGCGCCGCGTGCGCTCGTGCATGGTGTGCAGCGGCGCGAAGTAGTTCGACAGGCGCGCGCGCAGGTTCTTCGCCTTGCCGACGTACAGGATGCGCCCCTGGGCGTCGCGGAACCGGTAGACGCCCGGGGTCGTCGGGATCTCGCCCTGCTTCGGGCGATAGGGCAGATCGGATGCCACGTCAGCTCGCCTTGCGCTCCGCGTCCTGTTCGAGGATCTCGGCGAGGAAGGCGCCGGTGTGGCTGCCCTCGGCGCGCGCGACCTGCTCCGGCGTGCCCGTGGCAATGATCTGGCCGCCGCCGGAGCCACCCTCGGGTCCGAGGTCGATGATCCAGTCCGAGGACTTGATGACGTCGAGGTTGTGCTCGATGACGATGACGGTGTTGCCCTTGTCCACGAGGCCGCCGAGCACCTCGAGCAGTCGGCGGACGTCCTCGAAGTGCAGGCCGGTCGTCGGCTCGTCGAGCACGTAGATGCTGCGACCGTTGCTGCGTCGCTGCAACTCGGTCGCCAGTTTCACGCGCTGCGCCTCGCCGCCCGAGAGCGTCGTCGCGGACTGGCCGAGCCGAACATAGCCCAGGCCCACGTCGACGAGGGTGCGCAGGTAGCGATGGATCGCCTGGATCGGCTCGAAGAAGTCGGCCGCCTCGGCGATCGGCATCTCCAGCACCTCGGCGATGTTGCGCCCCTTGTAGTGCACGCTCAGCGTGTCGCGGTTGTAGCGCTTGCCGTGGCAGACCTCGCAGTCGACGTAGACGTCGGGCAGGAAGTTCATCTCGATCTTGATCGTGCCGTCACCGGAGCACGCCTCGCAGCGCCCGCCCTTGACGTTGAACGAGAAGCGTCCCGGCTGGTAGCCGCGGGCCTTCGCCTCGGGGGTCTCGCTGAAGAGCGTGCGGATGCGGTCGAACACCCCGGTGTAGGTCGCAGGGTTCGAGCGCGGAGTGCGGCCGATGGGCGCCTGATCGACGTGCACGACCTTGTCGAGGTTGTCGAGCCCGGTCACCCGTGTGTGCTTGCCCGGGACCGTGCGCGCGCCGTTGAGCTTCTGGGCGAGCACCTCGTACAGGATGTCGTTCACGAGCGACGACTTGCCCGACCCGCTCACGCCGGTGACGGCCGTGAGCACCCCGAGCGGGAAGTCGGCCGTCACATTGCGCAGGTTGTTCTCCCGCGCCCCGACCACGCTGAGCATGCGCTTCTTGTCGATCTTGCGGCGCTTCTCGGGCGTCGGGATCGCCCGGCGGCCGGAGAGGTAGTCGCCGGTGAGGGATGCCTCCTCGCCCAGGAGTTGCGCAAGCGGACCCGAGTGCACGACATGCCCGCCGTCGACGCCGGCGCGGGGACCGATGTCGACGATCCAGTCGGCGGCGTGGATGGTCTCCTTGTCATGCTCGACGACGATGAGCGTGTTGCCGAGGCTCTTGAGGGTGAGGAGCGTCTCGATCAGACGCCGGTTGTCGCGCTGGTGAAGACCGATCGACGGCTCGTCGAGGACGTAGAGCACACCGGTCAGCCCCGACCCGATCTGGGTCGCGAGCCGGATGCGCTGCGCCTCGCCGCCCGAGAGGGAGCCGGCCGAACGGCTGAGGTTGAGGTAGGTGAGCCCGACCTGGATGAGGAAGTCGAGTCGAGCACGGATCTCGCGCAGCACCGCGGCCGCGATCTTCGCCTCGCGGTCGGTGAGCTCGAGGTCGGCGAAGAACGCCTGCGCGTCGGAGAGGCTGAGCCGGGATGCGTCGGCGATCGAGCTGCCGTGGACGAGCACGGCGAGCACCTCGGGCTTGAGACGGTCGCCGTTGCAGACCGGGCACGGCACCTCCCGCAGGAACTCCGACCACCGCTGTCGCTGCGTGTCGGACTCCGCCTGCACGTACTGGCGCTCGATGTAGGGCGCGACGCCCTCGAAGCCGGACGAGTAGCGCATCTCCCGGCCGTAGCGGTTGCGGAACTTGACGGTCACCTTGTAGTTCTCACCGCGCAGCACCGCCTCTCGCACGTCGGGCGTCAGCTTCTTCCACGGGGTGTCGAGTGAGAAGCCGAGGTCGTCGGCGAGCCCCTCGAGCAGTCGCTCGTAGTACTGGAACAGCCCCTTGCCCTGCGTCGTCCACGGGATGATGACACCCTCGCGGATCGAGAGCTCCTCGTCGCCGAGCATGAGCTCGGGGTCGACGGACATGCGGGTGCCGAGGCCGGAGCACGCCGGGCAGGCACCGAACGGGGCGTTGAACGAGAAGGTTCGCGGCTCGATCTCGGTGAGCTGCAGGGGGTGGCCGTTCGGACAGGCGAGCTTCTCAGAGAAGGACTGCCACGCGGCATCCCCCTCTTCGTCGACGAAGTTGATCTGCACGACGCCGCCGGCGAGCCCGAGGGCCGTCTCGACCGAGTCGGTGACCCGGCTGAGGATGTCGGGCGAGGCGACGAGGCGGTCGACGACGACGGCGATGTCGTGCTTGTAGCTCTTCTTCAGCGTCGGCGGCTCGGAGAGCTGCACCAGATCGCCGTCGACGACCGCGCGCGCGTAGCCCTTGGCGGAGAGCTCTTTGAAGAGGTCGACGAACTCCCCCTTCTTCTGGGTCACGACCGGAGCGACGATCTGATAGCGGGTGCGCTCGGGCAGTTCCATCAGCTGGTCGGCGATCTGCTGCACGGTCTGGCGTTGGATCTGCTCGCCGCACTCGGGGCAGTGAGGGACCCCGATACGCGCCCAGAGCAGACGCATGTAGTCGTGGATCTCCGTGATCGTGCCGACGGTCGAGCGCGGGTTGCGGTTCGTCGACTTCTGATCGATCGAGACAGCGGGACTCAGGCCCTCGATGAAATCGACGTCGGGTCGGTCGACCTGACCGAGGAACTGCCGGGCGTAGGCGCTCAGCGACTCGACGTAGCGACGCTGACCCTCGGCGAAGATCGTGTCGAACGCGAGGCTCGACTTGCCGGAGCCCGAGAGCCCGGTGAAGACCACGAGCGCGTCGCGCGGGATGTCGAGGTCGACGTTCTTGAGGTTGTGCACGCGGGCGCCGCGCACCGTGAGCGTGGAGGTGTGGGGGCCGAGGTTGGACACGGGGACGATGGGCACCCGTCAAGTGTAGGAGCGACCTCCGACACCGGCTCCGCGCGGATCACGCGGTGGGCTTGGCCCCGGCGAACCGGGCGAGCGCGTCGCGGAGGGCGACCGCCTCATCGACCGTGAGCCCGGTGCGTGCGAGCACCTGCGCGGGCACCTCGAGGGCCTGTGCACGAAGGGCGCGCCCGGTGTCCGTCACCGCGATGTCGAGCGTGCGCTCGTCACCCGGACGCCGCGTGCGGACGAGAAGCCCCTGCGCCTCGAGTCGCTTGACCAGGGGGGACACCGTCGCCGGTTCGAGCGCGAGCGCGGCGGCGAGCTCGCCGAGGGAGCGCGGATCGCGCTCCCACAGCGCGAGCATGACGAGGTACTGGGGGTGGGTCAGCCCGAGCGGCTCGAGCACCGGACGGTACGCCTGCACGATGTTGCGGGCGGCTGTGACGGCGGCGAAGCACAGCTGGTTCTCCAGCGCGAGGATGTCGGTGGTGGTCACTCTCTCCGCGTTCCTTAGTACACTAACTCTTATGCCACGAAAGAAAAGGCGCCCCCCGCTGCGCGACCGTGTGAACGCCGCGGGCGGATGGTACGCCTTCGTGAACGCCGCGCTCGTCCGCGCCGCCGGACCGGCCGCCGTCGGACCCTACACCGACGACGAGCCGCCCGCCCGCGACATCCAGCCCTGCCCGCTGTGCCGCCAGCCGATGCGCGATCATCGCATCGACCGCAACGGACCCAAACCGCTGCTGCGCTGCCCCTGATCGCGGCCGAGCAGGGCGGACGCGACCGGGATGTGCATCGAGAGCATGGGGCATCACCCGCAGATCAGGCGTGACCGGCCTTCTCCATCGCCCGCAGCTCGCGCTTGAGCTCCTGCACCTCGTCGCGCAGCCGCGCCGCCAGCTCGAACTTCAGCTCGGATGCTGCCGCGAGCATCTGATCGCTCAGATCCGAGATCGTCGACTCGAGCTGGGCCGCCCCCTCTGCCGCGATTCCCTCGCGCCGAAGGTTGGGCGTCGGCGCCTTGCCGCGACCCTGATCGCGGCCGCCGCGGGCGAGCATCGCCTTGGTGTCCGCCCCTTCCCGGGCGAGTGCGTCGGTGATGTCGGCGATCTTCTTGCGCAATGGCTGCGGATCGATGCCCCTCTCCGTGTTGTACGCGACCTGCAGTTCGCGACGACGGGCGGTCTCATCGATCGCCGAGCGCATCGAGTCGGTGACTGTATCGGCGTACATGTGCACCTCCCCCGAGACGTTGCGGGCCGCGCGCCCGATCGTCTGGATGAGCGAGGTGCCGCTGCGCAGGAAGCCTTCTTTGTCGGCGTCGAGGATCGCCACGAGCGAGACCTCGGGGAGGTCGAGACCCTCGCGCAGCAGGTTGATGCCGACAAGCACGTCGTAGACGCCGGCGCGGAGCTCGGTGAGCAGCTCGACGCGCCGCAACGTGTCGACGTCGGAGTGCAGATAGCGCACGCGCACACCGTGCTCGCCGAGGAAGTCGGTCAACTCCTCCGCCATCTTCTTCGTGAGCGTGGTCACCAGCACGCGCTCGTCGCGCTCGACCCGCAGACGGATCTGCTCCAGCAGATCGTCGATCTGCCCCTTCGACGGCTTCACGACGATCTCGGGATCCACGAGACCGGTCGGTCGGATGATCTGCTCGACGACGCCATCGGCGATGCCCATCTCATAGCGACCGGGCGTGGCCGAGAGATACACGGTCTGGCCGATCCGCCCCTTGAACTCATCCCACCTCAGCGGCCGGTTGTCGAGGGCGCTCGGCAGGCGGAACCCGTGCTCGACGAGTGTGCGCTTGCGCGAGGCATCCCCCTCGTACATCGCACCGATCTGGGGAACCGTCACGTGCGATTCATCGATGACGAGGAGGAAGTCGTCGGGGAAGAAGTCGAGCAGCGTGTGCGGCGGCTCGCCCGCCTCACGCTGGTCGAGATGACGCGAGTAGTTCTCGATGCCCGAGCAGAAGCCGAGCTGCTGCAGCATCTCGAGATCGAACGTCGTGCGCATGCGCAGGCGCTGCGCCTCGAGGAGCTTGTTCTGCTTCTCGAGCTCGGCGAGACGATCGGTCAGCTCGTCTTCGATCGTGCCGATCGCACGCTGCACGACGTCGGTGCCCGCCACGTAGTGCGACGCCGGGAAGATGGGCACCGAGTCGAGCTTCTGCACCACGTCGCCGGTGAGCGGATGCAGCATGTAGAGCGCCTCGATCTCGTCGCCGAACAGCTCGATGCGGATCGCGTACTCCTCGTAGACCGGGATGATCTCGATCGTGTCGCCGCGCACCCGGAAGTTGCCCCGCGAGAAGTCGACGTCATTGCGGTTGTACTGCATCGCGATGAACTGTCGAATCAGGGCGTCACGGTCGTATCGCTCCCCCACCTGCAGCGCGACCATCGCGCGCAGATATTCCTCGGGGGCACCGAGACCGTAGATGCACGACACCGTGGAGACCACGATGACGTCACGGCGCGACAGCAGCGAGTTGGTGGTGGAGTGCCGCAGCCGCTCCACCTCCGCGTTGATCGAGCTGTCCTTCTCGATGAAGGTGTCAGTCTGCGGGACGTAGGCCTCGGGCTGGTAGTAGTCGTAGTACGAGACGAAGTACTCGACCGCGTTGTGCGGCATGAGTTCGCGGAACTCGTTCGCGAGCTGCGCCGCCAACGTCTTGTTGTGGGCGAGGACGAGCGTCGGTCGCTGCACCTGCTCGATCAACCACGCCGTGGTCGCGGACTTGCCGGTTCCGGTGGCGCCCAGCAGCACGATGTCAGTCTCCCCCGCGTTGATGCGGGCCGCGAGATCGGCGATCGCCTGAGGCTGGTCGCCCGACGGCTCGTACTCGGAGACGACCTCGAAGGGTCGAACGGAACGTGTGGTCTGCACGTCTCCAGGGTAGGCGCGGCCGCCGACATCGGGGTGTGGTCCGGCCACCGTCCGACGGGGTCAGCCGCGCAGCCGGCTCCAGAGGGCGTCCACCTGGGCGATCGTCTCCCCCACCGTGCCGCTCGTGTCGATGACGTCGTCGGCGATCGCGAGCCGGGCCTCATCGGAGACCTGCGACGCGATGCGCGCGCGGGCATCGTCGGGAGAGAGCCCCCGAAGCTCGACCAGGCGCTGCTCGCGCAGAGCCGCCGGAGCGTGCGCCACGACGATGCGCTCCCACGGATCGTCGACGCGGGCCTCGACGAGCAGCGGCACGTCGTAGACCACGACCGCGGCGGGGTCCTCGGCGAAGGCCGCGGCGAACCGCGCCGCAGACTCCGCGCGCACAGCCGGATGCACGATCGCATTCAACCGGGCGAGCGCGGAACGGTCGCCGAACACCCGTGCGCCGAGCGCGGGGCGGTCGAGCGCTCCGGACGCATCCAGCACATCGGCGCCGAACACATCGGCGATGCGTGCGAGCACCGCGCTCCCCGGCGCCTGCACTTCGCGCACCAGTGCGTCGGCATCGACGACGACCGCGCCGTGCTCCCGCAGCCGCGCGGCGATCGTGGACTTCCCCGAGGCGATACCGCCGGTCAGCGCGATGAGTGGCATGTCACGAGCATGGCACGGGCCGCGGCATCCGCCGTCCTACTCCGCCCCACCGGCGTCGTCGACGCCCGCGAACATCACCGACGAATCCGGCATGGTCGGCGCCTTGCGCGCCGCCGCGCGGGCCCCCGCGACCAGACGCTCGGTGTCGTAGCCGATCGTCTCGCTCAACGCGACGCCGACACCGACCACGGGGAGCACGCCCTGGCCGCTGCGACCGAGGGCATCGAACAGCGCTCGGTGCGCACCCACCGCGACCCGGCGCACGGCCATCGGATCGGGAGCGAGCACCGTGAACAGCAGGCCGGGATCGTCGTCCTCGCCGATCAGAGAGGCGAGCGGCGCGTGCCGACGCACACCGTCCCGCAGCAGGTGCAGCGCGCTCGTGCGGACCTCCTCGCCGAACGCGTCGCCGATGCGACGCAGATCGTCGATGCGCACCGAGATCACGGCGACGAGTCGCCCCTCCCACCTCGCGCGCTCGAGCAGATCGTCGAGAGCGCGCAAGAACGTCGGGTACAGGAACACACCGTCGCCGGCGATACCGCTGTCGGACACCCACCCGTATCCGCGTAGCTGACTGCGGCTCGCGCGGAGTACGGAGGTCACGACGACGGCGACGATCGTCAGGGTGACCGTCAGGACGCTCGTCGAGATCGTTCCGAACCCCACCCGGAACAGATCCGAGTCGGGTCCCGACGCGACGAACACGACGGTGCGCGCGACGTAGTACGCGGACTGGATGCCGAGCACGACCGCCAGCGAGACGGATGACCGCAGCCGCCCGACCGGTCGCCGTCGCATCTCGACGGCTCCGAGTGCGGCGAACCCCGCGATGTTCACGAACATCACGAAGGCGCCCGCCCAGTCCCCTCCAGCCGGACCGCGCACGATCACCGCCGCTGCGCTCACCGCGACGCACAGTGCGACCAGCAGCACGGGTCCGCGTACGGCCCTCTGGTTGAACGCCCGGGCGCCGAGCCACATGCAGCCCGCGGAGGACACGAACAGGGCGTTGCCGATGGCGATCGGCACGAACCCGCCGACGCCGACCGCCCAGACCAGGTAGGCCGTGCTCGTGCCGATGCCGGAGAGGAAGGCGATCGCCCAGAACGCGCCGACCGCCTCGTCGCGGCGCAGCAGCGTCTCGGAGACGAACAGGATGCCGGCGACCGCGACGACGAGCGCGGTCATGACCGAGACACTGGCCAGATCGAGGGTCATGCGTGCAACTCGCGATCGCCCTGACCTCGAGGCTGGGCGGGAAGCCGGACGGTGAAGGTCGATCCCGTCCCCGGGGCGCTGCGCACGGTGATGTCGCCCCCGTGGGCGCGCACGATGTCCCGGCTGATCGACAGTCCGAGCCCGGAGCCCTCGACATCGCGCCTCGCCCGGAAGTACTGCTCGAACAGACGACGCTGGTCCTCGGCGGAGATGCCGACGCCCGTGTCCTGCACGTCGATGAAGGTCGAGGTGCCATCCGACGACGTGCGCACGGCGATGCTGCCGCCATCGACGTTGTACTTCACCGCGTTGCTGACGAGGTTGTCGACCACCTGCCGGATGCGCGCGGCATCCGCCCAGGCGCTCGCCGGCAGCACGTCGGTCGCGTTGATGGAAATCGACGTGTAGGCCGCCCGGGCGCGCCACGCCTCGGCCGCCTGCTGCACGAGCTCGGCCACGTCGATCTGCTTCGGCGAGATGGTGAGGTCGATGGATCCGCGCGAGGTGCTCGACGCGGCGAGGATGTCCGCGATGATCTCCAGCAGACGCTCGCCGTTCTTGGCGGCGACGTCGAGATCGCGGGCGGCGTCGTCGGGCCGGTCGAGGTGGTCGATGGCGAGGTCGATGTATCCGAGCACAGAGGTGAGGGGGGTGCGCAGCTCGTGCGAGATCGACGACACGAGTCGATCGCGCGCCCGGAGCGCAGTGAGCTCGGCGGTGACGTCGCGTGCGACGATGACGCACCCGGCGGGCGCGCCGTCACCCGAGCGCAGCTGGCGCGCCGTCATCGACAGCGCCGTTCGCGGCTGGTCGGGGGGACCGAACCAGATGACCTCGTTCTCGAACAGCTCGCCGCGCAGCGCGCGCCGCAGCGGGCGGTCCGGCTCCTCGATGAGGGTGACGCCGTCGGCCGCGTAGGCGTCCCCGATCGGACGATCGAGGCGACCGAAGCCGGGGATCGAGCGTTGGATGCGCCCGAGCGCCTCGTTGAAGACCGAGACCTCGCCGTCCGCGGTGATGCGGATCACGCCGAAGTCGACGGCATCGAGCACGTCGGTCATCAGCTCCTCGTGGCCCTGCGCACGCGACAGCGCACCCGACAGCAGAGCGGTCTGCTTGTCCAGCAGCACCCGCTGGGCGCGGTAGCGGCGGCTGCTCACGTAGCTCGTCACCCCGATGGCGACGATGACGGCGGCCGGGAGCAGGTAGCTCACCGCGCTGCCGGAGGCTCCCGCCAGCGCGATGATCGCCCCGAATTCGACGAGCACGAGCGCTGCGGCGGTGAGGAACGCGGTGAGACCGAGGGTTGCCATCCACATCACCGGGAACGCCCACAGCAGCTCGATCCCGAGCAGGTGCTGCTCGGAACGCGCGAGGCCGATCGCGACGATGTCCGCGAGCGGGATCACGTAGACCCACGCACGGGCGATCCGCGCCCACGGCACCACCAGGGTCGCCGCTCCCCCGGCCAGCACGATCACCGTCGCGACGAGGAGGAGTGAGTGGTCGGCCGCACGGTCGGTGATCGCGACCGCCAGCACGATCACGACCAGGATCACGCACAGCAGCAGCTGGTTGAGCATCGCCACCCGACCGCGAAGGTCGGCGTCACGATCCTCGGTGGCGGCCATTCGACGACGTTACCGCGATGACGCGTGCGACACGCTCGGCGCGAAGACGACGGATGACTCGTCGGTCGCGGCCGCGCGAGCCGCCGCCGCGCGCGCACCGTCGACCATCGCGGACGTCTCGAAGCCGACGGTGGTGCTCAGCGCCGCCCCGACGCCGATCGCAGGAAGTACGATGCCGTCCTCCTGCACGAGCGTCTCGATCACGCCGCGGTACAGCAGCGCCGCCTGGCGACGCGCGTCGGGCGGGCTCGCGGCCATCGCGCACGTGAGCACGACACCGTGTTCGATGGCGAGCAGCGCGTTCGCGACGCTGTATCGACGTGCAGCGGCCGCGACGCTCGCCCGCAGCTCCGCGAGGACGTCGCCGCCGAACGAGGCGGAGATGTCCTCGGCCGCGTCGATGTGCACCGCGCACACGACGACGAACTCGGTGCGCTCGGATCCCTTGCGCAGCAGCAGGTCCACCATGCGGCGGAATCCTTCGGCGTCGAGGTACCCCTCGCGCATCCCGGGCATCACGGCTCCCGCCGAGAGCAGCGTCTCACGGGGACCGAGCTCGTAGCGGAGGATGGATGTCGCGACCAGCACGACGACGGTGAACACGATGAAGAACGCGCTCACGGGGCCACTGCCGAGCCAGAGTTGGAACAGCGGCTGCCCGGAGCCGACGGTGATGACCACGACGCCGCGCAGGATGTACACGACAGCCTCGGCGAGGAACGCGATGCCCAGCACCTTGCCGAATCCGAACCGTGAGAGCCGGCCGCGCAGGCAGTACCACGATCCCACCGCGGCGAAGATCCCGATGCTGAGGAACAGCCACGCGCCCCCGGCCCACGCTCCCGCGTCCGGCCCGTCGACGAGCGTGGAGATCGCCGTCGCCACGCCGAGCCCGAGACCGAGCAGGAGCGGCCCGCCCGCGCGCCGGCCGTCGGCGACGCGGCATCCGATTGCGAGCGCGGCGGCCGCGGCGACCATCGTCGCGTTGCCGACGGCGAGGGCCGCCGTGCTCGCCCAGCCGGAGCCGATGAGGGCGTTCCAGACGACGTACGCGATCACGCCGATCGCGCTGAGCAGGTAGCCGAGGGACCAGAGCTGCACGGGACCGCGGTCCCGACGCACCAGCGACGTGACCACGAAGATGGCGGCGGCCGTCAGGAAGATCAGACCTGAGACGAACGACGCGGTGAAAGCATCCAGGATCATGCTCCACGCTCCTTCCAGACCGATCCGACCTCCGCCGCGCGCGGGGAGCGCTGGGCGAGTTCGGTCAGGTCTGCGGGTGCCGGAGAGTCGAGCGCCTCGGCCGATGCGGGCAGGCGCACCGTGAAGACGCTTCCGATTCCGGGCGTCGATTCAACGGTGATGTCGCCACCGTGGGCGCGCACCAGGTCACGCGCGATCGACAGGCCCAGTCCTGTACCGCCCGTGCGGCTGGCGTCGGCGCGGAAGAACCGTTCGAACAGGCGACCGAGGGCGTCCCGCGACATCCCGATGCCGGTGTCGGTGACGGTCAGCCAGGTCGAGAGGCCGTCGGATGTCGCCGCGAGCGAGACGGTGCCGCCGTCGCGGTTGTACTTCACGGCGTTGCTCACGAGGTTGTCGAGCACCTGACGCATGCGGAGGGGGTCGGCGTAGGCGCGCACGTGGGCGATCTCGTCGATCTCGATCTCGATGCCTCGCTCGGCGGCGCTCGGGCGATAGGCGACGCCGCTGGCCCGCAGCATCTCGGCGACGTCGATGTCCTGCTGCGCCACGGTCAGGTCCGCCGACATCTCCGATCGACTCGAGGCCGTGAGGATGTCCGACACGATGCCGAGGAGTCGCTCGGCGTTGCGCTCCGCGACCTCCAGACTGCCGCGCGCGTGCGCCGGGACGTCGGGGTCGTCGATGGCGAGCTCGAGGTATCCGATGATCGAGGTGAGCGGCGTGCGAAGCTCGTGCGAGACGGACGCGACGAGCGAGTCGCGGGCGCGCAGAGCCGTGAGCTCGCTCGTGACGTCGCGGGAGACGATGACCGCCCCCGAGTCGGCTCCGTCGGCGGCGAAGGTGCGGCGCACCGACACGCTCAGCGCACGCCGGCGCGATCCCGGTGCGCCGAACCACACCACCTGGTTGTCGAACACCTCGCCCCGCGCGGCGCGCGCGAACGGGATGTCGTGCGCATCGAGCGGGGTGGCACCGTCGGCGGCGTAGACCGATGCGGTCCCGCTCGGGGTCGCGCTGTCGGCGACCCGCGCCGCGCGCTGCAACCGGTCGTGCGCCTCGTTCGCGACGGTGATCGAGCCGTCGGCGCCGAGTCGGAGCACGCCGAAGTCGATGGTGTCGAGCACCTCCGCCAGCAACACCTCCTGTCGGAGGGAGCGCTGCAGGGTGATGGACATCGCATCGCGCTGACGGGAGAACAGCCGACGCTGAGCCGCGAGCTGTCGGGCACCGACGAGGCTGAGCGTCGCCACGATCAGGAAGACGAGCGGTGTCGTGATGGTCGCGAACCCGAGGGTCTGTCTCGCGTCGATCGTGGGGAGGATCACGAACAGCCCCACCACCGAGACGAGGGAGACGAGATACCCGGTAGCCCCGAAGAACACCGACAGCCAGATCACCGGCAGCACGAGCATGCCGCCGATACCGGCGGTGGGCGCCGCCTGCCGCATCACATAGATGGCGACGACGTCCAGCAGCGGAAGCGCAAGGCTCGCCCACGCGTTCAGACTCCCCCACGGAACGATGAACGCGGCGCACGTGGCCCCGAACAGCAGCACGAGGCCGACGGCGAACAGGCCCACGTCTCCCGGCAGCGGGAACAGGAACGTCCAGAGCGCGAGCAGGCCGATCGCCGCGAACAGCGTCGTCTGCAAGACGATCACTGTGCGCGCGCGAGCGCTCTCCAGCAGCGGAGGCAGACTGAACATCGTGACCGCCCGATGCAGGATGACCTGCAGGACGTCGTTCGCCTGGCTCCCCGGCGGAGTCGACCCCTCTCCTGCGCCAGTTGACGGCATAGTGCGACGTTACCGCCCCGAGACCCTCCGTGCCGACCGATCCGACGGGCGCGTCATGACGCCGCCTGCACCGGGCGGGCGCCGCGGCCCGGGAGGAGCGTCAGAGCGATGAGGGCGGCGGTCAGCTCCAGCGCGATCACGGCGGCCGCGAGGGCCGGCCAGCCGAGACCCGCGAACACCAGTCCGAGTGCCCAGCCGAACAGACTCGACCCGATGTAGTAGCCGAGGTTGTAGAGCGCGGATGCCTGCGCGCGACCACCGGGCGCCGCTGACACGGGCGCCCAACCCGACGCGATCGCGTGCGCCGCGAAGAAACCTGCCGTGAACACGAGGAGCCCGACGATCACCACCGGCAGCGACGGAACGACGGTGAGCGCGATGCCGACCACGAACATGCCGATCGAGGCGACGAGCACCCGACGCCGGCCGTGCCGTGACGCCAGCCGGCCCGCCCACGGCGAGGAGGCCGTGCCGGCGAGGTAGGCCACGAAGATCAGGCTCACGAGCCAGGCGGGCACGCCGTACGCCGGACCCGCGAGCTCGAAGCCGAGATAGTTGAACAGCGCGACGAACCCGCCCATCAACAGGAATCCCTGCGCGTAGAGCGCCCATTGCATGCGGGAGCGCAGGTTGCCGACGAGTGCCGCGCGCACACGGGTGAGGGTCAGAGCGGATGCCGCGGCGAACCCGCGCGCACGGGGCGCGAGCACGAGGAAGAGCACCGCCGAGCCGGCGCACACGAGCGCGACCACGAACACCCCGATGCGCCAGTGACCGAGCTCCCCGAAGGGACCGGCGATGATGCGTCCGGCGAGTCCGCCGATCGTCGTGCCGGCCACGTACGATCCCGCCGCCGCGGCCGTATGCCGGGCGTCGACCTCCTCGGCGAGGTACGCGAGCGCGAGGGCGGGCACCGCTCCGAGAGCGATGCCCTCGACGAGGCGCGCGGCGAGCAGCAGCGGCAGCGTGGGCAGCAGCGGCGCAAGCAGTCCGAACAGGGTCGCCGCGGACACGCCTGCGGCCATAGCCGGCACGCGGCCGATGCGGTCGGCGACGATCGACCAGGGAAGAACCGCGACCGCGAGGCCGAGAGTGGCCGCGGACACCGACAGTGCGGCGCCCGCGGCCGACACGGAGAAGTCGGCGGCGATGAACGGGAGCACGGCCTGCGGCGAGTAGAGCTGGGCGAAGGTGGCGACGCCGGCGAAGAAGAGCCCGGCGAGCAGGCGCCGGTAGGACCTGCTCCCGGGAAGGTGCCCCGAGAAGTCCGTCACCCCTTCACGCTACCCGTCTCGGTGCCCCGGACGACGACGCGGGCCGGAGCCCGTAGGCTCCGGCCCGCGTCGTGCTGCGGAATGGTGCAGGTCAGTTGCCGGCGAGCTTCTCACGAAGCGCGGCGAGAGCCTCGTCGTCGGCGAGAGTGCCCGAGGGGCCCTCATCGCTCGAGAAGGAGGACGGTGCGGCGTCGACCGAGCCGAAGCCGGCGGCCTCGGCCTCGAGCGTCTTCGCGACCTGGGACTTGTGCGCCTCCCAGCGCGACTGGGCGGCAGCGTATTCCTGCTCCCACTTCTCGCGCTGCTCCTCGAAGCCTTCCTTCCAGGCGTTGGTCTCCGGGTCGAAGCCCTCGGGGAACTTGTACTCCCCGTTCTCGTCGTACTCGGTGGCCATGCCGTACAGGGCCGGGTCGAACTCAGTGCCGTACGGGTCGACCGACTCGTTCGCCTGCTTCAGCGAGAGCGAGATGCGACGACGCTCGAGGTCGATGTCGATGACCTTGACGAAGACCTCTTCGCCGACCGACACGACCTGCTCGGCGAGCTCGACGTGCTTGCCGGAGAGCTCCGAGATGTGCACGAGGCCCTCGATGCCGTCAGCGACGCGCACGAACGCACCGAACGGCACGAGCTTGGTGACCTTACCGGGCGTGACCTGGCCGATCGCGTGCGTGCGGGCGAAGACCTGCCACGGGTCCTCCTGGGTCGCCTTGAGCGAGAGCGACACGCGCTCGCGGTCGAGGTCGACCTCGAGGATCTCGACGGTGACCTCCTGGCCCACCTCCACGACCTCGCTCGCGTGCTCGATGTGCTTCCACGACAGCTCGGACACGTGAACGAGACCGTCCACACCGCCGAGGTCGACGAACGCACCGAAGTTGACGATCGACGAGACGACGCCCTTGCGGACCTGACCCTTGTGCAGGTTGTTGAGGAACGTGGTGCGCGACTCCGACTGCGTCTGCTCGAGCAGGGCGCGGCGCGACAGCACGACGTTGTTGCGGTTCTTGTCGAGTTCGAGGATCTTCGCCTCGAGCTCCTGGCCGAGGTACGGCGTCAGGTCGCGCACGCGGCGCAGCTCGATGAGCGAGGCGGGGAGGAAGCCGCGGAGGCCGATGTCGACGATGAGGCCGCCCTTGACGACCTCGATGACCTGACCGGTCACGACACCGTCGTTCTCCTTGATCTTCTCCACGTCGCCCCAGGCGCGCTCGTACTGCGCGCGCTTCTTGGACAGGATGAGGCGACCTTCCTTGTCCTCCTTCTGGAGGACGAGCGCCTCGACGTGGTCGCCGACCTCGACGACCTCGTTGGGGTCGACGTCGTGCTTGATGGAAAGCTCGCGCGAGGGGATGACGCCCTCGGTCTTGTAGCCGACGTCGAGGAGAACCTCGTCGCGGTCGATCTTCACCACGGTGCCTTCGATGAGGTCGCCGTCGTTGAAGAACTTCAGGGTCTTCTCGACCGCGGCCAGGAAGTCCTCGGCAGATCCGATGTCGTTGATCGCGACCTGCTTGGTGGCCGGGGCGGTCGTTGCAGTAGTCATGTAGTGGGGTGTCCTAGTGGAGGGTGTTCTGGCCCCGGCACGCGTGTCTGCCCACGAGAAGCGGAGAGTTTTCGCGACGCCGCACGCCACGAGAGTGCGAGCGGATGCTTCGAGCCGGAGCGAAGCGGATTGTTGGCGTCCTCACGGGCGCGCGCGCAAACGCGCGTCACGTGGGTGACGCCTCAGGATATCAGAAGCGATCGGATGCCGCAGAGGTGCCGGGCCACCACGCCGGTAGGAGCGCTCTGGCCCGCTCGGCGGCCTCCGCCGTCTCGCGGTCGTCGACACCCGCGAAGGCGCGGATGAACGCGGCGACGCCGGCTCCGATGTACGCGGCCGCCTCACGGCGGGCCGCGGCATCCGTCGGCGCACCCGCGACCGCGCGGGCGGTGAAGGAGTGCAGCGCGATCTCGGCGCGGTCGGCGAGCCGCTGTGCGAGCATCCCCCCGAACACAGCGCCGGTCGGGCCCCCGAAGAGCGCCCGGTAGACGTCGCGCTCGGCGACGACCGCGTCGAGTGTGTCGACGAGTGCCGAGGTGTAGACGACCGCCAGCGCCTCGGCGTCGCCGCCCTGGGCGTCGGCGTCGACGGTGCCGAGTCGGTCGATCTCGCCGGCGAAAGAGCGCATCGCGAAGTCGAGCACATCGGTCGCGTGCCCGTAGAAGGTGGTGCGGTGCACGCCGGCCTCGCGGCACAGATCGGAGACGGTGATCTGGTCAAGGCGCCGCTCTCGCAGCAGGGCGCGCAGCGCCGCGTCGAGCGCGGCGCGGGTGCGCACCTGGCGGGGGTCGTCGGCCATCCACCCATCATGGCGCCAATGACCGCCGATGCCGCGAGCTCGACCTCCCATCCGCCACAATGTGGGGGTGATCACCGTCTTCATCGCGACGCTCGCCGCCCTCCTGCCGATCACGAACCCCGTCGGCGCCGTCGCCGCGTTCGCCGGACTCACGTCGAGATTCGACGCACGCACGCAGCACGCGCAGGCGTGGCGCACGGGCCTCTACGTCGGCGGCATCCTCGTGGTCTTCACGGCGATCGGCACCGTGCTGCTCTCGGTGCTCGGAATCAGCCTCGCGGCCCTGCAGATCGCCGGCGGACTGGTGGTGATGCACGCCGGATTCGGCATGATCGTGCCCCGGGTCGTCGCGACCCCCGACGAGCAGACCGAAGCCCAGACCAAGGCCGACATCAGCTTCTCCCCCATGGCCCTGCCGCTGGTCGCCGGGCCAGGTGCCATCGGCGTCGTGATCGGGCTCGCCGCGCGCAACCCCGACGTCCTCGACCGGGTGGCGATCGCCGCGGCATCCGTCGTGATCGCCGTGGTCGTCGCCCTCGTGCTGCGCTACGGCACCCCGCTGGTGGACAAGCTCGGACCGACGGGGATCGGGGCGCTCACCCGGGTGATGGGCTTCCTCATCCTCGCGATCGGGGTGGAGCTGGCCATCCACGGCGTGCTCGCCGCCGTCCCCTCGCTCTGATCCGCGCGGACACCGGCGGGCATAGACTGCCGCCGTGAACAACGGGAAGACGACGCCCTCGGGCGTGAGGAGGTCGCCGATGCCCCGTGCATCGGCATCGACGGCGCGCTGAGCGCCTTCATCGCGCGCACCTCTGCAAGTGCGCACCTCTTCCGCCGGCTCGCCGGATCGTCAATCTCGAAAGGCCTTCTCCATGCGTCCCCTCGACGACGCGCGCCTGCGCGCGTGTCTTGTCAATGCCTCCCTCTCCGAGCGGAAGAGCCTCGTGCTCCCCGACGATCTCGCCGGCCGAGACTGGTCCTCGCTCGACTTCCTCGGCTGGCGCGACCGCCGAGCGCCCCTCGTCGGCTGCGTCGTCGCCGACATCGACGGCGAGCCCGTCGGGGTTCTGCTGCGTGAGGCCGAGACCCGCACGCGCAGCCGCCCGCAGTGCTCATGGTGCTCCGACGTCGAACTTCCGAACGACGTGGTGCTCTTCACCGCACGCCGAGCGGGTGCGGCCGGGCGTCGCGGCGACGGGATCGGCACGCTCGTGTGCGCACGATTCGAGTGCTCCGCGAACGTGCGCCGACGCCCCTCTCGCTCGTTCGCCGGGTTCGACCCCGAGCTCGCCCGCACCGAGCGCATCACCGCGCTGCGCGCGCACGTCGACGCGTTCGTACGCGAAGTCGCGAGTCGCTGAGGGGTGGGCCGACTCAGCGGGTGCGCTGCGTCGCGAGCCAGGCGTCGAAGTCGATCGTGCCGACGATCAGCGGCGCGTCGAGCGCCGCGTCCGGCAGGTTCGCACCGTCGCGCATGCCCTTGAGCTGATCGGTCGCCGCGGGGATCGGAAACCGGATCCCCCGGTGACCGGCCGCGCGTGCCCACGCCTTCACGAGACGCGGAAGCTCCTCGACGCGGGGGCCGGCGACGTGACGGATGCCACCCGCCTCCGCGTCCTCGACGGCGTCCACCAGGATCTCGGCGAGCTCTCCCAGATCGACAGGCTGCAGGCGCGCCGGGAACACCGCGTGCACCGGGCCCCATCCGCCTGACGACCAGATCTGCCCGGCGAACTCGTGGAACTGTGTCGCGCGGACGATCGTGTGCGACACGGACGCGTCTGCGTAGACCCGTTCCTGTGCGAGCTTGCCGGCGTAGTAGCCGTGGGGGTTGCGGTCGATGCCGACGATCGAGAGCGCGACGACACGCGTCACACCGTGCTCGGCCGACGCGCGCACGATGTTCGCGGCCGCTGCCCGGAAGAACTCCGTCGCCTCCTGCGCGTGCAAGGTCGGCGTGTTCACCGCATCGATGACCGCATCCGCTCCGGCGAGCGCCTCACGCACCTGGCCGAGGACGAGCACGTCGACACCCGTCGCCCGCGACAGGGCGAACACGTCGTGCCCACGGCGGGTGGCGGCATCCACGATCCGTCGACCCGCGGCACCCGTGGCCCCGAAGACCGCGACCCTCATCGCGTCGCCACCGCGTGCAGAGCGGCGCCCGACAGGCGCTGCGTCGTCCATTCGTCCATCGCCACGGCCCCCAGTTCCCGATAGAAGCGGATCGACGGTTCGTTCCAGTCGAGCACCGTCCACTCGAGGCGGGTGTAGCCCCGCTCCTCGCACACGGCGGCGAGCGCGGCGATGAGTGCCGTACCGTACCCGCTCCCGCGGTGCGCCTCGTCGACGAACAGGTCTTCCAGCCAGATCCCGTGACGACCTGTCCACGTCGAGAAGGTGACGAACCAGAGGGCGATACCGACGATCACGCCGTCCTTCTCGACGACATGCGCGAAGGCCTGGGGCTGCGCGCCGAAGAGGGTGCCGGTGAGGTCGGCGAGCGTGGTCTCGACGGCGTCGGGCTCGTTCTCGTAGACCGCGAGCGCATGGATGCTCGCGAGTATCCCCGCCTCATCGCCCGGCCGCCCCCCGCGCAGCACGGCCCCGTCCCCCAGCGTGTGCTCGCTCATGGGCCGAGCGTACCGAGCGGCTTTGCGAGAATCGACAGCGACGCGTCGAACCGGCGAGGAAGGACATCGGATGCCGCACCCCACCCGCACGCGCCTTCCTGCTCCGCTGCGGCGGGCGGCAGCGGAGGTGCACCCGTACACGGCCCTTCTCCTCACCCTGGTGATCGGGGGGCTGCTCGCCTACGCGCTGAGCTGGCTGGCGGAAGAGGTGTACGACTCCGTCGCCGTGGGCAACGGCGAGGGGATCGCGGGCATCGACCGGCCGGCGCTCGACGTCGCCCTGACACTCCGCTCGCCGGTCGTCGACACCGTCGTGACGCTGTTCACCGATCTCGCCGGCCCGATCGTGATGCCGATCATCGCAGCGGTCGCTGCGCTTGTGCTCGGCCTGCGGCGCCGTTCCTGGACGCCGGTGATCCTGATCGTCGCCGCCGGAGTCGGATCGCTGCTGATGACCGTCGCCGGGAAGCAGGTGATCGGTCGGGAGCGACCGCCGCTCGAACAGGCCGTGCCGCCGTATGAGTACACGCCGTCGTTCCCCAGCGGTCACACGCTCAACGCGGTCGTGGTCGTGGGAGTCATCGCCTACCTCCTCATCCTCCGGCGGCGCACGCGGGGCGCGAAGCTCGCCCTCGGGATCGGAGCGGCGGCGTTCGCGGTGCTGGTCGGTCTCAGTCGCGCGTTCCTCGGCCACCACTGGCTCACCGACGTGATCGCCGGATGGCTCCTCGGTGGCGCGTGGCTCGCGGTCGTGATCACGGCTCACCGCGCGTCGCTCGTCGTACGGGATGTCCGGGCAAGCCGCGGCATCCATTCGTCGGAATAGAAACCGCACCTCGGAGGTTGCGTCAGACATGAAGAGCTTCGGCACACTCTCGTTCGGTCACTACGGCCCGCTCGGCGGCGGCCACCAGCTGAGCGCCCAGGACTCGCTGCTCCAGGCGATCGACCTCGCCCAGGGACTGGACGAGTTGGGGGTGAACGGCATCGCGTTCCGCGTGCATCACTTTGCGCGCCAGCAGGCCTCTCCCATGCCGCTGCTCGCCGCCATCGCGGCGCGCACCTCGCGCATCGAGGTCGGCACGGGCGTCATCGACATGCGGTACGAGAACCCGCTCTACCTCGCCGAGGAGGCGGCGGCCGTCGATCTCATCAGCGACGGCCGACTCGCCCTCGGAGTAAGCCGCGGCTCACCCGAGACCGTTGTGCGCGGGTACGAGGCGTTCGGCTACACCGGGTCGGAGGATCCGCGCGGGGCCGACATCGCGCGGGAGCACTTCTCGCTGTTCCTGCGCGCCATCGAGGGCGAAGGACTCGCCGAGCGCGACCCGTACAGCCCGTTCGGCGGCGGCACCGGGCTGCAGCGCATCGAGCCGCACTCCCCCGGCCTGCGCTCACGCATCTGGTGGGGCGCCGGCAACCGCGACAGTGCAGAGTGGGCCGGAACCGTCGGCGTGAACCTCATGTCGTCGACACTTCTCACCGAGGCCGACGGCACGCCGTTCGACGTGCTGCAGGCGCAGCAGATCGACGCGTTCCGCGGCGCATGGACGGCGGCCGGTCATCCCGGCGAGCCGCGTGTCTCCGTCTCCCGCAGCATCTTCCCGATCACGACCGCGGAAGAGGCGCGCTACTTCGGGGGCGGCGCGGGCGATGACCAGATCGGCGTCATCGACGGCATCCGCTCGACGTTCGGCAAGACGTACGCGGCAGAGCCCGACGTGCTCGTCGAGCAGCTGCGGCAGGACGAGGCCCTGCAAAGCGCGGACTCTCTCATGATCACGATCCCGAGCCAGCTCGGCGTCGCGTTCAATCTGCGCCTCATGGAGTCGTTCGCGACGTATGTCGCACCCGCGCTCGGGTGGGAGCCGACCGTCGCGACGGTCTGAGCCCAGGTCGCGGAGGTCCGAGCCGAGGTCGCCACTCAATTGAGGATCTCGCCGCCGCCTCCGGCACGGATCACCGCGAGCCGCTCCCGCCACGCGGCACGCGCGTCGGGGGCGAGTCGATTCCAGTCGGCGACCTCGTCGAGCACCCGCAGCGACGAAGCGCTGCGGAAGGAGCGCGTGGGGTTACCGGGGAACTTCTTGTCGGTGACGTTCGGATCGTTCTCGAACGCTCCCGTCGGCTCGACCGCATAGACCCTCGGCGTCGCGCCGTCGCCGGAGAGTTCGGCGGCGATCTCCGCCGCGAGCCCGGCGCCGTCGACGAGCGCCGTGAAGTAGACGTGGTTCATGACCACCTCGGGACGGTAGTTCGAGCGATGCCCGGCCGTGAGGAGATCACCCGGCTGCAGGTCTGCCGTCGTGCCGTGGAAGTAGGGTCCGGGGTCCAGGGGATCGACCATGCGGTGATCCTCCCACCAGACCGGCGCGTATGCGTGCGCAGTGCGGGAGGGAAGGGGGTGCCCGTGCCGGCGCACGGACACCCCCTTGTCTCTCAGCTCAAGGCGCTGAGGAACCCGTTGGTGTAGGCCAGCGACGACGTGCCCGACGACACCGAGTTGCACGTGGCAGACGCGGTCGAGGTCGGCGTCGCGCACGGGACATCCCGGTCGAGCGACCAGAAGTGCACGCCGGCGAGGCCCGCGCTCTTGGCGTAGTTCGCGACCGTCGTGATGTCGGCAAGGGTGAACACCTCGCTGGACACGTCGTTGACCCCGATCATCGGCGTGAGCTCGATCTTCGAGAACGGCACCCCGTAGCTGTGGTTCAGGTTGACCGCGGCCTGCACCGCCGAGCGACCCATGTCGCAGCTGCCGGAGACGACGACGCAGTTGGTCGCCGAGGCGGAGCCGAAGTCCATGGTCATGAGGTTGACCGTGTAGTTCGTCAGCGACGACGCCTGGATGGCCTGCACCACCGCGGCTCCGGTCGAGTTCAGGCCGCCGTAGCTGCCGTCGCTCGCCGCGAGGGTCGCGAGGGTGAACGAGAAGCGCAGGTTCGGGTAGGCGCTCTGCGCGCCGGCCGCCGACGCCACCAGGCTCGAGATCTGCGCCGGCGACTGACCGCCCTCGATGTCGAAGTCGATGCCGACGAGGTGGCTTGACGCGTAGCGCGCGATGAACGACGTGAGACCCGCCGCACTGCCGCACGTGAAGGTGCCGGCCGCGCCACCGGTCGAGATGACGTAGTCGACGCCGGCCGCATCGAGGGATGCGATGTTGGCGGCCGCGAAGGATGCCGCATCCACCCCTCCCCAGTTCTCGCCCGTGCAGGTGCCGGTCGCAAAGCCCAGGGTGACCGCCCGGAGGGAGGTCGCCGAACTGCCGAGCACACCACCCGCGCCGATCAGCGGTCGCGCGGTGCCGGTGACAGCCGTCTGGAGCTTCAGCGTGTTCCAGTTCATCGAGATGGTGGCGTCCTTGTACGGGCTGAACAGGAAGCCGGGCGCCGTGCCGGTCGACGGTGTGGGCGTCGGGGTCACCGTGGGCGTCGGGGTCGGCGTCGGAGAGGCCGTCGGACTGGAGGTCGGCGTCGGGGTCGGCGTGCTGCCACCGCACCTGCCTGTGGCCGTCCAGGGCTGGCCGGTGCCGACGGTGCCGTTGTGGGTCGCGGGCTCGTCGCCGCGGGTCCACCAGTTGGCCCGGTACACGATGCCGCCTTCGGATGCCGTCTGGCCGCCGGTGTAGGTGTCGGTCGCCGACCAGGCAGCGACGCACGCCGCGCCGGTCGGGCTCGGCGTGGGAGTCGGGCTCGCCGTCGGCGAGGACGTCGGGACGGGCGTCGTGCTCCCGCCACAGGCACCCTGGGACGTCCAGGGCTGGCCGGTGCCGGACGCGCCGTTGTTCGTCACCGGGTCGTCGCCCCGGGTCCACCAGTTCGCACGGTAGGTGACGCCGTTGCTGCTGGCGGTGTTCCCGCCGACATAGGTCGCGGTCGCACTCCAGGCCGGGGCGCAGGTCGTGTCCGCGAAGGCGGATGTCGCGACGATCGGGACGGCGACCGCGGCGACCACCACGGCGGTCACCACGAGCCCGATGCGTGCGCGAAGGGATGTTCTCTTCACAGTTGCCTCGTTCGATAGATGGCCGGGGCGAAGACCGTGCGGCTCCCCCGGCGGTGTCAGATGAACGGCCGTCGTTCGTCACCGCCGCAGACCCTGCGCCGGCATCGGGCCGCGTGTCGACGATAGGGGCGAACCTTCAGTAAGACTGTAACTCCATGCTGGGAGAAAGCTGGCGGTTTTCGGACATGACCGAAAACCGCCGAAGATGCGGCAGAACGCGCCGTTCCCGCACCGTGATCGCGGGGCGCGCCGTCAGCGGCGCACGCGGTCCGCGGCGGCGCGCGGCGGGTCGACCGAGACATCCAACCGGTCGAGACCCCGATGCGAGGTCCACACCAGCTGCTCCCCGGCCGCGCCGTGCTGCGACGCACGCACCGCACGCTCGTCCGCCCAACTGTTGAGCCGGTGGCCGGCGTGGCCGCGCACATGCTCCAGCACGACGTCCGGGCGGCCGGCCGACCGGCGGGCGTCGCGCGCCGCGATGAGCTGCTCGAGGATGTCGCGATTGGCGACCGGCTTCTTCGCACTCGTGACCCAGCCGCGACGGCGGTGGCCGTCCATCCACGACACATAGGTGTCGATCGCATACTTCGAATCCGCCTGCACGATCAGTTCGTCGACATCCGCGTGCGCGACGATCGCGTTCAACAGCGCGAGCAGCTCGCCGATGTTGTTGGTTCCCTCCGGCAGCGAACCCGCGGCCCACTCGCCGTCCTCGCCGACCCACGCCCACCCCGTGGGGCCGGGGTTCCCTTTGCACGCGCCGTCGGTGGCGACGACGTATCGACGGGCGGATGTCTCGGAGTTCTCGTCAGGCACGCCTTCCAGTCTTGCAGGCCCTCCGTTCCCACACGCCGCGCCCCCTTAGGCTGGCGCCATGGTCACGATCTCCCCGCTGCATCCCGACGACCGCCCCGCGTGGGAGCCGCTCTGGGCCGGCTACCTGGAGTTCTACGAGACCGACCTCGCCGCCGACGTGAGCGACGCCACCTTCACCGCCCTTACGATACCCGGCACCACCGTGCACGGCGCGATGGCGCGAGACGACGACGGCACGCCGATCGGCATCGTGCACTGGCTCACCCACGCCTCGACCTGGGCTCTCGGGGACTACTGCTACCTCGAAGACCTCTACGTCTCACCTGACGCCCGCGGCACGGGCGCCGGCCGCGCACTGATCGCGCACGTGCGCGACTGGGCCGCAGAACACGGCGCCGCGAAGGTCTACTGGCTCACCGCCGAGGGCAACACGACCGCGCGCACCCTCTACGACCGCGTCGCCGCCGACACCGGATTCGTGCACTACGAGATCGAGCTCTGACTCCCCCGCCGGACCCGCGCAGCGCCCGGACTCAGTAGCCGGCCGCCGCGGTCTCGTCGGCGAGGATCGCGCGCGTGCTCGAGAGCCCGAGACGCGTCGCGCCGGCCGCGATCATGGCCTCAGCGTCCTCGCGCGTGCGGATGCCGCCCGACGCCTTGACTTCGAGGCGATCGCCGACCGTCTGCTTCATGAGGCGCACGGCATGCACCGTCGCGCCCCCGGTCGGGTGGAAGCCGGTCGACGTCTTCACGAAGTCGGCCCCGGCCCGCTCTGCCGCCTGGCACACGGCCACGATCGCGTCATCGGACAACGCGGCCGACTCGATGATGACCTTCAGCACCACCGGCCGGGGCGCGGCATCCCGAACCGCACGGATGTCGCCCTCGACGGCGTCGTAGCGGCCTTCGATCGCGGCACCCACGTCGATCACCATGTCGATCTCGTCGACGCCCTGCGACGCGGCGAGCCGAGCCTCGGCCGCCTTGATCGACGAGTGGTGCTTGCCGCTCGGGAATCCGACCACGACCGCGAGCTTGAGACCCTCGGGCACCTCGACCGGGATAACCGACGGCGACAGGCACACGCTGTAGGTGCCGAGCTCGGCCGCCTCCGCGATGGTCGCCGCCACATCAGCGGACGTCGCCTCGGGCTTGAGCAGCGTGTGATCGACGTAGCGGGCGAGGTTCTGAGTGGTCATGGTTCTCCTTGTGGGGGTGGACGAGGAAGCTCAGCGGGCGGCGACGACGGCGTGCGACGCGCACCGCGCGGCATCCGTCTCGCTGCAGGCGGCGCACTGCACGACCCGCACCTTGCAGGCGTCGTCGGCGCAGTTGACCATGCGGGACTCCGGCGCGCCGCAGGTGGCGCATGCGCCGATCACGGCGGGCCGCTCGCCGAACGCGACCGATCCGCGCCCGTCGAAGACGTAGAGCGATCCGTCCCACAGGCCGGTGTTGCCGAAGCTCTCGCCGTAGCGCACGATGCCGCCGTCGAGCTGGTACACCTCGCCGAATCCGCGGGCGACCATCAGGCTCGACAGCACCTCGCAGCGGATGCCGCCGGTGCAGTACGTCACCACGGGTTTGCCTTTGAGGTGGTCGTAGCGACCGGAGTCGAGCTCGGCGACGAAGTCGCGGGTGGTGGTGACATCCGGCACGATCGCCCCACGGAATCGGCCGATCTCTGCCTCGAAGGCATTGCGCCCGTCGAAGAACACGACGTCGTCTCCGCGCCGCGCCACCAGGTCGTGCAGGGCGCCGGGCGTGAGGTGGGTGCCGCCGCCGATCACGCCGTCCGCGTCGACCCGCAGCTCTCCCGGCGCGCCGAACGTGACGATCTCGTCGCGCACCTTCACCGACAGGCGCGGGAAGTCGAGGCTGCGGCCGTCGGCGTCGAGGCCGGTGCCCTCCGACCACTTCAGGTCGATGCCGCGGAAGGGCGCATACTCCTTGAGCTTGCGCGCGTAGCGCTTCATCGCGGCGAGATCGCCGCCGACGGTGCCGTTGATGCCCTGGGTCGAGAGCAGGATGCGCCCGCGCAGCCCGAGCGACTCGCACAGGTCGCGCTGCCACAGACGCACGGCCTCCGGGTCCGCGAGCGGCGCGAACCGGTAGAAGAGGAGGATCTTGGCGTGGGGCACCGAGCCATCGTACGGCGCCGGGGCGGCCGCGACATCCGGCGTCATCGTGGAGACATCCCGGGAATACCGCCCGGCCCGCCCGCCTTGTCGCGAGTATGACGCGCATCGGAACCAGCGACCTCGACATCCTCCCCCTCGCCCTCGGCGGCAACGTGTTCGGCTGGACGGCCGACCGCGACGCCTCATTCGCCGTGCTCGACGCGTTCAGCGCAGGCGGCGGCGACTTCATCGACACCGCCGACTCGTACAGCGCCTGGGTGCCCGGCAACAGCGGCGGCGAGAGCGAGACGATCATCGGCGCGTGGCTCGCCGACCGGAAGCCACAGGGCGTGACCGTCGCGACGAAGGTCAGCCAGCACCCCGACTTCCGCGGACTCGCCGCGAGTACCGTCCGCGCCGCCGCCGAGGCGTCGCTGGGCCGACTCGGCGTCGAGGCGATCGACCTCTACTACGCGCACTTCGACGACGAGACCGTGCCGCTCGAGGAGACGGTCGCGGCCTTCGGCGCGCTCGTCAGCGACGGTCTCGTGCGCTACGTCGCCGTCTCGAACTACTCGCCCGAGCGCATCCAGCAGTGGATCGACATCGCCACAGAGACCGGCGTCGCCCTGCCCGTCGCGGTGCAGCCGCACTACAACCTCGTGCATCGCAACGACGTCGAGGCGGGCATCATCCCGGTCGCCGAGCGCAACCACCTCGGTCTCGTGCCGTACTACGCGCTCGCGAGCGGATTCCTGACGGGCAAGTACCGGTCGACGGATGCCGCGGGCCAGGCCTCGCCCCGCGCGCAGGGCGCGGCGAAGTATGCGACGACGCAGGGTCTCGCGATCATCGACGCGCTCGAGGGCATCGGCGCCGCCCACGGCGTCTCGATCGCGGCGACGGCACTGGCCTGGCTGCGTGCGCAACCGACGGTCGTCGCGCCGATCGCGAGCGCATCGCAGGTCGCGCAGGTGCCCGACCTGCTCGACGGCGCCCGTGTGGAGCTGACCGCGGCCGAGGTCGCGGAGCTCGACCGCGTCTCCACCTGGACGCCGGCCTCCTGACGACGTCGCGCGGGCACTGACCGACCCGCGCGGCGCGGGCGGCGACCGACCCCGATAGCCTCGACTCGCACGACCGACGCGACGAGGCGAAGGAGACACCGTGGCCACCCACACCGTGACGAATCAGGCGCCGCCGCGCACGGATCTCGACGAGTTCGGCACGAACGTCGCTCTCGTCGAGGCCGTGGTCCGTTTCGATGCGGGCGCGCACGTCGACGACCTGCACACGACCGGATGCCGCGTGGGCGCCGCCTCCTTCCAGGCCGACGCCGAACGGGCGAACGTGCGGGAGCCGCAGCTGGTCACCCACGACCGGTGGGGCAACCGCGTCGACGAGGTCGTCTACGACGAGGCGTACCACCGGGTGATCGCGGCGGCCGTCGCGGACGGCGCGCACACCGCGGCATCCGCTCGTCCGGGTCCCGGCGCGAACGTCGCCCGGCCCACGACGTTCATGCTGTACGCGCAGGTGGAGCCGGGCCACGCCTGCCCGGTGTCGATGACCCACGCGGTCGCGCCGGTGCTCGCCCAGCATCCCGAGGTGGGCGCCGACTGGATGCCGCGGGTGCACTCCCGCGCGTACGAGCCGGAGCTTCGGGCGGGCAAGTCGAGCGCGCTGTTCGGCATGGCGATGACCGAGAAGCAGGGCGGCTCGGATGTGAGGGCCGGCACGACGCGGGCGACGCCCGCAGCCTCCGGCACCGCCCGACTCACCGGCCACAAGT
This sequence comes from Microbacterium sp. 71-23, assembly GCF_001897265.1. NCBI lineage: Bacteria > Bacillati > Actinomycetota > Actinomycetes > Micrococcales > Microbacteriaceae > Microbacterium > Microbacterium sp. 71-23. Next base: position 42,399 of record NZ_MKSL01000050.1, read on the forward strand.
GGTTCTGCAGCGCACCGATGTCGGACGGCTTCCTGGTGCTCGCACAGGCGCCGGGCGGACTGAGCTGCTATCTCGTGCCGCGCGTGCTCCCGGACGGCACCCGCAACCCGTTCGTGATCCAACGCCTGAAGGACAAGCTCGGCAACCGCGCGAACGCGTCGAGCGAGATCGAGTTCGACGGCACCGTCGGGGTGCTCGTGGGCGACGAGGGGCGCGGCGTGCGCACGATCATCGACATGGTCGCGGGCACCCGCCTCGACTGCGTGCTCGGGTCGACCGCCGGCATGCGACAGGCGGTCGCCGAGGCGGCGTGGCACGTGCGGCACCGCGCGGCGTTCGGCCGCACGCTCATCGACCAGCCCGCGATGACCGCGGTCATCGCCGACCTGCAGCTCGAGACCGAGGCCGCGACCATCACGGCACTGCACCTTGCGCGCGCCTACGACGACGACGCGGATGCCGCGGCCATCGCGTTCCGCCGCCTCGCCACCCCTGTCGCGAAGTACTGGATCTGCAAGCGCGGCCCCGCCCATGCCTATGAGGCGCTCGAATGCCTTGGCGGCAACGGCTACACGGAGGCCTTCCCGCTCGCGCGGCGCTACCGGGAGCAGCCGGTGATGGCGGTCTGGGAGGGGTCGGGCAACGTCATCGCCCTCGATGTGCTGCGCGCGCTCGTGCGCGAGCCCGAGACCTGGGAGGCGTTCGACCACGAGGTGGGACGCGCCCGTGGGGCGTCCGCGCTGCTCGATGCCCACCTCGATCGCACCCGCGCGCGCGTGGCGGCGGCCGTCGCCGACCCGGCCTCGGCCGACATCTCCGCGCGCGCCCTGGTCGGCGCGCTCGCGCTCAGCCTTGAGGCCTCGCTCGTCGCCCGGCACTCCCCCGCCGCGGTCGCCGACGCGTTCATCGCCGGCCGTCTCGGCGACGAACCCGCCGCGGGCGCGCTGTTCGGCGCACTGCCGTCAGGCGTCGACGTCGCCGCGGTCGCGGCGCGTGCCTGACCCCGCGAGCTCGCTTCGAGACGATCGGATGCCGCGGCTCACGGCCGCAGCAGCACCTTCACCGCGCGACGCTCGTCCATCGCGGCGTAGGCCTCGGCGGCCTCCGAGAGCGGGAGCTGCAGGGTGAAGACCTTGCCCGGTCGGATCGCTCCGGAGCGCACGTCGGGAAGCAGCTCGTCGATGTAGCCGCGCACGGGGGCGACACCGCCGTTCACGCCGACGTTGCGGTTGAACATGGTGCGCACCGGGAGCTCCGGACCGCCGTTGGGAACGCCGACGTAGCCGACCATGCCCCCGGGTCGCGCGGAGCGCAGCGCCTGGTCCATCGACTCCTTGGTGCCGACGCACTCGAGCACGCGGTCCGCGCCGATCCCACCGGTCAGGGCACGCACGGCCTCGATCCCGGCGTCGCCGCGCTCCTCGACGATGTGAGTGGCACCGAACTCGCGGGCGAGCGCCTGCCGATCAGCGTGACGCGACATCGCGATGATCGTGGTGGCCCCGAGTCGCTTCGCCGCGATGATCGCGCACAGGCCCACGGCACCGTCGCCGACGACCGCGACGCTGTCCCCGGGCTGCACGCCCGCCGACACGGCGGCGTGGTGGCCGGTCCCCATGACGTCGCTGAGGGTGAGGAGTCCGGGGATCTCATCCTCCGTGACGGGTCCGGGCACGACGGCGAGCGTTCCGTCGGCGAGCGGCACGCGCACGTACTCGCCCTGGCCGCCGTCGGCGAAGCCGCCCACCTGGTCGTCACTGCCCCACCAGCCTCCGTGCAGGCACGAGGTGCTGACGCCGTTGCGGCAGTTCACGCAGGTGCCGTCACAGACGTAGAAGGGCGCGATGACGAAGTCGCCGGCGGCGACGCTCGTGACGTCGGGGCCGACGGCCTCGACGACGCCGATGAACTCGTGTCCGATGCGATGCGGCTCGGAGGTCGGCACGACACCGCGGTACGGCCAGAGGTCGGAGCCGCAGACGCAGGCTGCGACGACCCGCACGATGGCATCGCCTCCGGTGGAGAGCGTCGGGTCGGGCACGTTCTCGACGCGGATGTCGCGGGCGTCGTGGATCACGGTGGCGAGCATGTTCCGAGCCTACGCCCGGCGCAGGCGACCGCCGGCTGCCCGACGGCTACTCGGCGAGGCCGCGGGCGTTGTAGACGAGGGTGTCGGCGGCGCCGTAGGCGCGGTAGACGTCGAGGGCCTCGGCGCGCCGCACGCCCTCGCGCACGCGGATGCCGCGCGCCTCGAACTGCGCGTCCCAGTCGGTGACGACAGGACCCTCGTCGAAACCGGTGAGCTCTTCGAGTTCGGGACCGGAGCCGGCGACCACGAGGCTGCGCACGCCGCTCCACATCGTGGCGCCGTAGCACATGACGCACGGGCGCCAGTTGACCACGAGCTCGAGCTCGGCGCCGCCCTCGCCCAGATCCCAGCGGCCGAGGGTGCGCTGTGCCAGCCCCAGCGCCATGACCTCGGCATGCATCCCGCTGATGCCCGAACTCAGCACGACGTTGACACCGACGGATACCAGCCGGCCCGAGTCGGCGTCGACGACGATCGCGGCGAACGGGCCGCCGTTGCCGGCGCGCCAGTTGCGGTCGGCGAGGTCGTTGACGAGGTCCATCCGCTCCTCGGCGGTCGGCAGGACGTCGGGGAGCTCGGGCAGCAGAGTCAGCAGCCACTCGGGCAGCGAGGCATCGAGGGAGGTTGCGGGGAGAGTCACCCGGACATCATGCCGCGCCCAGATGACGAGGATGTGTCGGGGTCACTGCCCGCCGACGGCGTCTATGCGCATGACCAGCACGACCCGGTCGGCCCGATCGGCGGGCGGCTGCTGGTCCGCGTTCCCGTACCGCTTGCCGAGCACCACGAAGAAGTCGCCGCCCGGGTCGGGGCGCACCTCGACGAGCTCTCCGCGCAGCTCGACGTAGGAGTACGGGTGGTCGGGGTCGAACACCATGAGCGCCATCGCGGGGTTCTGCTGCAGGTTGCGGAACTTCTGTCTGCGTGTGGTGTGCGTGAACGCGATCGTGTCTCCGTCGAGCAGGAACCACATCGGGTTCACCTGCACGACGCCGTCGGGTCGCACGGTGCCGAGAGCCCCGTAGTTCGGCGCGTCGAGCAGGCGGCGCTGAGCGGGGGTGAGTGCGACGGTCATGGTGCTCCTCGGCGGGTCAGGCGTCGCGATCCACGCTAGACCCGCTGCGCAGGAGATGGAGTCCGGCGACCAGACTCGCTCCGCCCGATCGGCCGAGCATCTGCGACACCGCGGACTGGCTGACGCCTTCACGGCGAGCGAGGTCGGCCTGGCGCTCGCCGCGCCACGCCCCGAGGGCGAGACGGCGCGCACGGCCGGTCATCGTGGACACGATCTGGTCGCGCGTGAGCAGATAGGCGTTGACGGATGCCGCACCCGGCCCCTCGTACCACGATCGGCCGCCCGCCACACCCGACGCCGGGAGAGCGTGCGCACGTTCGATGGCACGGCGAGCCGCCCACCATGCACTTCCCTCGGAGATGCCGAGCTCCGGCTCGCTCGCGCGGCGCGAGGGTACCCGGCCGGCGTCTCCGGCACCGAGACCGAATCGGCAGTCGACCTCGTCGGGCAGCGCGAGGCGCAGGATGAGGGTCGCGGCGAGGGCGTCGTCGAGGCCGGCGTAGACGCCCTGCAGCTCGTCGCCGACGGTGGGCCGCACCGCGGTGAGCGGCGGGACGTCCTGATCGACGAACTCGAGGGCGTCATCGATGGCGCGCTGGGCTGCCGGACGGTCGTGGAGCGATCGTGAGCCGACGATATCGATGGTCACCGCGTAGGACATGCCATAAGTCTATAACTTATATGGCGAAAATATAAGTCACACACTTATGCACAACCGTGCCTATGCTGGACTCGTGTCGGACGTCCGCCCTCCTCTCGTCATCATCGGCCCCCGCGGACGGCTCGTGATCCTCGCGATCGCCTGCGCGATCGCGGCGGCGATGGGCATCGTGATCGTGCTGCTGAACCAGCAGAACCTGACAGCCCTCGTCGTCGGCGTCGCTGCGGTCGGTGTCTTCGGCGTCGGCGGCGGCTACTCGCTCATCGGCCAATGGCGGCGCAGTCGCCTGCTTCGCGTCGACGACGCGGGCATCCGTCTGGGCGACGGCGCGAGCCTCGCCTGGCGGGACATCGACCGTGTCGGTGTCGCCGGGCCCGCGCTCGGCATCCGCCTGCGCAGCGCCGATGCCTACCTCTCCCAACGACCTCGGGGGGTGACCGTCGAGTCGCTGCAGGCCACTCGGCGCACCTGGAACGGATTCGACATCGTCCTCCCCGAGCGCGATCTCGGCATGACGGCGACGGCCGCCTCCGCCGCCGTGCGCGCACGCAAACCGTGATGCGTCCCGTGCCCACCGCCTTCGACGTGCGTTCAGCCACCCGCCCGTCCCTCCTGCAGGTCGGCAAGTCGGCCGTCGCCGTCGCCGTCGCATGGCTGCTCGCGGGCTGGCTCGTCCACGGCCCCGCTCCCGTGTTCGCGGCGATCGCGGCGCTTCTCGTGGTGCAACCGAGCCTCAATCAGTCGGTCGCCCGCGCGATCGAGCGCTCGGTCGGCGTGATCGCGGGCGTCGTGCTCGCCTCGGTGCTCGGCATCGCGTTCGGCCGTGCGACCGCGGTCGTCCTTGTCGCCGCCGCCGTCGGCCTCCTCCTCGCCTGGTCGCTGCGGATGACCGTCGGCACGGCGAACCAGATCGCGATCAGCGCGATTCTCGTCCTCTCCCTCGGCGCGACCACACCCGAGTACGCGGTCGACCGCATCATCGAGACGGTGATCGGCGCAATCGTCGGCATCATCGCGAACCTCGCCATCGTGCCCCCGGTGGCGCTCGCGCCGGCACGGGAGCAGGTGCGACGTCTGCGCGAAGAGCTCGCCCTCTCATTCGAGCGGCTCGCCGACGCCCTCGATCACCCACCCACGGCAGCGGGTCGCGAAGAACTCATGATCGGCGCCCGACTGCTGCGCCCGGTGCAGAGCCGGGCCAATGACGCGCTCGCCGCGGCATCCGAATCGCTCACCTTCAATCCGCGCGGACGCAGCCTGGGCACCCAGGTCGCCGCCCTCCGCGATGACCTCGACGTGTTCACCCCGATCGTGACGCAGCTGATCGGGATGACCCGCGCCGTCTACGACCACGCGAGCGACGACGCCACACCCGACCCCGCTCTGCCCGCGATCGCGCTGCAGCTGCGCCGCGTCGCGCACGACGTGCGCCTGACGGGCGAGCAGGCGGATGCCGCGCCCGAGGAGCCCGCGCTGACCGCGCCGCTGGAGCTGGTGCAGCCGGGCCCGCAGTGGATTCTGGTCGGCGCCATGCTGGAGGATCTGAAGCGCGTGCATCTCTCCCTGACCGAGCGCGCCTGACGAAGGGACGCGACGTGGCCGCGGCATCCGATCGACTCATGCTCCTGGACACCGCCAGCCTCTACTTCCGCGCGTTCTACGGGGTGCCGGAGTCCGTGACCGCCGCCGACGGCACGCCGGTGAACGCCGTGCGGGGCCTCCTCGACTCGATTGCGCGCCTCGCGACGCTCTACTCTCCGACGCACCTCGTCGCCTGCTGGGACGACGACTGGCGTCCGCAGTGGCGCGTCGAGCTGATTCCGAGCTACAAGACGCACCGCGTCGTGGAGGTGGTGGCCGGCGGCACCGACGTGGAGGAGGTGCCCGATCCGCTCGAGCGCCAGGTGCCGATCATCCGCGAGGCGCTCACGCGCCTCGGCATCCCGATCGTCGGTGCGGCCGAGCACGAGGCCGACGACGTGATCGGCACCCTCGCGACCGGCGCGGGCCTGCCGGTCGACGTCGTCACAGGCGACCGCGACCTCTTCCAGCTCATCGACGACGACGCGGACGTGACGGTCGTCTACACCGCACGCGGCATGTCGAACCTCGAACAGCTGCGCGACGCGGACATCGTGGCGCGCTACGGCGTACACGCCGACCAGTACGCGGATTTCGCGACGCTGCGCGGCGATTCCTCGGACGGGCTGCCCGGCGTCGCCGGCATCGGGGAGAAATCGGCGGCGACGCTGCTCGCGGCCCACGGCGACCTCGCCGGAATCACCGCGGCCGCCGCCGAGACACGCGGCATGACCCCCGGCGTCGCGAAGAAGGTGCTCGCGGGCGCCGACTACCTCGCCGTCGCCCCTACCGTGGTGCGGGTCGTCCGCGACCTTCCCCTCCCCCGGCCGCAGCGACTCCACGTTCCCGACCCCGACGAGAGCGCCGCGTTCGTGGAGACCTGGCGCATCGGTACGTCGTTCCGTCGCGCCGCGGACGCCCTGGCGGCGACCGCGGGCTGAGCGGAGCCGACCGGCACAGAACCGGGCTGAGCGGCGCGCCGTCAGGCCGAGCGACGCTGCGTCGCGTCGACCCACCGCTCGAGCGTCGCGGTCGCGCGCCCGTCGTCGATGGCGGCTCCGGCGAGCTCCACGGCCTCGGCGAGCCGGTCGAGGATCGGCCGGTGGGCCTCGGTGGGCTGCTGGAACAGACGGTAGGCGACGATGCCGGCGGCCGTGTTCAGCAGCACGATGTCCCGCACCGGACCGGTCTCACCGGAGAGAGTGCGGCGGACGACGTCCGCGTTGTGCACGGGGTCGCCGCCCAGAAGGTCCTCGATGCGAGCGCGCGGGATGCCGATGTCGCGCGGGTCGAGGTCGTGCTCGTGCACATCGCCGAGCGAGACCTCCCAGATGCGGCTGTGGCCGGTCGTGGTGAGTTCGTCGAGCCCGTCGTCGCCGCGGAACACGAGCGCGGTGGCGCCGCGGGTGCGGAAGACGCCCGTGATCAGCGGCACGCGGTCGAGAGTCGCGACGCCGACGGCGTTCGCCTCGGCCCGCGCCGGGTTGCAGAGCGGTCCGAGGAAGTTGAAGACGGTCGGGATGCCGAGTTCCGCCCGCGTCGGACCGGCGTGACGGAACCCGGGGTGGAAGGCGGCCGCGAAGGCGAACGTGATGCCCGCCTCGCCGAGCACCTCGGCGACCTCGTCGGGCGCGAGGGTGAGATCGACGCCGAGGGCCGAGAGCACGTCGGACGAGCCCGACTTGGAACTGGCGGCCTTGTTGCCGTGCTTGACCACCGGCACTCCGGATGCCGCGGCCACGACGGCCGACATCGACGAGATGTTGACCGTGCCCCAACGGTCTCCGCCGGTGCCGACGATGTCGAGCACGGCGGCGGGTACGGGCAGCGGAAGGGCGGCGTCGAGGATCGCGTCGCGGAAGCCCACGACCTCGTCGACGGTCTCACCCTTCGCGCGCAGGGCGACGAGGAATCCGGCGAGCTGGGAGGGGGTCGCGCGTCCCGCCATGATCTCCTGCATGGCCCACGTCGACTCCGACACGCTGAGGTTCTCGCCGGCGAGGAGGGCGGTCAGGATCGAAGGCCACGAGGGAGAGGTCGACACGGCTTCGATCCTACTGAAGGCGGCCGGTCGGGCCCCGCCGCGGCAGGGCGGGCGGCGTGCACGCCGCACCTCGGTTTTCCGAAGGCGCTTCGCCGCTGCTACTTAGGTTTCCCTCAGTCGCGCCACGGGCTCCGCCAACCTCGCGGGTGCAATACTCGGCCCGCAACATCGGTCATAATGGGGAGCGTGACGACCCCAGCGACGTACTCCCAGGCTCTGCGCACAGTGAAGCGCCCCGACCCTGTCGCCGTCGGAACCATCGTCTGGCTCGGTAGCGAGGTCATGTTCTTCGCCGGCCTGTTCGCGATCTACTTCACGCTGCGCAGCACGTCGCCGGAGCTGTGGGCCGAGAACAGCGCTCACCTGAACATCCCCTTCGCGACGGTGAACACGGTCATCCTCGTGCTCTCGTCGGTGACCTGCCAGATGGGTGTGTTCGCCGCCGAGCGCCTGCAGCCGTATTCGACGAAGAAGCGCGGCATCCTTGGATGGGGCATGACCGAGTGGTTCTTCCTCTCGTTCGCGCTCGGTGCGGTCTTCGTCTCCGGTCAGGTGTGGGAGTATGCCCAGCTCGTCACCGAGGGCATGCCCATCACGGCCAACGCCTACGCCTCCGCGTTCTACCTGACCACCGGCTTCCACGCCATGCACGTCACGGGCGGCCTCATCGCCTTCCTGCTGACGATCGGTCGCGCCTACGCGGTCAAGAACTTCGGCCGGAAGGAGATGACGACGGCGATCGTCGTCTCGTACTACTGGCACTTCGTCGATGTCGTGTGGCTCGTGCTGTTCGGCGTCATCTACTTCCTGAAGTAACTGGAGCGGCACCTTCATGGCACGTACCCCCAAGCCCCGCAAAGCAGGCCGTCGCAGCCCCCTGGCCGCTGCCGCGCTGATCGGAATCGGACTCCTGCTGACCGGCGGCATCTACGCCGGCGCCTCGGCAGCCGTCGCCGCGACCACCGACCAGACCAGCACGAGCGCCAAGGCGTCGACCCTCACCGTCGACGACGGCAAGAAGCTCTTCCAGGCGAACTGCGCCACCTGCCACGGTCTCGACCTCCAGGGCACCGCGAACGGACCGTCGCTGCTCGGCGTCGGCGAGCTCGCCGTGCACTTCCAGGTCTCGACCGGCCGCATGCCCATGCAGGCCAACTCGCCGCAGGCTCCGCAGAAGCCGGTGCAGTTCACCGACGACGAGATCGCAGCCCTCGCGGCCTATGTGCAGTCGGTCTCCCCCGGCCCCACCTACCCCGAGTCGCAGATCCTCGACGGTCAGGGCGATGTCGCGCACGGCGCGGAACTGTTCCGCATCAACTGCGCCATGTGCCACAACGTGGCCGGTGCCGGCGGCGCGCTCACCGAGGGCAAGTACGCCCCGAGCCTGCACTCCACGACGGCGCTCAACATGTACGCGGCGATGGTCACGGGACCGCAGAACATGCCGGTCTTCAACAACATGAACCTGAGCCCCGAGGACAAGCGCGACATCATCTCCGCCCTGCTCTACCTGCAGCAGAACGACTCGCCGGGCGGCTACGACCTGGGCGGGCTCGGCCCTGTCTCTGAGGGTCTGTTCATCTGGATCTTCGGAATCGGCGCCCTGATCGCCATCACGGTGTGGATCACCGCGAAGTCCAACTGACCCGCACCAACACAGCACAGCAGACGTAACGTACGAGGAGCACCATGGCACACGAGGTCGATCCGCTCGAGCACGAGAGGGCTTCCTGGAAGCCGTCGAGCGGTCTCGCCGTGGCCGAGACGGACCCGGTGACCAACCCGGGCCTCCCGCCGCACCGTGAGCGGATGACCGACAAGGACCCGGCCGCGCTGAAGCGGGCCGTCCGCACGGTCTACATCCTGTTCTATCTGTCGCTCGCCGGCTCCATCTGGGCCATCGCGGCGTACATGCTCTTCCCGATCGAAGACCACTCGCTCATCGCGGTGCGCGACAACAACCTCTTCGTCGGCCTGGGCATCGCCCTCGCCCTGCTCGCGATCGGCATCGGCGCGATCCACTGGTCCAAGGCGATCATGTCGGACAAGGAGCACATCGAGCCCCGTCACGCCACGCGCGGTCGCGACACGACGCGCGAGGGCGCGGTCGCCGCGTTCGCTGCCGCGAACGAGGAGTCCGGCTTCGGCCGACGCGCGATGATCCGCAACTCGCTGTTCGCCGCCGTCATCGCCTCGATCCTGCCGGGCATCACCCTCTTCCGCGGGCTCGCACCTCAGGACGTCGACCCGGTGGAGGCCCTCAGCCACACCATGTGGAAGCAGGGCATGCGTCTGGCGCACGACCCGAGCGGCGTTCCGATCAAGGCGTCGGACGTCACCATCGGCTCCGCCTTCCACGTCATTCCCGAGCCCCTCGCACAGCTGTCGCACGCCGACGGCTACCTCGACGAGAAGGCCAAGGCGATCGTGCTCCTCATGCGCCTTCCGCTCGACCAGCTGCACGAGGCCGATGACCGCAAGTCCTGGTCGTACGACGGCATCGTCGCGTACTCCAAGGTCTGCACGCACGTCGGCTGCCCCGTCGCGCTGTACGAGCAGCTCACGCATCACCTGCTCTGCCCCTGCCACCAGTCGCAGTTCGACGTGTCGAACGGCGCCGCGGTGATCTTCGGCCCGGCGGCGCGTCCGCTGCCGCAGCTGCCGATCGCCGTCGACAGCGAGGGCTACATCGTCGCGCAGAGCGACTTCCACGAACCCGTCGGCCCGAGCTTCTGGGAGCGTCATTGAGCACCGCATCCGCAACCACTGAGTTCCAGGCGGAGTCCAAGGAGAAGCCTCTGGGCGGCCGCTTCGTCGGCGCCGCGGCGAACTACATCGACGAGCGCACGAGCCTGTCGGGCCTCGTCAAGGAGCTCGGTCGCAAGATCTTCCCCGACCACTGGTCGTTCATGCTCGGCGAGATCGCGCTGTGGAGCTTCGTGGTGGTGCTGCTGTCCGGCACCTTCCTGACGTTCTTCTTCCAGGCGTCGATGGCCGAAGTGCACTACAACGGCAGCTACATCCCGCTGAAGGGCATCTCGATGTCCGCGGCGCTGGATTCGACGTTGCACATCTCGTTCGACGTGCGCGGCGGTCTGCTGGTCCGACAGATCCACCACTGGGCAGCACTCGTGTTCATCGCCGGTATCGGCGTGCACATGCTGCGCGTGTTCTTCACCGGGGCGTTCCGCAAGCCCCGCGAGCTGAACTGGGTGATCGGATTCATCCTGTTCGTCCTGGCGATGGGCGAGGGATTCACCGGCTACTCGCTCCCCGACGACCTGCTCTCGGGCAACGGTCTGCGCATCATCGACGGCATGGTGAAGGGCATCCCCCTCATCGGCACGTGGATCTCGTTCCTGCTGTTCGGCGGCGAGTTCCCGGGCGAGGCCATCGTCGGACGCCTCTACACGCTGCACATCCTGCTGCTGCCGGCGATCCTGGTGGGTCTGCTGGCGCTGCACCTCGTGCTCATGATCATCAACAAGCACACCCAGTTCGCCGGCCCCGCACGCACGAACTCCAACGTGGTGGGCTTCCCGATGCTTCCGGTGTACGCGTCGAAGATGGGCGGGTTCTTCTTCATCACGTTCGGCGTGATCGTGCTGATCGCCTCCCTGTTCACGATCAACCCGATCTGGAACTACGGACCGTACGACCCCTCCCCCGTGTCGGCCGGCACGCAGCCCGACTGGTACATCGGCTTCGCCGACGGCGCCCTGCGTCTCGTGCCGCCGCACCTCGAGTTCGTCTGGCTCGACCGCACCTGGTCGTTCAACATCATCCTGCCGCTGTTGGTGCTGGTGGTCTTCATCGTGCTCGTCGCCATCTACCCCTTCATCGAGGCGTGGATCACCGGCGACAAGCGCGAGCACCACATCGCTCAGCGTCCCCGCAACGCGGCGACCCGCACGGCGATCGGCGCGGCGGGTGTGACGTTCTACGCGGTGCTGTGGGCAGCGGCATCCTCCGACATCATCGCAACGCACTTCTCCCTCACGATGGAGGGGGTCATCCACACCCTCCAGGCGCTGCTGATCCTCGGCCCGATCCTCGTGTACTTCGTCACGAAGCGCACCTGCATCGCGCTGCAGAAGAAGGACCGCGAGATCGCTCTCCACGGCTACGAGTCCGGACGAATCGTCCGCCTCCCGGGTGGTGAGTTCATCGAGGTGCACCAGCCGCTCGACGAGTACGAGCGCTGGAAGCTCGTGGGCTACGAGACGGCCGCGCCGCTGGTGGTGCGTCCCAACGCTCAGGGCCAGATCCCGTGGCACGAGAAGTTCCGTGCGTCGCTGTCGCGCTGGTTCTTCGAGGACCGGCTCGCGCCCGTCACCCAGACCGAGCTCGAGGAGGCGGTGGCGCATCAGCACCACGAGCTCGAGCACCTCGCGCACGAGGAGGACGCCGAGATCCAGGCCTCGCACGAGCGTGCCGGTCACCCGGAGGCGCCGCTGCGCCCCGCTGACGAGCAGCACGGCGAGATCCCCGCTCGACCGACCTCGGTCCTCGCGGAAGACGACGAGAACCCCAAGAAGTAGCCTTCGGGCACGGCGAGGGCCCCGGGACCATGCGGTCCCGGGGCCCTCGCCGTCGGTGCGGATGCCCTCAGCCGCAGGTGGCGACGACGGTCCAGGATGTCGCCGACTGCCGCTGCAGCGAGGTGGTCGTCGCATCACCCTGTCCCATGTATGCGAGCGAGCCGAGGGCGTAGTACGGGTTGTAGGGATTCACCCCGTAGCTCGTCGCGCGTCCGGCCGCCTTGTGGGCGGCGTTCGTCGCGGTGACGCACGAACCATCGATCGGCGTCGGGGTGGGCGTGGGCGTCGCAGACCCGGTGGGCGACGGTGTCGGAGTCGGGGTGGCCGACCGATCGATGCGGCGGTTGTTGGCGAAGAAGAACGAGGTGACGTAGGCGGGGTAGTCGATGCTGTTGGCCGAGATGTACGTCCCTCCCGAGCCGGCGCCGGCCGGCCAGTTGTGTCCGAGCCCGGTGTTCTGGATCACCGAGACGCGCGGCCCCGTCCCATCGCTGTACAGGGTGCCGCTTCCCTGCGTGTTCGTACCGGCGAGGCCCGCAAGCGAGAACGTCGAGGTCTGGCTCGCTCCGTAGATTCCGGCGAGGACCTGCCCGTTGAGCGTGTCGTAACCGGGAGCCACCGTGGTGTCGTTGCTGCCGTAGACGATCGAGGCGAGCTGCGTCGCGAAGCCTGCCGTTCCCGTTCCCGCGAACGCACGGCACGTCTGGGTCGCCTGGGCCTGCGTCGTGGCGACGGAACCGATCTGGCTCGACGTGGTGCCCACTGTCGGGCCCGCGTTGATGCCGACACCTGCGAAGACCTGTGGGAAGAGGCATCCCATCACCATCGTCTCGCCACCGCCGGACGACAGCCCCGAGATGTACACCTGCGCCGGGTCGATGCCGAGCGCGGCACGTGCCGACAGCGTCTGGGCGAGCGAGAGCAGGTTGTCGTCGTGGCGGGCCGGCGTGCTCGAGGAGTGGTTCGTGTCGTAATAGTCCCAGCAGCCGAGCACGACTCCCCCGTTCGGCGCGTCGGGCAGTGCCACGACCATGCCGTAGCGGTCGGCGGTGGCGGTCCAGTTGCCGTTCTGCTGCAGGTCCGCGGCCTTCTGCACGCAGCCGTGCAGGCTGATCATCAGCGCGCGTCCGGCTCCGGCGGTGGCGGCCGTGGCGGGCGTATAGAGGCGCACCGACATGCCGGCGATGGTCTCGGTCGACCAGGTCCCTGACGCGGCACTGGCGGGCGGGGCGGATGCCGCGACGAGGCCCACGGATACGAGCACGGCGGCCGCGAGTACCGCGGTGAGGGTGGCGAGACTCCCGCGTCGACGGGTGGGAGGGGGCGTGGATGCGCGCATGGCATCTCCTTCACTGGGACGTCGTCGTCCCGTCACGGTGTCACCATCGACACCTGAATGGCCTTTCAGCTTTGACGGTAACGCGGAGGGGATGCCGCGGCCACCCGCCGCACATGAGAGTTCCCTCATGTCTGCTCTGGCGCGAATCCGCCGCCCCCTGGCGGACCCGCGACTGGGCGCGCACCTCCCAGCTCGGTACGGTCGGACCATGACCAGCACGGACTACTTCGACGCCCGCCTCCGCCACGAGACCGATCCCTCCGACGTCTATGCGGCGCAGCGCGCCGGCGAGCGGTTCGTCCTCGTCGACGTACGAGGCGACGAGGCCTGGCAGCAAGGGCGCGTCACCGGAGCCGTGCACCTCCCCTATCGCCAGATCGCCGATCGGGCACGGCAGGAGATCCCCCTCGACACACCCGTGGTCGTCTACTGCTGGAGCCCCGGCTGCAACGCCGGCGTGCGAGGCGCCCGCGAGTTCGCCGCGCTCGGCTACGAGGTGCGGGAGATGATCGGCGGCTACGAGTACTGGGTCCGGGAGGGGCAGCCGGTCGAGAACGACGAGGGGCCGCTCCCGCGCACGTTCGACCCGCTGGTCATGGTCGTGCGCGCGCCGGTCGAGTGAGCGAGCGATCAGCCCGCGGCATCCAATCCTTCCTGGAAGCGCTCGGCGGCCGCTCCCACGAAAGAGCCCTCCCGCGCGGGCGACGGCTCGTCGAGATGGATGTCGCACACCACCGCGGTGACGTTGTCCATCGTGCCCGCCTCGAGCGCGAGGGCGACGAGCGCGTCCGCCGCTGCGCGGGGTGATGCACTCGTCCGCAGGACGCGTACGACGTCGTCCATCGGGACGTAGTCACTCAGACCGTCGCTGCACAGCAGCCAGCGGTCGCCCTCGCGAGGGTCGAGCTCGCCGATCGCCGCAGCGTCCCCCTCGGCTCCCGCGAACGACGCGGTGATGAGGTTGCGGCGAGGGTGCGTCGCGGCATCCGATGCCGAGATCACGCCGTGGTCGACCAGCGCCTGCACGTACGAGTCATCCCTGGTCTGCTGGGACAGCTCGCCGTCTCGCAGGAGGTAGGCCCGGGAGTCGCCGGAATGGGCGAGCAGCACAGAGCCGTCCGCAGCTGCGAAGACCCCCGTGAACGTCGTGGCCATCCCCGCGAGCTCCGGCTCGCGCTCCACATGGGCGCGCAGGTCCCAGTTCGCCACCCTGAGATGGTCGGCGAGGCGCTGGGGCTCCGCAGCAGCCGACGGTCCTCCCGCAACGACACGATGCACGAGGGCCGCCGAGGCCAGGTCGCCGGACGGGCCGCCGCCGACGCCGTCGGCGACCAGAGCCGCCCACGCCGAAGCGTACGCCGCATCCTGATTCGTCGACCGATGCGGGCCGATGTCAGAGGCCGCGGCCGCGTCGAAACGCAGTGCCATGGACCTCAGCGCGCGAAGTAGCCGCGGTAGTACTCGTAGACCCAGCCCACGATGGCGACCAGGAACACTGCGAACCCGACCGGCACCATCCAACTGCCGACCGCGAGACCGATGACGGCGATCGCACCGGACGCCGCGAGGACGATGGGCCACCACGACCAGGGGCTGAACTCGCCGATCTCGGGGTCGCCGTCGTCGATGTCGGCGGTCAGCCGGTCCTCGGGCAGGTCGCCGCCCTGAGCCTTGAGCACGCGCTGCGTGTAGAAGGCGATCATGGCAGCCATGGCGCTCGCGAACAGCAGCGCGACCGAACCGACCCACTCGACCGCGTTGTACCACGGCAGCTGGGGGTGGGCCAGGATGTTCCAGCCGGTGTAGACGATCGTGATGAACAGGAAGAAGCCGACGAGCAGCCACCACAGTCCGACGTTGGTCTTCATGGGTTACTTCACCTCTCCGGAGGCGAGGTCGACGACGGGGGCATCGGGTGCATCCTTCGCAGGACCGACACCGACCGGCAGCGCCGCCTCGGGGTGGTTGAGATCGAACGCCGGACGCTCGCTGCGGATGCGCGGGATCGACGTGAAGTTGTGGCGCGGCGGAGGGCAGCTGGTCGCCCACTCGAGCGACGCTCCGTAGCCCCACGGATCGTTGACGGTCACTCGCGGAGCCTTGCGCGCCGTGATCCAGACGTTCAGGAGGAACGGGATCATGGAGACGGCGAGGATCATCGAGCCGATCGTGGAGAGCTGGTTCTCCCACGTCCATCCGTCGGCAGCCGAGTAGTCGGCGTAGCGACGCGGCATCCCGTCGACGCCCAGCCAGTGCTGGATGAGGAACGTGGTGTGGAAGCCGATGAACAGCAGCCAGAAGTGCACGTACCCGAGGCGCTCGTTGAGCATCTTGCCCGTCCACTTCGGCCACCAGAAGTAGAAGCCGGCGAACATCGCGAACACGACCGTGCCGAACACGACGTAGTGGAAGTGCGCGACGACGAAGTACGAGTCGGACAGCGCGAAGTCGAGCGGCGGCGACGCGAGGATGACTCCGGTCAGGCCGCCGAACACGAACGTGACGAGGAAGCCGAGCGAGAACACCATCGGCGTCTCGAACGTCACTGAGCCGCGCCAGATCGTGCCGATCCAGTTGAAGATCTTCACACCCGTCGGCACCGCGATGAGCATCGTCATCAGCGCGAAGAACGGCAGCAGCACGGAACCGGTGACGTACATGTGGTGCGCCCACACCGCGACCGACAGCGCCGCGATCGAGATGGTCGCGTAGATCAGCGTCTTGTACCCGAAGATCGGCTTGCGGCTGAACGCGGGGAAGATCTCCGAGACGATGCCGAAGAACGGCAGCGCGATGATGTAGACCTCGGGGTGTCCGAAGAACCAGAACAGGTGCTGCCACAGCAGCACGCCGCCGTTGTGGGGATCGTAGATGTGCGCGCCGAGCACGCGGTCGGCGGCGGCGGCGAGCATCGCGGCCGCGAGCACGGGGAACGCGATGAGCACGAGGATGCTCGTGATCAGCGCGTTCCAGGAGAAGATCGGCATGCGCCACATCGTCATGCCCGGGGCACGCATCGTGATCACCGTGGTGATGAAGTTCACCGCGCCGAGGATGGTTCCGAAACCGCTGAGGCCGAGCCCCAGCATCCAGAGATTTCCACCGGCTCCGGGCGTGAACGAGGCACTCGCGAGCGGTTGATAGGCGAACCATCCGAAGGATGCCGCACCCGCCGGCGTCAGGAAGCCGCTGACGGCGATCGTGGAGCCGAACAGGAACAGCCAGAAGGCGAACGCGTTCAGACGCGGGAAGGCGACGTCGGGAGCGCCGATCTGCAGCGGCAGCAGCGCGTTCGCGAAGCCCGCGAACAGCGGCGTCGCGAACATCAGCAGCATGATCGTGCCGTGCATCGTGAAGAGCTGGTTGTACTGCTCCTTCGTCGGAAGGATCTGCATGCCCGGCTCGAACAGCTCGGCGCGGATGATGAGGGCCATCACGCCGCCGAGCAGGAAGAAGATGAACGACGAGATCAGGTACATGTACCCGATGGTCTTGTGGTCAGTGGAGGTGACCCACTTGACGATGATGTTGCCCTTCTCCTCCACGCGGGAGCTGCTCAGCAGCGCCGCCTGGCGGGGAGGGAGGGTGCGGGCGCGGGGTGCACCCTGCTCCTGGAGCGGAAGCGTCGTCGCCATCTCAGTTGTTCCCCTCGCTCGAAGCGCCGGTGCCCGGCAGGTTGTTGAGGCGGTCGTACGCCGCATCGATCGGGCCCGTCTGACCCTTGGTCTTCAGCGAGGCCAGGTAGGTCTGGTACTCGGACTGGCTGACGACCTTGACGTTGAAGAGCATCATCGAGTGGTACTCGCCGCAGAGCTCCGCGCACTTCCCCGCGTAGGTGCCCTCGCGCGTCGGAGTGAAGGACCACGAGTTGTCCTTGCCGATGAAGAGGTCCTTCTTGTAGAGGAAGTCGACGATCCAGAACGAGTGGATGACGTCGCGCGACTGGAGGGTGATCTTCACCGTCTCGTTGACCGGGAGGTAGAGGGTCGGCAGCTGCGACTGGTCGATGTTCCCCTGCGCGTCGGGTTGGGCCTGGATGCCCATCGTCCAGACGTCGTCGGCACCCTTCGGGTCGGAGCCGTCGTACTGGAAGTCCCACGCCCACTGCTTGCCGATCGCCGTGATCGACACCTGCGGGTTGTCGTACTGCGTCTCGAGGATGTTCTGGTCACGCGCCGTGAAGGCGAAGAAGCCCAGCACGAGGATGAGCGGCACGATCGTGTAGAAGATCTCGATCGGCATGTTGTACCGCAGCTGCACCGGGAGGCCGGTCTGCCCCTTGCGTCGGCGGTAGGCGATGATCGCCCACAGCATCAGGCCCCACGTGATGATGCCGACCGCGAGCAGCACGATCCAGGAGTTCACCCAGAGCGCCGCCACCATGTCGGTGTGGTTGGTGGCCGGTGTGCCGTCTTCCGTGAAGCCGGGAAGGAAACCGTGAAGCTCGGTGGGCGAGCATCCCGCGAGGGAGACGGCCACGGCGATCCCGACGGGAATCGCCACCCAGCGAAGGCGGCGGTGTGAAGGCACGGTGCACCTTTCGGAAGACGGATGAAGCTTCCTCAGTCTAAGGCAACCTCTCACCGGATTCAGGCCACGCGCCCAGCGCTCAACACGAAACGGCGCGGCCTCGCTCGTCTGTGACGAGGGGCCGCGCCGTTTCTATGAGGGGGCTCAGTGGAAGCTGTCTCCGCATGCGCACGAGCCGGACGCGTTGGGGTTGTCGATCGTGAAACCCTGCTCCGAGATGGTGTCCTTGAAGTCGATGGTCGCGCCGTCGAGGTAGGGCACCGACATGTCGTCGACGATGACCTCGACGCCGTCGAAGTCGACCGTCTGGTCGCCGTCGAGATAGCGCTCATCGAAGTAGAGCTGGTAGATCAGGCCCGAGCAGCCACCGGGCTGCACGGCGACCCGCAGACGGAGGTCGTCGCGACCCTCCTGGTCGAGAAGGCTCTTCACCTTGCCGGCGGCGGCGTCGGTGAGCACGACACCGTGCGCCTGGGCGGACGTTTCGGTCGGCGTTGCGAGATCGGTCATGGCTTCTCCTCGACAGGGTCCCGGGGGGCTGTTGGTCCGAGTCTACGACGGGCCGCCCGCATCCGGGGCGGAATCGTCACTTCGTACGCGTCGCGACCTTCGCCAGCAGCAGCGCCTCGGAGATCGCCGCGCGCCGGAACGTGTCGACGTGCAGGGATTCGTTGGGACTGTGGGCGCGGGTGTGGGGATCCTCGACACCTGTCACGAGGATCTGCGCGCCGGGGAAGGTCTCGACCAGGTCCGCGATGAAGGGGATCGATCCGCCGACGCCGATGTCGACCGGCTCGACGCCGTATCCTTCGGCCAAGGCCTCGCGCGCGTCGCCGACCGCCCAGCCGGAGGTGTCCACCAGGAACGCGTTTCCGCAGTCGACGTCGGCGAAGGTGAGCTCTGCTCCGAAGGGCGCGTGCGCGCGCAGATGGGCCTCGATCGCCTCGTAGGCCTCGCGGGCGCCCTGGCCGGGAGCCACCCGTGCGCTGATGACGACCGAGATCTCCGGCGCGAGCGTGTTCGAGGCGGCCGCGACGGATGTCGCATCGATACCCGTGATGGTGATCGACGGTTTGTTCCAGATCCGACTGAGGATCGTGCCCGTACCGACCGGCTGCACCCCCGCCGGGAGACCGGCTTCATCGCGAAGCGTCGCCTCGGTGTATTCGGGCGTGTCGGAGTGGCGCTCGAACAGGCCGTGCACCGCGACCGCGCCGGTATCGTCCCAGAGCGTCGCGAGGAGCTTGACGGCGGCCATCGTCGCGTCCGGCACCGCGCCCCCGAACATCCCCGAGTGCGAGGCGTGGTCGAGTGTGCGCACGGTGAGGGTGAAGCGGGCGTTGCCCCGCAACGAGACCGTGAGCCCCGGTGTCGCGAGATCCCAGTTCCCGGAATCGGCCACGATGATCACATCGGCGGCCAGCGCCTCCCTGTTGTCGGACAGGAACTGCGCGAACGAGCGGGAGCCGTACTCCTCCTCGCCCTCGACGAACAGCGCGAGGCCGAGGTCGAGGTCGTCGCCGAACGTCTCGGCCAGTGCACGGACGGCGGCGATGTGCACGAGAACACCGGCCTTGTCGTCGGCGGCTCCCCGTCCGTAGAGACGGCCGTCTCGAAGCGTGGGTTCGAACGGCGGCGTCTCCCAGAGCGCCTCATCGCCGGTCGGCTGCACATCGTGGTGGGCGTACATCAGGACCGTCGGTCGGCCGTTGCGAGCGGCACGCGTGGCCAGCACCGCCGGCTGGCCCAGCTCGTCGGATCCGGGGATCGCTGCGCGCACCACGCGCACGTCGTCGAAGACCCCCGTCCCGGTCGCGAGGGCTGCCACGGCGTCCGCTGATCGCTGCACCTGCGACTGATCGAACGCGGGCCAGGCGATCGAGGGGATGCGCACCAGATCGCCGAGATCGGCGAGGGCTGCCGGGATGCCTCCTTCCACCGATTCGCGGAGGGCATCACGTCGGGCGGTCTCGGAGGTCATGCGGGTAATCTTAAGCACACCCCAGTTCGACCCCGAGGAATCACCGTGGCCAAGACTCCCGCCGCCCCCGCACCCAAGGACGCCCCTGCGGACTCCGACGACACCGTCAGCGGAAAGGGCCGTCCGACCCCCTCCCGTGCCGAGCAGGAGGCCGCGCGCAAGCGCCCTCTCGTGCCGGACACCAAGGAGGCGAAGGCCCGCGCCCGCGCGGAGCTCTCCGTGCAGCGCGAGAAGGCGCGGGTCGGCATGGCGGCCGGCGAGGAGCGCTACCTGCCGGTGCGTGACAAGGGCCCGCAGCGTCGGTTCGTGCGTGACTACGTCGACGCCGGATGGCACCTCGGCGAGCTCATCCTTCCCGCGATGGTGCTCGTGCTGCTGGCGATGGTCGTCAACAACTCCACCGTGCAGTTCTTCTCCTACATCGCGCTGTGGGCGTTCGTCGCCCTCGCCGTCATCGACATGGTCGTGCTCTCCGCGCGTATCAAGCGAGCGGCCCGCCGGAAGTTCGGCGCCGACCGCATCGAGAAGGGCCTCGGCTGGTATGGAGCGATGCGCTCGATCCAGATGCGCTTCATGCGCCTGCCCAAGGCCCAGGTCAAGCGCGGTCAGTACCCCTCCTGAGCGCGCGCACCCGCGGCATCCTTCCTGCGACGGAACGACCCGTCAGACGGATGCCGCGGCCCGCGGCAGCGCGCGGTTGATCTGCCGCGCCCAGAGCGGGCCGCGGTAGAGGAACGCCGTGTACCCCTGGACGAGGTCGGCCCCGGCGTCGAGACGCGCCTGCACGTCGTCCGCCGTTTCCACCCCGCCCACGGAGATCACGGCGAACGACGCCGGCACGGCGCCGCGGATCACGCGCAGGAGCGCGAGCGAGCGCTCGGCGATCGGGGCACCGGACAACCCGCCGTCTCCTGCCGCGGCGACGATCGCCGGGTCGGTGCGCAGGCCCTCGCGGGAGATCGTCGTGTTCGTGGCGATGATGCCGGCCAGTCCGAGGTCGACGGCGAGCCGGGCGATACCGAGGGCGTCCTCGTCGCTGAGATCGGGCGCGATCTTGACGAGCACGGGCGCCGCGCCCGCGGCATCCCGAACCGCCTCGAGCAGCGGGCGCAGCGTGTCGATCGCCTGCAGCCCGCGAAGCCCGGGCGTGTTCGGCGACGAGACGTTGACGACGAGATAGTCGGCGAGCGGGGCGAGCAGCGTCGCGCTCCGGACGTAGTCGCCGATGGCGTCCTCGACGGCGACCACGCGACTCTTGCCGATGTTGACGCCGATCACGGGGCGACGGCGACGGCGACGGGTCTTCTCCAGCCGTCGCGCCAGGGCGGCAGCGCCGTCATTGTTGAAGCCCATGCGGTTGATCACCGCGCGGTCGGCAACGAGCCGGAACAGGCGCGGTCGCGGATTGCCGGGCTGCGGCACGGCCGTCGCGGTGCCGACCTCGACATGCCCGAACCCGAGGGCGAACAGGCCGAGCGCGGCGGTGCCGTTCTTGTCGAAGCCCGCCGCGACGCCGAACGGGGAATCGAACCGGAGGCCCAGCACCTCGCGCGCGTGCTCGGGCACCGGAGCGGTGACTGCGCGGGCGATCCACGACAGCGGCGGCACCGCGAGGGCCCGGATCACGAGCATCGCCGCGTGGTGGGCGGACTCCGGGTCCATGCGGGTGAGCAGATGCCGGAAGAGGAAGGCGTACATCGCCTCCAGGCTACCGGGCGGCGGTGGGCGCGCCGCTCCGCCGGCGACCCCGTCAGTCGGCGCGGGGCGCGGGGCGCGACGCGTGGTCCGCGCGCAGCGCGGCGATAGACGACTCGAAGTCCTCGAGCGACTCGAAGGCCTGGTAGACGCTCGCGAACCGCAGGTACGCGACCTCGTCGAGCTCGCGCAGCGGGCCGAGGATCGCGAGGCCGATCTCGTTCGTGTCGACCTGAGAGGCGCCCGTCTGACGCACCGCCTCTTCGACGGCCTGGGCCAGCAACGCGAGGTCGCCCTCGGTGACCGGTCGCCCCTGGCACGCCTTGCGCACGCCCGACATGACTTTCTCGCGACTGAACGGCTCGACGACACCGGATCGCTTGATGACGTTGAGGCTCGCCGTCTCGATCGTGGAGAACCGACCGCCGCACTGCGGGCACTGGCGGCGACGACGGATGCTGAGACCGTCGTCGCTGGTGCGCGAGTCGATCACCCGGGAGTCGGGATGGCGGCAGAACGGGCAGTGCATGGCAGCGACAGACTACGCCTCGAAGCGGGCCTCGACGGCCTCGCCGTGCGCGGGGAGATCCTCCGCATCGGCGAGGGTGACGATCCCCCAGCGCACCTGCTCGAGCGCGTCGCGATCGTAGGTGATGACCTGCTGCGGGCGCAGGAACGTCGCCGCCGACAGGCCGGCGGCGTAGCGGGCCTGCCCCCCGGTCGGAAGCACATGGTTCGAGCCGGCGAGGTAGTCACCCAAGCTCACCGGTGAGTACGGGCCGACGAATATCGCTCCCGCGTTGACGAAGTCGGTGGGATCCGGCGCGACCAGGTGCAGCTCGAGGTGTTCGGGCGCGTAGGCGTTGCTGAACGCGGTGGACTGCTCGAGACCGTCGGTCAGCACGATCGCCGACTGATCGCCGT
Source organism: Microbacterium sp. 71-23 (assembly GCF_001897265.1). Classification (NCBI taxonomy): domain Bacteria; kingdom Bacillati; phylum Actinomycetota; class Actinomycetes; order Micrococcales; family Microbacteriaceae; genus Microbacterium; species Microbacterium sp. 71-23. The sequence continues at coordinate 64,859 of NZ_MKSL01000050.1, forward strand.
TCAGCGCTGCCCGGGCGCGATCGCCGTGCTTCGTGACCGAGACGCGACGCTCAACGGCGTCGCGCACGGCATCGGCGAGCGGCTCGCTGTCGGTGACGAGCACCGCGGACGCCTGCTCATCGTGCTCGGCCTGACTGACGAGGTCGGCCGCCACCAGGTCGGCGTCGGCGTCGCCATCGGCGACGATGAGGATCTCGGTCGCGCCGGCCTCGGCATCGGTACCGACAAGACCGGCGACCGCGCGCTTGGCGGCGGCGACGAAGTTGTTGCCCGGCCCGGTGACCACATCGACCGGGTCGAGGTCGAGCGTCGCGACACCGTGCGCGAAGGCGCCGATCGCGCCGGCACCGCCCATGGCATAGACCTCGTCGACGCCGAGGAGAGCTGCGGCCGCCAGGACGACCGGGTGCACCCGCCCGCCGTGCTCCCGCTGCGGGGGCGAGGCGAGCGCGACGACGCCGACGCCGGCGACCTGAGCGGGAACGACGTTCATCACGACGCTCGACGGGTAGACCGCTTTGCCGCCCGGAACGTACACACCCACGCGACGGACCGGCTGCCAGCGCTGGGCGACCACGGCACCGTCACCCAGCTCGACCGCCGAGGATGCGGGAATCTGAGCCGCCGATGCCCGGCGGACACGGGCGATCGCGATCTCCAGCGCCGATCGCACGGGCGTCTCGAGACCATCGAGCGCCTCGGTGAGGTGGTGGGCGGGAACCCTGATCGCGTGGTCGGTGACCCCGTCGAACCGGTCGGCCTGCTCCCGCAGCGCGTCTTCACCGCGGTGTGCGACGTCCTCGACGAGAGCGGATGCCGCGGCGAGGGCCTCGGCGCGGGCGGCCGTGGCGCGGGGCACGGCGGCGAGCAGGTCGGCGGTGCCGAGGTGCCGGCCGCGCAGGTCGATGGTGCGGAGCATCCCTCCAGCTTATCCGGCGCGCCGTCGCACGAGCGGATCAGCCGCGGACAGCCCCCGCCGACTCGTGGAGGAAGCCGACTCGGCCGTCGTCATGTCGGACGACGAAGACACCGTCGCGGTCCTCGATCACGAGCGCCCATGCGGCCGGACCGACGGTGAACACGGGCGCACCCTCGGCATCGACCACCGTGCGCTCGTCGGGGAGCAGCGCCCAGAAGGGCTGGCCCGTGCGCACGGCATTCGGCGTCGGCTCGGGGGCGGCCACACCCACGGCCGGCGCGACGGTGGGTGAGGCGACGACCGGCGCGGCGGTCTCGCCTGTCGCGACCGACCGGGCGACGACCGCCACCCGTGCGGGGCGCGGTGCGACGGGCCGGACGGGGGCGGCCGCCGGATGGGCGTCGGCACGCTCGCGTCCCCGGAAATCGTCCCTGGCGAACGGGATCAGCGGTGCCGCGACTGTCAGCGCGACACCCGCGAGGGCGAGCACGATCTCGATCCAGATCACGGGGGCAAATGGTGCGCCGCCGTACGTGCGCACCACAGCGGCGGCGTTCCAGAGCTGGGCGAGCCAGGCGACGAGCGAGATCGAGAACGCCACGGAGGCGAACTGGTCGAGGCCGAGCGAGCCGACGCGTCGGATCGCACCCGGCGAGAGCCGCCGCAGCGCGAGGAGGCCGACCGCCACGGTGGGAACGGCGATGGTCAGCACCCAGTCCAGGCCCACCGCCCAGATCGGGTAGGGCAGCGGCGGAAGATAGGGCAGGAAGGAGATCACGAACGCGAGGAACCAGACACCCCCGAGCACGACCTCGCGCACCGAGAACGGCCCGACACCGATCGGCGACGCGACCGGGACGAGCGACTCCGAGCGATCCGGTGCGGCTGCCCCCGTCTCGACCGGTGCGGGTAAGGTCGTTGCGACCGCGGTAGGCGCGGGCTCTCGCGTGGGCGAGCTGGGGTCGGGCCGGTCTGCGGGCGCGGTGGGGGCGGCGTCGGTCACGGGACCTCCTCGATGTGCGGGCGGATCGATCCTATCCGCGCGGTCTTCTCGTGGACCGGGCGAGGGTCACCCGAGGCAACCCGGTCCGAGCAGGCCCTTGAGCTCGCCGTACAGGTCGGCGGTGACAGTGACCGGATGCGGCACCTCGAACACCTTCGCAGTGCCGGCGCGGTGCAGTTTCAGTACCACCTCGGTGTCTCCGGGGTGACGGCGCAGGGTCTGGGCGAGCTCGCCGATCACTCGCTCCCCCGCGCGCTGCTCGTTCAGCACGAGCACGAGCGGGCCGGATGCCTCGACGGCGCCGAGGTCAGGCTGGAACGCGCTCTGCGCGTGAAGGTTGAGCCCGTCGTCGCGCCGTGACACGCGCCCCCGCACCACGAGGATCGCGTCGGCTTGGAGCATGCTCTGGAACTCGGTGTAGGTCTTGCCCATGAACATGACCGTGACCTCGCCGTTGAAGTCCTCGACGGTGATCATGCCGTACGGGTTGCCGCTGGCTTTCGCGACGCGGTGCTGCACGCTCGTCACCAGACCCGCCACGGTGACCTGCGCGCCGTCGTCGATGTCCTCGGACGCGAGCAGATCGTGGATGCCGATAGATGCGTGCTTGGCGAGCGGGATCTCCAGGCCCGCGAGCGGGTGGTCGGACACGTACAGTCCGAGCATCTCGCGCTCGAAGGCCAGCTTGTCCTTCTTCGTCCACTCCGGGCGCTCGGGCACCTTGGCGGGCAGTGCCTCCTCGGCCTCGTCGTAGAGGCTGTCGAAGTCGAAGCCCACGGCGCCCGTGGCCTCCTTGCGCTTGATGTCGACGGCCGCCTCGACAGCGTCCTCGTGGATCTCCAGCAGCGCGCGACGGGTATTGCCCATCGAGTCGAAGGCGCCGGCCTTGATGAGCGACTCGACGGTGCGCTTGTTCGCCGCGTGGACAGGCACCTTGTCGAGGAAGTCGTGGAACGAGGTGAAGCCGACGTCGCGGCGGGCGTGGACGATCGCGTCGACGACGTTGGAGCCGACGTTGCGCACCGCGCCGAGGCCGAAGCGGATGTCCTCCCCGACGGCCGCGAAGTAGTTGATCGACTGTCCGACGTCGGGCGGGAGCACGCGGATTCCCATGCGACGGCACTCGTTGAGGTAGAGCGCCATCTTGTCCTTCGAGTCGCCGACGCTCGTGAGCAGGGCGGCCATGTACTCGGCCGGATAGTGCGCCTTGAGGTACGCGGTCCAGTAGGACACGAGCCCGTAGGCGGCCGAGTGCGCCTTGTTGAACGCGTAGTCCGAGAACGGGAGCAGGATCTCCCAGAGCTTCTGCACCGCGTCATCCGAATAGCCGTTGGCGTGCATGCCCGCCTGGAAGCCCTCGAACTGCTTGTCGAGCTCGGATTTCTTCTTCTTGCCCATCGCGCGGCGCAGGATGTCGGCCTGTCCGAGGCTGAAGCCGGCCACCTTCTGCGCGATGGCCATGACCTGCTCCTGATAGATGATCAGGCCGTAAGACGTGCTCAGGATCTCGGCGAGCGACTCCTCGAACTCGCGATGGATCGGCGTGATCTCCTGCAGACCGTTCTTGCGAAGCGCGTAGTTCGTGTGCGAGTTCGCGCCCATCGGTCCGGGCCGGTACAGCGCGATGACGGCCGAGATGTCTTCGAAGTTGTCGGGCTTCATGAGGCGCAGCAGCGACCGCATCGGCCCGCCGTCGAGCTGGAACACGCCGAGCGTGTCGCCGCGCGCGAGCAGCTCGTACGACTCCGGGTCGTCGAGGCCGAGCTCTTCGAGAACCAGCGGCACGCCGCGGTTGGCGGCGATGTTGTCGAGGGCGTCGTTGATGATCGTGAGGTTGCGCAGCCCCAGGAAGTCCATCTTGATGAGCCCGAGGGACTCGCACGCGGGGTAGTCGAACTGCGTGACGATCTGGCCGTCCTGCTCGCGCCGCATGATCGGGATGATGTCGATCAGGGGCTCGGACGACATGATGACGCCCGCCGCGTGCACGCCCCACTGACGCTTCAGGTTCTCGAGCCCGACGGCCGTGTCGAAGACCGTCTTGGCTTCCGTGTCGGTGTCGATCAGCGCACGGAACTCGCTCGCCTCTTTGAAGCGCGGATGCTCCTTGTTGAACATGCCGTCGAGCGGCATGTCTTTGCCCATGACCGCGGGCGGCATCGCCTTCGTGAGCTTCTCCCCCATGCTGAACGGGAAGCCCAGCACCCGGCCGGCGTCTTTGAGCGCCTGCTTCGCCTTGATCGTGCCGTAGGTCACGATCTGGGCGACGCGCTCGCTGCCGTACTTCTCGGTGACGTACTGGATGACCTCGGCGCGACGACGGTCGTCGAAGTCGACGTCGAAGTCGGGCATGGAGACACGGTCGGGGTTGAGGAACCGCTCGAAGATCAGACCGTGCTGCAGCGGGTCGAGGTCGGTGATGCGCATCGCATAGGCGGCCATGGAGCCCGCGCCGGACCCGCGGCCCGGACCCACCCGGATGCCGTTGTCCTTCGCCCAGTTGATGAAGTCGGCGACGACGAGGAAGTAGCCGGGGAAGCCCATCTGCACGATCACGCCGGTCTCGTACTCGGCCTGGGCGCGCACCTCGGCGGGGATGCCGTCGGGGTAGCGGAAGTCGAGACCCTTCTCGACCTCCTTGACGAACCAGCTCTCCTCGGTCTCACCCGCGGGCACCGGGAAGCGCGGCATGTAGTTCGCCGCGGTGTTGAACTCCACGTCGCATCGCTCGGCGATCAGCAGCGTGTTGTCGCACGCGACCTCGTGGTCGCGGAAGATCTGCCGCATCTCGGCGGGCGACTTCACGTAATAGCCGTCGCCGTCGAACTTGAAGCGTTTCGGGTCGTCGAGGGTCGAGCCGGACTGCACGCACAGGAGCGCCGCGTGGCTCGACGCGTCGTGCTGGTGCGTGTAGTGCAGGTCGTTCGTCGCGACGAGAGGGATGTCGAGGTCTTTCGCGATCTTGAGCAGATCGGTCATCACCCGCCGCTCGATGGAGAGTCCGTGATCCATGATCTCGGCGAAGTAGTTCTCCTTGCCGAAGATGTCCTGGAACTCGGCAGCCGCGGCGCGCGCCGCCTCGTACTGTCCGAGACGCAGACGCGTCTGCACCTCGCCGGACGGGCAGCCCGTGGTCGCGATGAGCCCCTTGCCGTAGGTCTGCAGCAGCTCGCGATCCATGCGCGGCTTGAAGTAGTAGCCCTCCATGCTCGACCGGGACGAGAGCCGGAAGAGGTTGTGCATGCCCTCGGTCGTCTCGGAGAGCAGCGTCATGTGGGTGTATGCGCCCGAACCCGACACGTCGTCGTCGTTCTGTTCGGGCGTGCCCCAGCGCACCCGGGACTTGTCGGTGCGGTGGGTGCCCGGGGTGACGTAGGCCTCGATACCGATGATCGGGGTGATGCCGGCATCCTTCGCGGTCTTGTAGAACTCGTACGCGGCGAAGGTGTTGCCGTGGTCGGTGACCGCGAGCGCGGGCATGCCGAGGCGGACCGCCTCCTGCACCATCGGCCCGATGCGGGCCGCACCGTCGAGCATCGAGTACTCGCTGTGAACGTGCAGGTGAACGAAGGAATCGGCTGCCACGCGTCGAGTCTAGGTCGACCCTCGGACACGGCGTCGGCGACCCTCGTGCCGCTCCCCTATCGTGGGCCTGTGCCCACCCCCGACTTCGTGCTCGAGCTGCGCCGCTTCGTCGGCACCCGCCCCCTGCCGCTCGTCGGCGTGACCGCCGTCGTCGAGCACGAGGGGATGCTCCTGCTCGGCAGGCGCAGCGACAACGGCGCACTGACTCCCGTCACGGGCATCGTCGACCCGGGCGAGGAACCCGCCGATGCAGCGGTGCGCGAGGCCGCGGAGGAGGCCGGCGTCGTGATCGTCGCCGAGCGACTCGCGTCCGTGCACCAGATCCCGCGTGTGACCTACGAGAACGGCGACCAGAGCGACTACCTCGACCTCACGTTCCGGTGCCGCTGGATCTCGGGCGACCCGTTCCCCGCCGACGGCGAGATGACGGATATCGCGTGGTACCCGGCCGATCCGCTGCCCGCCGAGATCGGTCCCGAGATGCGGCGACGGATCACCGCCGCCCTCGCCCCTGAGGCCGAGGCGCGCTTCGAGGGCGGTCGCTGACCGTCGCGCTCACGCGAGCACGCGCCGTGCGATCACCCGGGGATGCCCGTCGAGCACCGACGCGGTCTCTGCCGCGCGGGTGAAGCCGTGCTGCTCGAAGAGGGCCAGCGTGCCGACATAGGCCATGGTCTGCTCGATGCGCGCGCCGCCGTTGTCGAGTGGGTACCCCTCGATCGCCGGAGCCCCGCTGTCTGCGGCGAAACGCACCGCTCCGTCGAGCAGGTGGTGCATGATCCCGCGCCGCTTGTGGCCGGGTCGCACCCGGAAGCACCAGACCGACCACACATCCAGATCGTCGAGGTGCGGGATGACGCGCGAACGCGCGAACGTGGTCTCACGCCGCGGGTGCACTGCGGCCCAGCCGACCGGCTCGTCGCCGTCCCACGCGACGACCCCCGGCGCCGGCTCGGCCGCGCACCACGAGCGGATGACAGCGGCCGCGCCGGCAGCATCGAGCTCGCGTCTCTCGCGCGACGGCAGCCGGTAGCTGAGGCAGGTGCACACCCGGGCCGTCGGACTCTTCGCGCCGACGAGCGTGAGCACCGCTGCGGCATCCGTCGCCGCGCGTACCTCGATCACCATGCGCCCAGTGTGGCCGCGGCATCCGACATCGACGTCAGCGCGCGCTCGTCAGTCGCCGCGCAGGACGGCCAGGGCGTGCGCGAGGTCGGGCGCGTAGGGGCTCTCGAACGAGACCCATTCCCGCGAGACCGGGTGCGTGAACGCGAGCCGATGCGCGTGCAGCCACTGCCGCGTGAGCCCCAGCCTCGCCGAGAGGGTCGGGTCGCCGCCGTACAACGGGTCACCCACGCACGGATGCCGGTGAGCGGCCATGTGCACGCGGATCTGGTGGGTCCGGCCCGTCTCGAGGTGGATCTCCAGCAGGGATGCCGCGGGAAACGCCTCGATCGTCTCGTAATGCGTCACGGAGTCCTTGCCGGCGGGCGTGACGGCGAACTTCCAGGAGTGCGAAGCGTGCCGCCCGATGGGCGCGTCGATGGTACCCGCAAGCGGATCAGGATGCCCCTGCACGACGGCGTGGTAGATCTTCTCGACCTCGCGCTCCTTGAAGGCGTGCTTCAGCTCGGTGTACGCGCGTTCGCTCTTGGCGACGACCATGAGACCGCTCGTTCCGACGTCGAGACGGTGCACGATGCCCTGGCGCTCGGGTGCGCCGGTCGTCGCGATGCGGAAGCCCGCGGCGGCCAGGGCGCCCAGCACGGTCGGGCCTTCCCAGCCGAGCGAGGGATGGGCGGCCACGCCCGCGGGCTTGTCGACCACGACGATGTCATCGTCGTCGTGAACGATGCCGAGATCGGGCACGGCCACGGGGATCACTTCGGGGTCGCGCTTCGGCTCCCACGCGACATCCAGCCATGCGCCGGCGCGCAGCCGGTCGGACTTGTCGATCACCGCACCGTCGACCAGCACGGTGCCGCCATCGATGACCTCCGCCGCGAACGTGCGGGAGAAGCCGAGCAGCTTCGCGAGCGCGGCGTCCGCCCGCGCGCCGTCGAGGCCGTCCGGAACCGGGAGGCTGCGGCTGTCCACGTCAGGCGCGCGTCGGCGTCGGGCCGGGCTCGTCGGCGGGCGGTGCAGGCCGTGAGGCGTCGTCCTCCCCGTCCGTCTCGACCTCGTCGGATGCGTCTGCGCCCGTCGGCTCCGCGCCCGACGCATCATCCCCGGCCGGCGAGTCATCGATCCCGTTCGGGGCGTCATCGTCCTCGTATGCCGCACCCGCACGGGGCTCACGTGTTCCGTCGAACCGACGACCCGTGAGGACGAGCAGGGCGACGCCGATCATCATGGTCGTGATGAAGATGTCCGCCACGTTGTAGATCGCCGGCATGAGCCACGGCGTCGAGATGAAGTCGACGACGTGCCCCACCGGGAAACCGGGGGCGCGGAGCACCCGATCGGTCAGATTGCCGAGCACACCGCCGAGGAGGAGCCCCAGCACGACCGCCCATGCGCGCGAACGCACGCGGGTCAGCGCGAGCCAGATGATGCCGAGGGCGACCAGCATGAGGGCGATCGTGAACACCCAGGTCACGCCCTCGCCGAGCGAGAAGGCCGCACCCGAGTTGCGGATCAGATAGAACCCGAGCAGATCGCCGATGATCGGCACGTTGCGCTCCGGGGGGAGCGTGAGAATCGCGAAGTGCTTCGCAAACTGGTCGGCGGCCAGCACCAGAATCGCGAGAATCGCGATGGTGGTACCGGCCGCCGCCGCACGAAGCGGGGGTCGAACCGTCAAGGAACGCCCTTACTGACCGATGGCCGAGACGGGCGTCTGGTCGGAGCCGCTGCTGGTCGAGTCGAGGTCGCGAAGCTTGCCCTCGAAGTAGCTCCGCAGCTGCGAGCGGTAGTCGCGCTCGAACTGGCGCAGCTCGTTGATGCGGGACTCGAGCGAGCCGCGCTCCTTCTCGAGGCGGGCGATCTCGTCACGACCGCGCGCCTCGGCGTCGCCGATGATGACGGCGGCCTGGGCCTTCGCCTCGGCCACGAGCTGCTCTCGCTGAGCCTTGCCCTCGGCGACGTGCTCGTCGTGCAGGCGCTGCGCGAGCTCCAGGATGCCGGCGGTCGCCGCCGCGCCCTCGACGGGGACGGCCGCGGGGGCCGGAGCGGGAACGGGCGCCTCCTCGACGGCGGGCGCGGGGGCCGGAGCGGCGGGGGCGGCGGCAGCGCCGGCCTCGAGCTCGGCGATCTTGGCCTTCAGCTCGTCGTTCTCGGTGAGCGCCTTACGCCACTCGACGACGATCTCGTCGAGGAAGTCATCCACCTCGTCAGGGTCGAAGCCCTCCTTGAAACGCACGTGCTGGAACTGCTTGGTGACGACGTCATCCGGAGTCAATGCCATGAGATCTTCCTCTTTCAGGTGGCGGCGGTCGGTAGGAGGGATGTGCCCGCTTCTCGGGCCGCTTCAGAAAAGCATAGCCCCGGGCTTCGGGGGGAGCGGAAGGACTCAGGACGACGCGAGATAGCTCGTCACCGACATCAGCACGAAGCAGAGCAGCAGGGTGATCGTGAACGCGAAGTCGATCGCGACGGGTCCGATGCGCAACGGAGGGATGACGCGCCGGAACATCCGGATGGGCGGATCGGTGACCGTGTAGACGATCTCCGCGACGACGAGCCCCGCCCCCCGCGGCCGCCAACCTCGGTTGAACATCGGGATGTAATCGAGGATCAACCGGGCGAACAGGACGAAGACGAACACCAGCAGCAGGATGTTCGCCACGGATGCGACGAGGCGGACAACCTCCACGGCGATTAGGGCGCGAACGGGACCGACTCGGGGTCGGCCTGGGCGATCGCGCCGTCGCCGGAGACGGCGATGTTCTCGGGGGACAGCAGGAACACCTTGCTCGTCACGCGCTCGATGCGTCCGAACAGACCCATCGCGAGCCCGCTGGCGAAGTCGATCAGACGGCGCGCGTCGGCGTCGCTCATCTGGGACAGGTTGATGATGACCGGCACACCGTCACGGAAGCTCTCGGCGATGTTCTGCGCGTCGCGGTACTGCTTCGGGTGCACGGTCAGGATCTCGTTCAAGGATGCCGCAGCGGGCTGTCGTACGATGGCCGGACGGTGGATCGGGGTCACGGGTGCTGCCGCCTTCTCGACATGACGCTCCTCCTTGCGGGACGCGCGAGGAGTGGGCTCCTCCTCGTAGACCTCTTCCTCGTCGGCGAGGCCCAGGTACACCATGGTCTTCTTCAGCGGGTTCGACATCGCATCCTCCGTTTGCTGTCTGGATCGAGGCTAACCGCGCTCGGGCCGCGGACCCGTGATTGCCGAGCCGATCCGCAGGTGTGTCGCGCCGGCGGCGATCGCCTCCTCGAAATCCCCCGTCATTCCGGCGGAGATCCACCGGGCGTCGGGGTCGATCGCCCGCAGGCGCTCGGAGAGCCGGGCGACACGCGCGAACGCGTCGGCCGGCGCCTCATCCAGAGGCGCGACCGCCATGAGTCCGCGCAGGCGGAGGGTGGGGCATCCGCCCACGTGCTCGGCGAGACGCTCGAGGTCGGCGGGGGCGACGCCGCCGCGCCCCGGGTCGTCCGTGAGGTTGACCTGCAGCAGCACGTCGAGGGCGGGATCGCCCTCCTCCGCCGCCGCGTCGAGCGCGTCGGCGAGCCTGTCCCGGTCGACGGAGTGCACGACCTGCGCGGCCGCGCGCACGGCGCGCGCCTTGTTGGTCTGCGCCTGGCCGATGAAATGCCAGCGGATGCCCCGTGCGGCCCCGATCTCGTCCGCTTTGAGGGTGAGCTCCTGCTGACGGTTCTCGCCGAACTCGGTGACGCCGAGCGCCAACAGGTCGCGCACGAGGTCGGCGGGGTGGAACTTCGTGACGACGATGCGGGTGATCTCCTGCGGCGCTCGGCCGGAGGCTACCGCCGCGGCGGCGATGCGCTCGTCGACGACGGTGAGGCGCTGGGCGAGGGTGTCGGGCACGGTGTGCTCCCGGGTGGAGATTCTCCGGCGGGCGGCTCGGGCTCACGCCCACCGGAGAACGGCGAACGGACCTACTTGAGGAAGTCCGGGATGTCGAGGTCGTCCTCGCCGAAGGCCGAGTCGTACGGCGCCGGGTCGGAGACACCGGCGTGCACGGGCACGGCGAACGAGGTGTCGTCGTCGCGCGGGTCGTCGACCGCTGCGACGGCCGCCGTCGGCGCGGGCGCAGCGGCGGCGCGCGCGGAGCCGAGCACGGGCTCCAGGCGCGGCGACGGCTCGCCGCCGTCGAATCCGGCGGCGATGACGGTGACGCGAACTTCGTCTCCGAGGGTGTCGTCGATGACGGTTCCGAAGATGATGTTGGCTTCGGGGTGCGCGGCCTCCTTGACGAGCTGCGCCGCATCGTGGATCTCGAAGATGCCGAGGTTCGAACCGCCCTGGATCGAGAGCAGCACTCCGTGCGCGCCTTCGATCGATGCCTCGAGCAGGGGCGACTCGACGGCGAGCTCCGCCGCCTTGATCGCCCGGTCGGCGCCGCGTGCGGAGCCGATGCCCATGAGCGCGGATCCCGCGCCCTGCATGACCGACTTGACGTCGGCGAAGTCGAGGTTGATCAGGCCCGGGGTGGTGATGAGGTCGGTGATGCCCTGCACACCGGCGAGCAGCACCTGGTCGGCGGTGGCGAAGGCCTCGATCATCGAGATGCCGCGGTCGCTGATCTCGAGGAGTCGGTCGTTGGGCACCACGATGAGGGTGTCGACCTCTTCCTTGAGGCGTCCGACGCCCGCCTCGGCCTGGCTCTGGCGACGACGGCCCTCGAACGAGAAGGGCTTGGTCACGACGCCGATGGTCAGCGCGCCGATCGATTTCGCGATCTTCGCGACGACGGGGGCACCGCCGGTGCCCGTGCCGCCGCCTTCGCCGGCCGTCACGAACACCATGTCGGCGCCGGCGAGGGCCTGCTCGATCTCGTCGGCGTGATCCTCGGCGGCCCGGCGGCCCACCTCGGGGTCGGCGCCGGCGCCGAGACCGCGGGTCAGTTCGCGGCCGACGTCGAGCTTGACGTCGGCGTCGCTCATGAGCAGAGCCTGTGCGTCGGTGTTCACGGCGATGAACTCGACGCCGCGCAGGCCGAGCTCGATCATGCGGTTGACGGCGTTCACGCCGCCGCCGCCCACGCCGACCACCTTGATGACTGCGAGGTAGTTCTGGTTCTGGCTCATGCCGGCCTCCGTCTCGTCCCGAACCCTGTTCCGGCACCCGGGCCGTCAACCTTCACGTTCAACATGAACGTTAAAGAATTGCCCGGTATGCAATTTCTCACTCGAAGGTAAGCGGCCGGAACGCGGCGCGGTCGCAGCGCGCGCGCGTGTCGCGACATCCTTCTCGGAAATCGATGCGGCGACGCTCGCTCACCCGTCCCGACCGTTCCGGCCGTGTCGCCGTCGAGTCAGCGGGTCACTGCACGACGATCGCGCTCGGAGACGACACGTCATACACGTGCACCCCCTGCGGCGGCCTCGACACCATCATCGTCTCGAGCACCTTCGCCTTCTCGGCGCTCTCGTCGGCGCTCCCCCATACGATCCGGGTCCCGGTGCCGCCGATCGTGAGCGTCACGTCGTCGGCGGTCTGCGCGCTGCCCGCCGTGACGATCGAGCGCAGCTGCGCGGGCAACGCCCGGATCACCGCACCGAGCGCACGGAACGCCGCCGACGAGGTGTCGCTCACCGTCAGCGCGGGATAGCCCGACGGCGGCGTCGACGACATCGACAGCTGCACGCCGGCCGCATCCACCAGCGCGTACCCCGACGGGTACTGGATGAACCCGACCGGGGTGCGCTCGACGATGCGCACCACCAGGTCGTGCGGAGGCTGCGCCTCCACCGTGTACGTCTCGATGAGGGGGAACTGCACCAGAGCCGCTTTCACGGCCGACTCGTCGACGGCCGCCAACGGGGTGCCGATCTGTCCGGAGAGGGCGTGTGCGACGGTCTGCGCGTCGAGCTGGGAGGTGCCGACCACATCGACCCGCTGCACGGCGAACAGCGGACTGTACGCCGAGCCGATGCTCGCCGCGATGAGCAGCACGACGGCGGCGACGACCGACAGCCACACGATGCGCCTGCGACGCTGGCGAACGGTGAACCGACGCACCTCCGAGCGGATCGCGCGCCGCCGCGCACGCGCGGACCGCCACACGTCGCCGAGACGAACCGTCGACTCCGCCGCCGCCGGCGGCTCCGCGGGAGCGTCGACGGGGACCGCTTCCCGGTCGACGGGCCGCAGCGGTTCGGGCGCGAACAGCGGTGCGTCGTCGATCCACTCCGGCATCGGCGCGGTCTCCTCCACCGCCGGCTCCGACGGGCGTCGTCGAGACGCGGACGCACGGGCCGGGATCTCCCGCCGCTGCGCTTCCGGCGCCGACGCCGGTGCCGCATCGGATGCCGCGCCACGCGCGGATCCGCCGCGATCGGCCGCGGCGCGGCGCGGCGGCTCCTCCGGCGTGGGCAGCGGGGTGGGCCGTCGCACCGTCAGACCCCCGCGGGCTCGGTCTCGAGAGCGGCCAGCACCTGCGGGATGATCCGGTACACGTCCCCGCAGCCGAGGGTGATCACGACGTCGCCGTCGCGGGCGACGCCGGCCGTGTAGTCGGCGGCGGCCTGCCAGTCCGGGACGAACGCGACATGCGCGGCATCCGTGAAGTCGTCGCTGACGAGTCGGCCCGTCACTCCCGGCACCGGATCCTCGCGAGCCCCGTACACGTCGAGCACAACGGTGTGGTCGGCCAGACTCTCGAGCACCTCGGCGAACTCGCGGTGCATCTCCTGCGTGCGCGAGTAGGTGTGGGGCTGGTGCACGGCGATGATGCGTCCGCCGTCGGCGAAGGTGCGGGTCGCGGCCAGGGCCGCGGCGACCTCGGTCGGGTGATGCGCGTAGTCGTCGAAGACTCGCACACCCCGGCGTTCGCCGTGGAGTTCGAGGCGCCGCACGGTGCCGGCGAACCCGGTGACGGCGTCGGCCGCGGCGGCGAGCGGGTAGCCGAGCGTCAGCAGTACAGCGACCGCACCGGCGGCGTTGATGGCGTTGTGCACGCCGGGAACGGCCAGACGCACCGAGGCCGACTCCCCCGCGTGGTGCAGCGTGAAGGCCACCGGACCGTCCGTGCGCACCTCGGCGACGCGCACGTCAGCGTCGTCGGCGAGGCCGAACGAGATCACGTGAGGATGCGTCGTGGCCGCCCGCACGCGCAGCGCGCCCGGGTCGTCCGACGAGATGACGACCGCCCGCGTGGCCGCGTCGGCGAAGCGCACGAAGCCATCGAAGAAGGCATCGCGGGTGCCCCAGTGGTCGAGATGATCGGGGTCGACATTCGTGATCAGCGCGATCGCGGTGTCGTACAGCAGGAAGGTGCCGTCGGACTCGTCGGCTTCGATGACGAACAGGTCGTCGGCACCGGACCCGCTGGAGACGCCGCGGTCGGCGATCACGCCACCGCTCACGAAGTTCGGGTCGGCGCCGAGCGCGCCGAGCGCGGTCACGATCATGCCGGTCGAGGTCGTCTTGCCGTGGGCACCGGCCACCGACACGAGCGGGCGCGAGCCGATCAGCCAGTGCAGCGCCTGCGAACGGTGGATGACCGCGAGACCGCGCTGCTTCGCCGCCACGAACTCGGGGTTCTCGGGCCAGATCGCCCCGGTGTGCACGACGGTGTCGGCGTCGCCGAGGTGCGCGGCGTCGTGACCGACGTACACGGTCGCGCCCGCCTCAGCCAGCGCGCGCAGGGCGGCGCTGTCGGAGCGGTCGGAACCCGACACCCGGATGCCGCGGGCCAGGAACATGCGGGCGAGGCCGGACATCCCCGAGCCGCCGATGCCGATGAAGTGCGCGGCGGTGATGTGCTCGGGAATCGGCAGGGTGAGGTCGGGTCTGATCATGACCCGTCAATCCTAGGCTCGCCGATCCTGCACGAGCCGCGGGCGCGCGGGCGCCGCCGCGAGACTCTCAGCGACCCAGTGCCCGGTCGATGAGGGCGACCACGTTCTCGGCGCCGTGCCGGGTGCCGACGAGGGAAGCGGCATCCGTCATCGCCTGGAGCGCCGCGGCATCGGCGAGCAGCGGTACGACCTCGGACCGCACCCGGTCAGGGGTGAACTCCCCGTCGGCGATCAGCCTCGCGGCACCGGCGCGCACAGCGGAGGCGGCGTTGAGCGCCTGCTCGCCGTTGCCGACCGCGTAGGGCACGTAGACCGCGGGGATGCCGAGCGCGCTGATCTCGCTCACCGTCGCCGCGCCCGACCGCGACACGATCGCGTCGGCCGCGGCGAACGCGAGGTCCATTCGGTCGACGTAGCGCCGCAGCGCGTAGCCCGTCGCACCCGGGTCGGCGAGATCGGAGCGCTCCCCCGTCACGTGCACCAGCTGCCAGCCGGCATCGAGCACGTCCCGCCAGGCGCCGCCGAACGCCTCGTTGAGCCGCTGCGCGCCGAGCGAGCCGCCGAACACGAGCAGCGTCGGGCGCGCCGGATCGAGCCCGAACGCCGCCGCACCCTCGGCCCGGCGCGCCGACCGGTCGAGATCGACGATCTCGCGACGCAGCGGCATCCCGACGACCTCGGCTCGCCGCAGCGGCGTGCCCTCGAACGCGACCCCGACGGCGGCCGCGCGGCGCGCGCCCAGCACGTTTGCGAGCCCGGGCTTCGCGTTGGCCTCATGCACGACGAACGGCACGTGCTCGCGGCGCGCGGCGACATAGGCGGGAGCCGCCGCGTACCCACCGAACCCGACGACGACATCGACGCCGCGCTCCCGGATGTCGCGACGCACCGCCCGCACCGCCCGCGCGAAGCGACGCGGGAAGGCGAGGGCCGCGCGGTCGGGGCGGCGCGGGAACGGCACTTTGTCGATGAAGAGCAGCTCGTAGCCGCGCAGCGGCACGAGGCGCGCCTCGAGGCCCTCACGGGTGCCGAGAACCAGGACGGATGCCTCGGGTTCGCGCGCGCGCAGCGCGTCGGCGACGGCGAGCAGCGGGTTCACATGACCGGCGGTTCCCCCGCCGGCGAGCAGGTAGGTGGTCACCGCGCGACATCCTCCACGGGTCGGCGACCGCGCGGGGCCGGGGCCGCGGCGGTCGTGACGACCGGGGAGGTGAGCGCGACCGGCTGCGGCAGCGATCGCGTGAACGACAACAGCACGCCCGACGCGAACAGCACGGACACGAGGGACGTGCCTCCCTGCGAGACGAACGGCAGCGGCACGCCCAGTACCGGGAAGATGCGCAGCACGACGGCGATGTTCATGAACGCCTGCGCGGTGATCCACGTCACGATCGCGCCCGACGCGACCCGCACGAACAGGTCGTCGGTGCGACGGATAATGCGGAAGATGCCGACCGCGAGCACCACGAACAGCGAGAGCAGAAGGAGGCATCCGACGAGGCCGAGCTCCTCCCCGACGATTGCGAAGATGTAGTCGTTGGGCGCGGCCGGCAGCCAGTCGTACTTCTCCTTGGAGTTGCCGAGGCCGAGACCGAAGATGCCACCTCCTGCGAGACCCCAGATGCCGTGCAGCGGCTGGTAGCACTCGTTGTAGTAGCACGACGCGGTATCCGGATTCAGGAAGCTCAGGATGCGCGCGAGACGGTTCGAATTGGTCACGGCGAAGACGAAGCATCCGGCCACGAAGACGACGAGCGGGAGCACGAAGATGCGCAGCTTCACGCCCGAGAAGAAGAGGGCGCCGATGAGCAGCGCCACAAGCACCATCGTGGTGCCGAGGTCGTCGCCGGCGAGCACGGTGCCCATGGCGAGCAGTGCTCCCGGAACGACCGGCACGTACACGTGGCGCCAGTTCGACAGCAGCGGGCCCTTGCGGGCGAGCACGGCCGCGATCCACAGCGCCATGCCCATCTTCACGAACTCGCTGGGCTGCGCCTGGAACGGACCCACCTGGATCCAGGCCTGGTTGCCTCCGGCGTGGACGCCGAGGCCGGGGACGTAGACGAGGAGCTGCACGAGGAGGGCGAAGATCAGGAACGGCCAGGCCATGCGCTTCCAGAACCCGACCGGCATCCGCGAGGCGATGAACATCAAGGGGATGCCGATCGCCGCGAACAGGGCCTGCTTCAGCACGGCCGAATAGGGGTTCCCCCCCGACTCCGTCGCTGTCGCGGAGGTGGCGGAGAGGATCATGACCAGCCCGAACCCGGTGAGCACCAGCACGGTCGAGACGATCAAGAGGTATTCGCCCGGAAGCGGCGTGAACACGCGCCCCAGATGGATGCGGGCGGCGATCCCGCGCCGCCCGGGGTCAGTGTCCGGAGGTGTCGCCGGGGGTGTCTGGGTGCGATCCTCCACCGGCGTTCCTCTCGATCCAGTCCTTCACCGCTGCGGCGAACTTGTTGCCGCGGTCGGCGTACGACGCGAACTGGTCGAAGGATGCCGCGGCGGGGGCGAGCAGCACGACGTCCCCGTCACGGGCGACCTCGCCGGCAGCCTGCACCGCGCGCGCCATGACGCTCTCAGTCTGAGCGTGGTCGACCTCGATGAGGGGCACCTCGGGCGCGTGTCGCTGGAACGCCGCGACGATCGCCGTCCGGTCGACGCCGATCACGACGACGGCTTTCGCGCGACCGCCTCGCGTGGCGACGAGCTCCCCGATGTCGACGCCCTTCAGCAGTCCGCCGACGACCCAGATCGCGCCCGGGTATGCGGCGAGCGACGAGGCCGCGGCATGAGGGTTGGTCGCCTTCGAGTCGTCGACCCACACGACACCGCCGGCACGGCCGACGACCTGGATGCGGTGCGGGTCGAGCGTGAAGTTCTCGAGGGCGGTGCGGATCGCGGCGGGGGCGACATCGAGCGAGCGGGCGAGGGCGCTGGCGGCCAGGATGTTCGCGACGACGTGCGGGGCGGCGAGGTCGCGGGCGGCGAGGTCGGCGACGGTCGTCAGCTCGAGGGCACTGGTGCGGCGCTCCTCGAGGAACGCCCGGTCGACGAGGATGCCGTCGACGACGCCGAGGTCGCTCGGGCCGGGCACGCCCAGGTCGAAGCCGATGGCTCGGGCACCCTCGACGACCTCGGCCTCCTCGACCATGCGGAGGGTCGCGGCGTCTGCCTTGTTGTACACGCACGCGGCCTTCGTGTGGCGGTACACGACGGCCTTGGCGTCGCGGTAGGCCTCGAAGGAGCCGTGCCATTCGAGGTGGTCGTCGGCGAGGTTCAGGCAGACCGCGGCGTGGGGCGACAGCGGCTCGGGGCCGCTCTGCAGCCCGAGATACCAGAGCTGGTGACTGGAGAGTTCGACGACGAGCACGTCGAACCCGAGCGGGTCGCGCACGGCGTCGAGCACGGGCACGCCGATGTTGCCGCAGGGCGCCGCACGCAGCCCGCCCTCGACGAGCATCGTCGCGGCGAGCCGGGTCGTGGTGGTCTTGCCGTTGGTGCCGGTGACGAGCACCCACTCGGCCGGCGTGCCGTCGGCGCGCAGCACCTTGTCGCGCACCCGCCAGGCGAGCTCGACGTCTCCCCACAGGGCGATGCCCGCGTCGCGCACGGCCTCGATGACCGGATGCCGCGGCGAGAACCCCGGGGATGCGATGACCACATCGGGCGCGAAGTCGGTGAGCGCCGCAGGCAGGGCGTCGAGCGGACCGAGGTGGAGGGCGGCGCCGATGACGGGCAGGAGTGTCGCGTACTCCTCATCGGCGTTCTCCGTCAGCACGAGCACCTCGGCACCGAGCTCGGCGACCGTGTCGGCGACGGAGAATCCGGTGACCGAGAGGCCGAGCACCGCGACGCGCACGCCGGACCAGTCGGCGTGCCAGCTGGTGAGGGTGTCGAGCCGCGAGGCGGCCGTCACAGGCGCACCAGCCACTCCACGTAGAACAGGCCGACGCCGGAGAGTGCCAGCAGGCCCGCGATGATCCACATGCGCACGACGATCGTGATCTCCGCCCAGCCACGCATCTCGAGGTGATGGTGCAGGGGGCTCATGAGGAACAGCCGCTTGCCTCGGGTCAGTTTGAAGTAGACCCGCTGGAGGATGACGGACCCGGAGGCGATGACGTAGACGCCGGCGATGACGACGAGCAGGATCTCGGTGCGGGTGAGGATCGCGAGGGCGGCGATGACTCCGCCGATCGACATCGACCCGACGTCGCCCATGAACACCTTCGCCTTCGGCGCGTTCCACCACAGGAACCCGACCAGTGCGCCGATGAACGAGGCGGCGATGATCGCGAGGTCGAACGGGTCCCGGGTCTGATAGCAGGCCTCGCTGAGTCCGGCGTGCGCCGTCACGGCGTCGCAGGGCTGCTTGAACTGCCAGAACGCGACGAGGGCGAGGGCGCTCGTGACGAAGATGGCCGAGCCCGCCGCGAGGCCGTCGAGCCCGTCCGACACGTTCACGGAGTTGGAGCTCGCCACGCCGAGCAGGGCGATCCAGGCGAGGTACAGGATCCATCCGATCACCGCGCCGAGCGCCATGAACGACAGCCACGGAACATCGCGGAAGAGCGAGACGAACGGGCTTGCGGGGGTCTGTCCGTCGCCGTTCGGGAAGTTGAGTGCGGCGATGCCGAAGACCACGACGACGACGCCCTGGCCGGCCACTTTGCGCCAGCCGCTGAGACCCAGGCTGTTCTGCCGCCGCACCTTCATGAAGTCGTCGATGAACCCGACCACACCGAAGCCGACCATCATCCAGATCACCAGGAGCCCGGAGATCGTCGGCGGATTCCGGCCGACGAACGTGCCGATGAAGTAGCCGACGAGCGTGCCGACGATGAAGATCGTGCCGCCCATGGTCGGCGTGCCGCGCTTGGCGCCGTGGCTCGGGTTGTGGATGTTCTCCGGGGTGCGGATGACCTGACCCCAGCCCCATCGGCGGAAGAGGCGCAGGAAGACCGGCGTGAGGAACAG
The DNA here is from genome assembly GCF_001897265.1 of Microbacterium sp. 71-23. NCBI lineage: Bacteria > Bacillati > Actinomycetota > Actinomycetes > Micrococcales > Microbacteriaceae > Microbacterium > Microbacterium sp. 71-23. Next base: position 84,288 of record NZ_MKSL01000050.1, read on the forward strand.
CGTGAACGCGAGGGAGATCGCGGCGGCAGTCAGCAGGGATCTCACGAGAACGATTCTCCCAGACGGTCGCCCAAGAATCGCAGACCCGCCGAGTTCGACGACTTCACGAGCACGCGGTCGCCGTCGCGGAGCTCGGTGAGCAGGTAGTCGTAGGCCTCGTCGGCGGTCGCGAAGAACACGGCCTCGTCGCTCCACGACCCCTCCGCCACGGCGGCGAGGAACATCCGTCGGGCGGCGGCACCCACGATCACGATCCGCTGGATGCGCAGTCGCACCGCGAGTTCGCCGATGCGGTCGTGCTCCTCGCCGGCGTACTCGCCGAGCTCGCTCATCGCGCCGAGAACCGCGACTGTGCGCTCGCCCTCGCCGGTGATCTGGGCGAGGGTGCGCAGAGCCGCGACCATCGAGTCGGGGCTCGCGTTGTAGGCGTCGTTGATGATGCGCACACGGTCCGAGCCGAGCGGCTGCATGCGCCAGCGCTCTGCGAGCTCGAGGGTCTCGAGGCGGGCGATGGATGCCGCGAGCTCGACACCGAGCGCGCCGGCCGCCGCGATCGCGGCGATGGCGTTGTTGACGTGGTGGGCGCCGAGCACCCGCAGCCGGACCGGCAGCGCCTCTCCTCCGGCGTGCACGGTGAAGGCGGTGCCGGACGCGGAGACCGAGACATCCGTCGCCTGCACGTCAGCCTCTGCGGAGTGGCCGAACCAGCGCACCTCGCCGTCCTTCTCGAGGGCGATCGGCGCCATGCGGCGCACCCGCTCGTCGTCGCGGTTCAGCACGGCGACGCCGCCGCCGCGCATCGCGTGGACGAGCTCGGATTTCGCGATGAAGGTCGCCTCGATGCCACCGAAACCGCCCGCGTGGGCCATGCCGACCATGAGCTCGACGACCACGTCGGGGGTGACCAGCCCCGCGAGTCGGGCGATCTCGCCCGGTCCGCTGGCACCGAACTCGCTCACGAGGAACCGCGTGCCCGCCGTCACCCTCAGCATCGTCAGCGGTGCACCGACCTCGTTGTTGAACGACGCGCGCGGCGCGACGGTCTCCCCTTCGGCCTCGAGGATGCGGGCGAGCATGTTCTTGGTCGTGGTCTTGCCGTTGGATCCGGTGATGCCGACGATCCGCAGATCCCCCGCCGCCCGCACGCGCCCGACGACCTCGCGGGCGAGTTCGGCGAGGGCGACGACGACGTCGGCGACGACGATCTGGGAGACGGATGCCGCCACCTCCCGCTCGACGATGGCGAGCGCCGCGCCCGCGGCGACCGCGGCGTCGACGAACAGATGACCGTCGGTGGTCTCGCCGGGCTTGGCGACGAAGATGTCGCCGGGTGCGATCTGGCGGGAGTCGGTGTCGACGAGCCCGGACACCACCGTGTCAGCGGCGTCGGAGGCGGCCGTCACGAGGCGGCCATGCAGGACGTCGGCGATCTCGCCGAGGGTGAGCGCGATCATCCGCTCAGCCGAACTTGGGCAGCGTGACCGGCTGCGCGTCGTCGGGGAGCACCCGGTAGGTCTTCAGAACCTGGGTCATCGCCTTCTGGAACCCTTCTGCGTTGGCCGCCGACGAGGTTATCGTCTGGGGCTCGTTCAGGGTAATCGCGACAAGGTACTGGGGGTTGTCGGCGGGGGCGAACCCGATCAGGGTCGTGAAGTACGCGCCGACCTTGTAGCCGCCGGTCGCGGCGTCGTACTGCTGACCGGTTCCGGTCTTGAACGCGAGGACGTACCCCGGGATGGAGACGGCCTTGGCGAGCGGGCCCTGGGTCGCGACGTTCTCGAGGATGTCGGTGACCTGCTGAGCGGCATCCGTGCTCATGACCCGGGTCGCGGCCGGCTCGGCCGGGGTGGTGACGGTGCCATCGGACGCCGTGCAGGACTGCACGAGCTTCAGCGGGATCTTCTCGCCGCCGTTGGCGATCGCCATGTAGGCGGTGAGCAGCTCCGGGACGGTCGTGGTGAGGCCCTGGCCGTAGGTCGTGTCGTAGATCTTCTGCCGGTCCCAGGCGCTCACCGGCGGCAGATCGCCCTTCGCCTCGCCGATGAAGCCGACGGCGCTGCCCTGTCCGATGCCGAACTTCTGCAGGTAGCCGTAGCGCACATCGGGAGCGAGCTGGGATCCGAGGATCGACGCACCGACGTTCGAGGAGTCCATCAGCACTCCGGCGAGCGTGTACAGCTCCGTGCGGTGGTTCGAGTCATCCACCACCGTCGCCCCGTTCGGGAAGGTGATGCGTCCGGGAACCGATGCCGTCGAGGTGGCGGTCGAGGTGCCCGAATCGATGAGCATCGAGGCGGTGAGGGCCTTGAAGGTCGAGCCGGGTTCGAACGTGTCGGTGAAGATGTGGCTGCGCCAGTACTCGGGCGCGGTCGCGTTGATGTTGTTCGGGTCGACCGTCGGGTACTCCGCGGCCGCACGGATGTCGCCGGTCTTGATGTCGACCACGGTGATCGTTCCGCTGACGGCGGCGCGTTTCTGCACCTGTTCGGCGATGAGCTGCTGCATGTACCACTGCAGATCGCGATCGATCGTGAGAGTGACGGTGCCGCCGTCCACGGCGGGTGTCGTCTCCTCCGTACCCGGGATCATGACACCGTCTTTGCCGCGCTGATAGCGCACGACGCCGTTCGTCTGCTGCAGGCACGACTGCTGCGAGAGCTCGAGACCGGCGAGTGCCTGCTCGTCCGAGCCGACGAATCCCACGAGGTTGCCGGCGACCGCACCGTCGGGGTAGGTGCGCACGGGGTGGGTCGGGAAGGAGAGGTAGGGCAGCCCGAGAGCGGAGAGCTTGGTGTACGCATCGGTGTCGACGGCTTTCGCGAGGATCGCGTACTGCGATTTCGGGTTGACAGCGAGCGCGTCGCTGACCACCTTCTCGACGTCGGCCGGGGTCTTGCCCAGGATCGACGCGATCTGGGCGGCGGCGGCCGACCAGCCGATGCTCGCCGTCGTTCCGTCCGACTGCTTCTGCGACACGGTCGAGCTGGTCGTGCTCGGGTCGATCTGCACGTCGTAGCGGGTCACGGTGCCGGCGAGCACGTTCCCGTTCATGTCGACGATCGAGCCGCGGGTGCCGTTGACGGTGCGCTCGACGCCGTAGCCGAGGGTCATGGCCTGCTGCACGTTCGCATCCGCGTTGACGACCTGGATGTCGACGAGCCGGACCGTGAAGACGGCGAGCACGGCGAGCACGATCGCGAAGCCGACGACGGTGCGACGCCGCGTGCTGCGGCTGTTGCGGGACGTCATGGATTCAGTGTGTGGCCGGGGTCGGCAGCCCGTCGGTCAGCGCGGGGGGTGTCGCCGGATTCGCAGCCGCCGCAGAGGCGGCCGGGTCCGGCGTGGGCGCGATGGCTCCGTTGATCGTCGCCTGCGCGTTGCTGACGAGCGGCGTCGTGGCGATGAGGGCGTTCGGCACCGAGCCGTTGCCGAGAGCGTCGAGGGAGGATGTCGCGTTCGATGCGCGCTGCGGTCCGAGAACCGCGCCGTCGCTCAACCGCAGGTAGCTGGGGCTCTGGCCGGTGACCATGCCGAGTGCCGCGGCGTTCGCCGCAAGGTACTGGGGCGAGGTGAGACCCGTGATCTTGTCGTTGAGCACCTGCTTCTGCAGGTTGAGCGTGCGCTGCTGCTGCGCCACTGACGAGATGTCGAAGGTCGACTGCGTGGTCAGGATGGACAGTCCCATCTGAGCGCCGGCGATCAGCAGCGCCCCGATGACGGCGACCACGGCATAGGCCACTCGCGGCCGGCGGCGTCGCGCCGGCGCGACGACGCGGAGCGGGCGGGGGGTGGAGACGAGGAGGTCCTCGTCGAGAAGGTGGGGATGCGCGACCGGCGCGACGGTGGCGGTGCTCATGCGGCGTCACGGATCCTCTCGACGGCGCGCAGGCGCACGGGTGCGGAACGAGGGTTGCGGGCGCGCTCGGCGTCGGACGCCTGCTCGGCCCCCTTCACGAGCAGACGGAATCGAGGGGCGAACTCCTCGAGCTCGACCGGGAGCCCCCGCGGCGCGGTCGATGTCGATGCCTCGGCGAACACACGCTTGACGAGCCGATCCTCGAGCGACTGATACGACATCACCACGAGGCGTCCGCCGACACGCAGCGCATCGAGAGCGGATGGAATCGCGCGCTCGAGCACGCTGAGCTCGCTGTTGACCTCGACCCGCAGGGCCTGGAACACCCGCTTCGCGGGGTGCCCCGCATTCAGGAGCGCAGCCGGCGTCGCGGCCTGCAGGATGTCCACGAGCCGTCCGGAGCGATCGATGGGCGCGTCGCTACGCGCGGCGACGATCGCGCGCGCGTAGCGTCCGGCGAGCTTCTCCTCGCCGTAGCGCTCGAAGATGCGGCGGAGGTCGCCTTCGCCGTAGCCGGCCAGCACATCGGCCGCGGTGACGCCGGCGGACTGATCCATGCGCATGTCGAGGGGCGCGTCCCGCGCGTAGGCGAAGCCGCGGTCGACCTCGTCGAGCTGCAGCGAGGAGACGCCGAGGTCGAACAGCGCACCATCGATGCGTGCGATGCCGTTCGCGGCGAGGGCCGCGGGGAGGCCGTCGTAGACCGTGTGGACGAAGATGACGCGGTCGGCGAAGGGTGCCAGGCGTTCGGCGGCGATCGCGAGTGCGTCGGTGTCCCGGTCGAGACCGACCAGGCGCACGCGCGGGTGGCGCTCGAGGAGCGCCTCGGCGTGACCGCCCATGCCGAGCGTCGCGTCGACGACGACCGGCGCGTCGGCCTGGAGCGCAGGCGCGAGCAGCTCGAGGCAGCGCTCGAGCATGACGGGGGTGTGGATGTCGCGGAGGTCCATGTCTGCGGGGCCGGTCCCCCGACCCCGATTCCCAACCGCGTCGACCTGGCACCGGGGAAGTGCGCCAGGGAGAGGCGGGTGGGGATCGCGGCCTGGGGCTCAGAAGAGGCCCGGGATCACCTCCTGCTCCAACTCGGCATAGCTCGACTCGTTGGCCTCCGCGTAGGCGTTCCACGCGGCGGCGTCCCAGATCTCGGCGTGAGCGCCGACGCCGGTGACGATGAGCTCACGCTCGAGTCCGGCGTACGTGCGCAGGTGCGGCGGCACGGTGATGCGGTTCTGTCCGTCGGGCTTCTCCGCGCTCGCACCCGACAGGAACATGCGAAGGAAGTCGCGCGCCTGCTTGTTCGTGAGCGGCGTCTCCCGGATGCGCTCGTGGATGCGCTCGAACTCGACCTCGGCGAAGACGTACAGGCAGCGCTCCTGTCCGCGGGTGATCACGACTCCCGCCCCGAGGTCGTCGCGGAACTTTGCGGGGAGGATCACGCGGCCCTTCTCGTCGAGTTTGGGCGTGTGGGTGCCGAGAAGCATCGGAGCGGCACCCCCTTCGTCCGGCCAGCGAAGAATTTTGCCCCACTTTACTCCACTGTCCTCCACTTCACTACCCAATTCGGCCTCGATATGGGCGAGCACTCCCCCGGCGTCGACAGCGGCATCGCCGGACGTGTGCGGCATCCGATCTGCGGGCACAAAAAAACACCGACCCTCGCGGGTCGGTGTTTCAGTGGATCGGGATCAGCTGCCCTGCTGGCGGCGATCCCATCGATCGTTCATGCGGTCCATGAAGGAGCGCCCGCTCTGTCGCGGGGTGGCGGCCGAGGGACGGCTCGCGCGCACGCGCCCGGCTCGCGTCGGAGTCACGGCGAGGATGACCCCCGCGAGCATGACAGCGAAGCCGATGACGCCGATCACGATGAGCTGGGTCGAGACACCCGCGACGACACCGCCGAGGCCGACCACGAACAGGAGCACACCGATCACGATGTTGCGATAGCTCAGCGAACGCGCACCGCCGCCGGCCGTGACGACATCGGCGTCGTTGCTCATGAGATGGCGTTCCATCTCGTCGAGAAGACGCTGCTCCTGCTCGGAAAGAGGCATCGGAACCCCCTGTAGGTGAAAGTCACCGCGATTCTACGCGGCGTGGCGATCACTAGGCTAGGCCCGTGTCGAGCAGCACGGAGGCGATCGCGGCGGTTTCCCAGCGACTGGAGAAGTTCCTCCTCACGCAGGCAGAGGAGCTGAGCGGGTGGGGCGACGAGGCGCAGACTCTCCACGACGTCGCGGTCGGCGCCCTCCGCGGCGGGAAGCGGCTTCGCGCACGTTTCCTCCTCGCCGGGTTCCGCGCCTGCGGCGGCACCGCTGAGCGCGCGGACGCCGCCACCTCCGTCGCGGCCGCGCTCGAGGTGTTCCATGCCGCCGCCCTCGTGCACGACGACGTGATCGACAACTCCGACACACGCCGTGGACAGCCCGCGGCGCACCGCGCCCTGGCGGGCGCCCACGCGGCATCCGGCTGGACCGGCGACGCCGAGGCCTTCGGTCGGAACGGCGCCATCCTGCTCGGAGATCTGCTCGTCGCCGGCAGTGACGACCTCGTCGAAGCCGGACTCGAGGGCCTGCCCGCAGCGACGGCCCAGCGCGCCCGCGCGCAATACGCGCAGATGCGCCGCGAGGTCACCGTGGGCCAGTTCCTCGACATCGCCGAAGAGGCAGCCTGGATCACCGCCCCCGCCGACACGCACGCCGAACGAGCCCTGCGGGTGGCCTCGCTGAAGTCCGCGCGCTACAGCGTCGAGCAGCCGCTCCTCATCGGCGCCTCCCTCGCAGACGCCGACACCGCGCAGCGCGCCGCCCTGGCCGCCTTCGGACACCCGGTCGGCATGGCGTTCCAACTGCGTGACGACGTGCTCGGCGTGTTCGGCGACGCCTCCGTGACCGGCAAGCCGGCGGGCGATGACCTGCGCGAAGGCAAGCGCACCGTGCTCGTCGCCTTCGCACGTGAGGCGCTCGACGACGACGGTCGCGCGGCACTGGACGCCACGCTGGGCGACCCGGCGCTCGACGACGCGACCGTGGAGCGCATGCGCCGGGTGCTGGTGGACACCGGCGCCCTCGACCGGGTGGAAGAGCTCATCGCCGGATACATCGCGGATGCCGACCGGGCACTCGCTGCGGCCCCGTTGCGCGTGGACGCGCTCGACGAGCTGCGCGCGCTGGCCGCGGCATCCGCCGACCGCGTGACCTGACGCCTTCCGCGAGCGGGGTCGCCCGGGGTCAGGCGAGGGTCTGGGCGACCCGACGCACCTCGCTCTTCCGGCCCGCCCGCAGCGCCTCGATGGGGGCGATGCCGATCGATTCCTCGGGGGCGAGAAGCCAGTCGATGGCCTCGTCGGCGCTGAAGCCGGCGTCGAGCAGCACGAAGATCGTGCCGCGCAGCGATGCGAGCGGCGCGCCGTCGACGAGGAACAGAGCCGGCACGGCGAGAGGCCCGTTCCGCCGCGATCCGAGGAGGACGTTCTCGTCGAGGAGTCGACGCACGCGGCTGAGCGGTTCACCCAGCATCTCGGCGAGGTCGGGAAGGGTGAGCCATTCCGTCGTGGCGGGTCCTGATGCTGCATCGGTCACTCGTCCACTATCGCATTCCGCTCGCGGCCGCCGCACCGTCCGCCCCGCGCACAGGCGGCCGCGACCCGGACGGCTGTCACATACGCCACATCCGTCCCGATGATTGACTCTCGTCCCAGCCCGTGGGACCGTGGATCGATCTCGCCCCCTCACGGCGGCGGAGGCAGGAGGACGACATGACGCCTCGGCGCGCGACGACCACGATCTCTCCCCTGCGCTGGTGGGCGGTCCCCGCCGTCGTCGGCGGCATCGCCCTCGCGCTCGCTCCTCAGCCTGCGCAGGCCGCGGAGCCGCGCGAGACATCCGGTCCCGTGCTGCCCGACGCCACGCGTGCCGCTGGCACGGTCGCGGCGGCGGCTCGCGCGGCGGCCACCGCGGCGGCAGGCCAAGCCACCGTGACGGTACGGGCCGGCGACACGGTGTGGGCGATCGCCCGACGCCACGGTCTCGACATCGGCGCCGTACTGCGGGCCAACGGACTGGGGTGGCAGTCGATCATCCGGCCCGGCGATGTGCTCGTGCTCCCCGCCCCCGCCGCAACCGTCGCCCCGACGACGACGACGGCGGCGGCGACCCCCGCCCCGACCGCACATACCTACCTCGTACAGCGCGGCGACACCCTCACAGCGATCGCGGCCCGACAGCACACGACCGTCGTCGCCCTGCTCGGCGCGAACGGACTCACCTGGTCGAGCATCATCTACCCCGGCCAGCGCCTGACGATTCCCGCAACGGATGCCGGAGCCACCGGCCTCGACGAGGAGCAGATCGCCAACGCGAGACTCATCATCCGCATCGGCCGAGAGCTGGGCGTTCCCGACCGTGGCATCACGATCGCCCTCGGCACGGCGATGCAGGAGTCCTGGCTGCGAAACCTCGACGGCGGCGATCGCGATTCACGCGGGCTCTTCCAGCAACGACCGAGCACCGGGTGGGGCACCGCGGCACAGGTTGCGGAGCCGGTGTACGCGATCCGCGCCTTCTTCCTCGGCGTCGACGGGCCCTCCGGCCCGCTCACTCGGGGCCTGCTCGACATCCCGGGGTGGCAGAGCATGACATACGCGGATGCCGCGCAGGCCGTGCAGATCTCGGCCTACCCGGACCGCTACGGACGCTGGGAGTCCGCCGCGACGCAGTGGCTTCGGGCCCTCGGCTGACCGACACCAGGTCGCCCGCAGGGGCGAGCCGTTCCCGGGGCTCCCAGGCCGTCGTCCGTAGACTCGATCCGTGAATACGGGCCAGCGCGCGGATCCGCTGATCGGCCGTCTGGTCGACGGCCGGTACCGCGTGCGCGCGCGCATCGCGCGGGGGGGGATGGCGACGGTCTACGTCGCCACCGATCTGCGCTTGGAGCGACGTGTTGCGCTGAAGGTCATGCACGGGCACCTCAGCGACGATGCGGTCTTCCAGAGTCGGTTCATCCAAGAGGCGCGCTCGGCCGCCCGGCTCTCCGACCCGCACGTGGTGAACGTGTTCGACCAGGGGCAGGACGAGGACATGGCGTACCTCGTCATGGAGTACCTGCCCGGGGTGACGCTGCGCGAGCTCATCCGGGATCAGCGCCGCATCGGTGTCGCGCAGGTCGTGACGATCATGGACGCCATCCTGTCGGGACTGGCGGCGGCCCACCGGTCGGGTATCATCCACCGCGACGTGAAGCCCGAGAACGTGCTGCTCGCGGAGGACGGCCGCATCAAGATCGGCGACTTCGGGCTGGCCCGAGCGGCGACCGCGAACACGGCGTCGGGGCAGATGCTGCTCGGCACCATCGCCTACCTGGCACCCGAGCTGGTCACCCGCGGAACGGCGGATGCACGCAGCGACATCTACGCGCTCGGCATCGTGCTGTACGAGATGCTCACCGGCGAGCAGCCGTACAAGGGCGAACAGCCCATGCAGATCGCCTACCAGCACGCGACCGATTCGGTGCCTCGCCCGAGCGCGAAGAACCCCGACGTGCCAGAGCCCCTCGATGAGCTCGTGCTGTGGTCGACCGAACGCGACCCGGAGGCGCGTCCGCGCGACGCCGGTGAGATGCTCGCGCGGCTGCGCGAGATCGAGGCCCAACTGGGCATCGCACCCCAGGTCGCGCGGGCGATCGCCGTCGGCGGACCGACCGTCGCGTACGACGGCCTGGACTCGGGCGAGGTCACGAAGGCGCTTCCCGCCGCGACCGCCGTGCTCACGCCGGCCCGCGGCGTGCCGATCGACAATGCGGCGCTGCTGCGCGCCCGGTCGCGCCGCCGCGCCTCCCGCGGCGGATGGCTCGTCGCACTCGTTCTCGTGCTCGCTCTCGCGGCGGGCGGAACCGGCTGGTGGTTCGGTGCCGGGCCGGGATCGAAGATCGCGATCCGCGATCTGACGAATTTCACGTTCGCGGATGCCTCGACCGCCCTCGGGGCGGACGGGCTCCAGGCCGTCGAATCCGATGTGTTCAGCATCGACGTCGCCTCCGGCCTCGTCGTCGCGACGGAGCCGGGGGCGGGATCCCGCGTCGACAAGAAGAGCACCGTCACCGTGCTCGTCTCCAAAGGTCCCCAACCCCACGACATCCCCGCTCTCGCGGGCCAGCCGCTTGCGACCGCGCAGTCGGCCTTCGCCGCGGCGACCGTCACGCTCGGCGCGACGGCCTACCAGTTCACGCAGAACGATCCCGATACGGTGCTGTCCGTCGCCGTCACACCGCGCGGTGCCTCATCGGCGACCGACTGCAGCAACGGCTGCACGGTGCACGAGGGAGATTCCGCGGTGATCACGGCGTCGAAGGGGCCGGTGCCGGATGTCGCGGGCATGAGCATCACGGATGCCACGACTGCCCTGACCGGCGTGGGCCTCCAGGTCTCGTCGACCCCGGCTCAGGAGTTCAGCGACTCCATCGCATCGGGAACCGTGATCGGCATCGGCAAACGCGGCGGCGGGGGGAACTGGGCGCCGGGAGACACGGTCACCCTCGTCGTGTCGAAGGGTCCGCAGCTCTTCCCCGTTCCCGATGTGACGGGAAAGACCCTCGCGGACGCGAAGCGCATCCTCACGGCCGCCGGTTTCGTGCCCGCCTATGCCCTGTACTGGGATGCGGTTCCGACGATCGCGAAGGTCACGTCGCAGGGCCCCGACAGTACGACCACCCAGCCGAAGGGCACCAAGATCAACCTCGTCCTCAGCCTGACCGGCTAGCGGCGGAACGCCAGGACGCAGAACGAGGGGGTGGATGCCGCGGCATCCACCCCCTCGCTGTCTCTCCGCGAGAGTCAGCGCTTCTCGAGCTCCTCGGCCACGAGGAACGCGAGCTCGAGCGACTGCATGTGGTTCAGGCGCGGGTCGCACAGCGACTCGTAGCGGGTCGCGAGGGTGGCCTCATCGATCTGCTCGGATCCGCCGAGGCATTCGGTGACGTCGTCGCCGGTGAGCTCGACATGGATGCCGCCGGGGAACGTGCCCACCGCGCGGTGCGCCTCGAAGAAGCCGCGCACCTCGTCGACCACGTCGTCGAAGCGACGGGTCTTGTAGCCGTTCTGCGATGTGATGCCGTTGCCGTGCATGGGGTCGGTGACCCAGAGCGGGGTCGCTCCCGAGTCGCGCACGGCTTCGAGCAGCGGCGGCAGCGCGTCGCGGATCTTGCCCGCGCCCATGCGCGTGATGAAGGTGAGGCGTCCGGGCTCCCGCTCGGGGTCGAGCTTGTCGATGAGCGCGAGAGCGGTGTCGGTCGAGGTCGACGGTCCGAGCTTGACCCCGATGGGGTTGCGGATCTTCGAGAAGTAGTCGACGTGTGCGCCGTCGAGATCACGGGTGCGCTCCCCGATCCACAGGAAGTGCGCCGACGTGTTGTACGGCGTGCCCGTGCGGGAGTCGATGCGGGTCATAGGGCGCTCGTAGTCCATGAGCAGACCCTCGTGACCCGTGTAGAACTCGACGCGGCGCAGCTCGTCGAAGTCGGCACCGGCCGCCTCCATGAACTTGATCGCGCGGTCGATCTCGGCGGCGAGACCCTCGTAGCGCTGGTTCGCCGGGTTCTGCGCGAAGCCCTTGTTCCACGAGTGCACCTCGCGCAGGTCGGCGAAGCCTCCCTGCGTGAACGCGCGGATGAGGTTCAGGGTCGAGGCGGCCGTGTGGTAGCCCTTCAGCAGACGCTGCGGGTCGGCGATGCGGGAGGCCTCGGTGAAGTCGTAGCCGTTCACGATGTCGCCGCGGTAGGCGGGCAGTGTCACGCCGCCGCGGGTCTCGTCGTCGCTCGATCGCGGTTTCGCGAACTGACCCGCCATGCGGCCCATCTTCACGACCGGCATCGAGGCGCCGTACGTCAGCACGACCGCCATCTGCAGCACCGTCTTGATGCGGTTGCGGATCTGGTCGGCCGTCGCCCCCGCGAACGTCTCGGCGCAGTCGCCGCCCTGCAGGAGGAAGGCGTTGCCCGATGCCGCCCGCGCGAGACGCTCGCGCAGGAGGTCGACCTCACCGGCGAACACGAGTGGAGGCAGCGACGCGATCTCGTCCGAGACCGCGGCGACGGCATCGGCGTCGGGCCAGGACGGCTGCTGCTTGATGGGAAGCGAACGCCACTGATCGAGGGCGTCGAGCTGCTGGAGCATCCGCTCAGTCTAGTGGCGCGCCCGAGGTGACCGGCTCCGTGTTGCGGGCCTGCTCGAGGCGCTCCTTCACCGCCGACGCGTAGACGTCGTCGTAGCGCTGGCCGCCGATGCGCTGCAGCGCCACCATGATCTCGTCCGTGACCGATCGAAGCACGTAGCGGTCGTCCGACAGCCCGGCGAACCGGGTGAAGTCGAGGGGCTCGCCGATGACGACCCCTACACGCCCGATGCGCGGAATTCGCCGCCCGATCGGCTGGATCGCGTCGGTGTCGACCATGACGACGGGGATGACGGGCACCCCGGCTTCGAGCGCCATGCGGGCGATTCCGGTGCGACCCCGGTAAAGGATGCCGTTCGGACTGCGGGTGCCCTCGGGGTAGATGCCGAGCAGGTCTCCACGCCCGAGCACCTGGAGACCGGTGTTGAGGGATGCCTCGGATGCCTTGCCGCCCGATCGGTCGATCGGGATCTGCCCGGTGGCCTTGAAGAACATCTTCGTCGCCCACCCCTTCAGACCTCTGCCCGTGAAGTAGTCGCTCTTGGCGAGGAAGCTCATCGGGCGGTCGATCATGAGCGGCAGGAAGATCGAATCGGCGAACGAGAGGTGGTTGCTCGCCAGGATGGCCGCGCCGCGTGCGGGGATGTTGCTGCGGCCCACGACCCAGGGTCGGAAGATCGCCTTGATGACCGGACCGATCACCACGTACTTCATGAACCAATAGAACACGCGGGATCCCTTCGCGTACGCTCAGGGGAAGCAGTCTACAAGCGAGCGCATCCCCCCGATCGTGCCGCCCGTGTCAGTGAGACTCGGTCTCGCGCAAATGTAGACTGAGTTTCAGCACGAGCAACCGGTATCGAAGGAGCTGCCGCCATGAGCACTGTCGCCGCAACGGCCGAGGTCTACACCCCTCCGCTGGTCACCCCGGACCCCGACGCGAACATCACCGACCTGCTGGAGCAGCGGGTCGCCAAGGACCCGAAGGGCGCCCTGTTCGCCGTACCCGACGGATCCGGCGGGTGGCGCGACATCGCCACCGCGGAGTTCCGCCGCCAGGTGGTCGAGCTCGCGAAGGGATTCGTCGCCGTGGGCATCCAGCCCGGCGAGAAGGTGGGCTTCCTCGCGAAGACGACCTACGAGTGGACACTCGTCGACTTCGCCCTCTTCTACGCGGGCGCGGTCATGGTGCCGATCTACGAGACGAGCTCTGCGAGCCAGATCCAATGGATCCTGTCCAACTCGGAGGCGATCGCCTGCCTCGTCGAGTCCGCCGATCATCAGGCAAAGCTCGACGAGATCGCCGGCGACCTCCCCCTCGTGCGCGCCACCTGGCAGATCGAGAGGGGCGCGCTCGACACCCTCCGCCGCGAGGGCGCCGGCGTCGCCGACGAGGAGATCGAGCGCCGCCGCGGCCTCGCGGTCGGCTCCGACATCGCCACCCTCATCTACACATCCGGCTCGACCGGCCGCCCGAAGGGCTGCGTGCTCACGCACAGCAACTTCGTCGAGCTCGCCCGCAACGCGACCCAGTCGCTCGAGAACGTGGTCACGACCGAGGGCGCCTCGACCGTGCTGTTCATCACGACCGCACACGTGTTCGCCCGGTTCATCTCGGTGATCAACATCCACGCCGGCGTGAAGACGGGCCACCAGCCCGACACCTCGAAGCTCATCGACGCGCTCGGCTCGTTCAAGCCCACGTTCCTGCTCGCGGTCCCCCGCGTGTTCGAGAAGGTCTACAACTCGGCCGAGCAGGTCGCCGAGTCGGGCGGCAAGGGCAAGATCTTCCGCGCCGCGGCGGCCGTCGGCATCCAGTACGCCAAGGCTCGTCAGGCAGGAGAGAAGATCCCGTTCTCGCTGCGGGTGAAGTTCCGTCTCTTCGACCGCCTCGTCTTCGCGAAGCTGCGTGAGCGCATGGGCGGCAACATCCAGTACGCCATCTCGGGGTCGGCGCCCCTCGGCGAGCGGCTCGGCTACTTCTTCGCCGCGCTCGGCGTGAAGATCCTCGAGGGGTATGGACTCACCGAGACCACCGCCCCCGCCACCGTGAACACCCCCGACCGCATCAAGATCGGCACGGTCGGCCCCGTGCTCCCGGGAGTCGGCGTGCGCATCGCCGAGGACGGCGAGATCGAGGTGCGCGGCATCGACGTGTTCAAGGAGTACTGGCGCAACCCCGAGGCGACCGCCGAGGCGTTCGACGGCGAGTGGTTCCGCACGGGCGACATCGGTGAACTGGACGCCGACGGCTTCCTGAAGATCACCGGCCGCAAGAAGGAGATCATCGTCACGGCGGGCGGCAAGAACGTGGCGCCGGCCGCACTCGAAGACCCCATCCGGGCGAACATCCTGGTCAGCCAGGTCGTCGTCGTCGGCGATCAGAAGCCGTTCATCGCCGCACTCGTCACCCTCGACCCCGAGATGCTGCCGACGTGGGCCGCGAACAACGGACTTCCGACCGACCTCACGCTCGCACAGGCTGCCGAGAACCCCAAGGTGCGCGACGAGGTGCAGAAGGCGATCGACCGGGCGAACCAGGGCGTCTCGCGGGCCGAGTCGATCCGCAAGTTCACGATCCTGCCCACCGAGTGGACCGAGGCGAGCGGACACCTCACGCCGAAGCTCTCGATCAAGCGCAACGTGATCCTCTCGGACTTCGCCGACGAGATCCGCGCTCTCTACGAGGTGCCCGTCAACACCACCAACGTCTCACTGCGCTGACGCGGCGGGACGCGGCATCCGATCCGCGGGAGCGACCACTGACCGAAAGCGTCAGAACCAGTCGCTCTCGCGGATCTCGCGCATCGCCACCCGGCGGGTGGTCGGCTCGAGCCGGTCGAGATAGAGCATGCCGTCGAGATGATCGGTCTCGTGCTGCAGCGCCTGGGCCATGAGACCGTCACCCTCGAGCACGATCTCGGCGCCGTCGAGCCCGATGCCGACGACCTTCGCGTGCGGATAGCGCAGCACGTCGTGCCACAAGCCCGGCACGGACAGGCACCCCTCGCCGGTCAGCACGGGCTCCCCCGCCACCTCCACGAGCACCGGGTTGAGCACGTAGCCGATCTCGCCGTCCACGTTGTAGCTGAACGCCCGCACGCCGACACCGATCTGCGGCGCGGCGACCCCCGCCCGCCCCGGCAGCTGCACGGTGTCGATCAGGTCGCGCACGAGCGCCTCGGTGCCCTCGTCGATCTCGCCGACGGGCGCGCTGACGCTCTTCAGAACCGGGTCGCCGAAGACCCGGATGCCTCGTACCGCCACGGTTCAGGCGACCTTCGAGACCGACCGCAGCCCCTCGACGACCGATGCGGCGAGCAGGCGCGCGGCCTGACGGGTGGCGGGCAGCAGCTCGCGGAAGGAGATCGGTCCGCCGACGGCGATGGCCGGGTCGTAGGGCACCCGCACGACGTCGCGCACACGGGAGCGGAAGTGCGCCTCGAGCTCGGCTTCCCTCACGGCGGACGCGCCCGGACGGGACGCGTTGATGACGACGACGGCACGGCGCACGAGATCTGCGTATCCGTTGGTCTCGAGCCACGTAAGCGTCTCGCTCGCGAGGCGCGCCTCGTCGACGCTGAGACCGGCGACGATCACGAGACCGTCCGCGAGGTCGAGGGTCGCCCCCATCACCTCGTGCACGATTCCGGTGCCGGTGTCGGTGAGCACGACCGAGTAGTAGTGCGCGGCGAGAGTCGCGACATCCCGATAGTCGGCGTCGTTGAAGGCGTCGGAGACGCGCGGGTCGGCGTCGGAAGCGAGCACATCGAGGCGGGTCTCGTCGCGCGCGACGATCGAGGAGATCTCGTTGAAGCCGCTCACGACGGCTCCGGCGCGCGCAAGATCACGCACGGTCTTGCCGCTGGGGCGTCCGATGCGCTCCGCGAGAGTGCCGCGGTCGGGGTTCGCGTCGACGGCGATCACACGGTCGTCGCGTGCCGATGCGAGTGCCATGCCGAGCAGCGTCGTCACGGTCGTCTTGCCGACCCCGCCCTTGCGCGACAGCACGGCGACGAATCGCGCACGACCTGAGAGCGGCGCGGCGATCTTCTGGTCGAGCTCCTTGCGGGCGCGGGCGCGACGGTTGTCGCCGAGATTGATGCGGCGGCCCGACAGCGCGAACACGAGCGAAGGCCACAGGCCCTCGGGCTCGGGGCGCGCCACCTTGACGTTCTCGAGCAGGCGGTCGGCGCTGAGCAGATCGGATGTCCCGCGGTCGCCGGCGACCTCGCCCGCGCGGCGGGCGACCAGCTGCACCGGGTCGGTGGTGCGACGGGGTTCGCTCACGGCGACGGCGGCGACCGCCGCGGCGACGGGAGCTGCCGAGTCGGTGGCGGCTACGGGAGCCGGCACGGGGACGTCGATCACCTCGGGCGTCGAGTCGATCACGGCGTCGTCGGTCGTCTCGTCGGGCACGGGGGTCTCCTCGTCGTCGACGGGGCTCTCCTGGTCGTCGATCTCGTCGCCGTCACGCTCGTCGTCGTCTGCCGCACCGTCATCGATGACCTCCGCGGCGATCGTCACCTCGATCTCGTCTCCGTCGTCGACGAGTTCACCCGATCCGTCGTCGTCGAGCTCGTCGTCGTCGGTCGATGCGGGCAGCACGATGGTGACCTGCGCGGTCTGGCTGCTGAACAGGTCGAGATTGGATGCGTCGATGCTGACGGGGGCCGCGACGACGTCATCGTCGCCGTCGTCGCGGGATGCCGGATCCGTGCGTTCGGTCATGAGTTCTGGGGCTCCTGGCGTCACAGGGACGGTGCCACGCCTCCCCCAGGCTAGTGCGCGGGCCGGATCACGACCAAAAGGTCTCCCGCGTCGACCTGCGCGGTCGGGGCGATGACGATCCGCTCCACCACGCCCTCGATCGGCGCCGTGATGCCCGCCTCCATCTTCATCGCCTCGATGGATGCCACGGGCTGCCCGGCCTCGACGCGGTCGCCGACGGCGGTCTTGATCGTGACGACGCCGGAGAACGGCGCGGCGATCTGACCGGGCTTGGTCGTGTCCGCCTTCTCCGCCTGACGGGTCTCGACGGTGATGCTGCGATCCCGCACGAACACGGGGCGCAGCTGGCCGTTCAGGGTCGTCATGACCGTGCGCATGCCCTTGTCGTCGGCCTCGCCGATGGCCTCGAGTCCGACGAAGAGCTTGACGCCGCGATCGATGTCGACCGCATGCTCCTCGCCGGCCGCGAGGCCGTAGAGGTAGCCGGTGGTGTCGAGCACGCTGAGGTCCCCGAACACCTCCCGGGTCTGGGCGAACGCGCGAGTGGGTGCCGGGAACAGCAGCCGGTTGAGGGTCTGGCGGCGTTCGGCCGCGTCGCCGTTGAGCGCGCGCTCGTCGTCGACGCTGAGCGGGGTGAGAGAGATGTCGACGGTGCGTCCGGCGAGCACCTTAGAGCGGAAGGGCTCGGGCCAGCCGCCCGGCAGATCGCCGAGCTCGCCCGCCATGAAGCCCACGACCGAATCGGGGATGTCGTAGCGCTGCGGGTTCTCCTCGAAGTCGGCCGGGTCGGCCTTCACGGCCGCGAGGTGCAGCGCGAGATCGCCCACGACCTTCGACGAGGGGGTGACCTTCGGCACGCGCCCGAGGATGCGGTTGGCGGCCGCGTACATGTCCTCGATGAGTTCGAAGTCGTCGGCGAGCCCCAGGGCGATCGCCTGCTGACGGAGGTTGGAGAGCTGGCCGCCTGGGATCTCGTGGTGGTAGACGCGGCCGGTCGGCGAGGGAAGGCCCGACTCGAACGGCTTGTAGAGGTGCCGGACGGCCTCCCAGTAGGGCTCGAGGCTCCCCACCGCGTCGAGGTCGAGTCCCGTGTCGCGCTCGGTGTGGGCGAGCGCCGCGACCAGCGACGACAACGACGGCTGGCTGGTGGTGCCCGACATGGGCGCGGCCGCCGCGTCGACGGCGTCGGCTCCGGCGGCGCTGGCGGCGAGGAGGGTCGCGAGCTGCCCGCCGGCGGTGTCGTGGGTGTGCACGTGCACGGGCAGATCGAACCGGTCGCGCAGCGCGGAGACGAGCTTCGCTGCGGCCGCGGGCCGCAGCAGCCCCGCCATGTCCTTGATCGCGAGCACGTGAGCGCCCGCGGCGACGATCTCGTCGGCGAGGGACAGGTAGTAGTCGAGCGTGTAGAGGTCCTCGGCGGGGTCGAGCAGGTCGCCGGTGTAGCACACGGCCACTTCCGCGATCGCAGCGCCGGTCTCGAGCACGGCCTCGATCGCGGGGCGCATCTGCGCGACGTCGTTGAGCGCGTCGAAGATGCGGAAGATGTCCACCCCGCTGCGCGCCGCCTCGGCGACGAACGCGGAGGTCACCTCGGTGGGGTACGGCGTGTAGCCGACCGTGTTGCGGCCGCGCAGCAGCATCTGGATGGCCACGTTGGGCAGTGCGGTGCGCAGCTTGTCGAGGCGCTCCCACGGGTCTTCGCCGAGGAACCGCAGCGCGACGTCATAGGTGGCACCGCCCCAGGCCTCGACCGAGAGCAGCTGCGGAGTGAGACGCGCGACGTAGGGCGCCACCGCGACCAGGTCCTTCGTGCGCACCCGCGTCGCGAGCAGCGACTGGTGGGCGTCGCGGAAGGTCGTGTCCGTCACGGCGAGGGCGGTCTGGGCACGCAGCGCCGCGGCGAACCCGGCGGGACCGAGCTCCTGCAGGCGCTGACGGGATCCGGGCGCGGCATCCGTCGTCAGATCGATCGTCGGGAGCTTGAACCGCGGCTCGATCGTGAGGGGGTTCTCGCCGTTCGGCTTGTTCACCGTGACATCGACGAGCCAGTTGAGGATCTTCGTGCCGCGGTCCTTCGATTCGCGCCCGCGCAGCAGCTGCGGGCGCTCATCGATGAAGGAGGTGCTGACATCCCCGGCGACGAACGACGCGTCGTCGAGCACCGCCTGCAGGAACGGGATGTTGGTGGCGACGCCGCGGATACGGAACTCCGCCAGCGCGCGCCGGGCGCGGCTCACGGCGGCACCGAAATCCCGGCCGCGGCACGTGAGCTTCGCCAGCATCGAGTCGAAGTGAGGACTCACCTGCGAGCCGGCGGCGGTCGTGCCGCCGTCGAGACGGATGCCGGCACCACCCGGCGAGCGGTAGGTCGTGATCGTGCCCGTGTCGGGCCGGAAGCCCTGCGTGGGGTCCTCGGTCGTGATGCGGCACTGCAGCGCCGCGCCGCGCAGGCGGATGTCGCTCTGCTCGAGTCCGAGCTCGGCGAGCGACTGGCCCGCCGCGACGCGGATCTGCGTCTGCACGAGGTCGACGTCGGTGACCTCCTCGGTCACCGTGTGCTCCACCTGGATGCGCGGGTTCATCTCGATGAAGACGACCTCTCCCGTGCGGGGGCCGGCGGTCTCGAGCAGGAACTCGACAGTGCCCGCGTTCTCGTACCCGATCGACCGGGCGAACGCGATCGCGTGGGCGTGCAGCTGCTGCCGAATCTCGTCGTCGAGGTTCGGGGCAGGAGCGATCTCGATGACCTTCTGGTGGCGGCGCTGCACCGAGCAGTCGCGCTCGAACAGGTGAACGGTCTCGCCCGTCTTGTCGGCGAGCACCTGCACCTCGACGTGACGGGGGCGCTGCACCGCCTGCTCGAGGAACATGCGCGGGTCGCCGAACGCGCTCTGCGCCTCGCGCATCGCCTCGGCGAGGGCGGGGGCGAGCTCTTCGGGCTTCTCGACGCGACGCATGCCACGCCCACCGCCTCCGGCCACGGCCTTCGCGAAGATGGGGAATCCGATGTCGGCGGCCTGAGCGACGAGGGCGTCGACGTCGTCGGATGCCTCGGTCGAGCGCAGCACCGGCACGCCGGCCGCGATCGCGTGCTCCTTCGCGGTGACCTTGTTGCCCGCCATCTCGAGGACGGATGCGGGCGGGCCGATGAAGGCGATGCCGTGGGCAGCCGCCTTCTCGGCGAGCTCGGGGTTCTCGGAGAGGAATCCGTAGCCGGGGTAGATCGCGTCGGCGCCGCACTCCAGGGCGACCCGGATGATCTCGTCGACGTCGAGGTAGGCGCGCACGGGGTGCCCGATCTCCCCGATCTGATAGGCCTCGTCGGCCTTCAGGCGATGCAGGGAGTTGCGATCCTCATAGGGGAAGACCGCCACGGTGCGGGCGCCGACCTCGTAGGCGGCACGGAAAGCTCGGATCGCGATCTCGCCCCGGTTGGCGACAAGGATCTTCTGGAACATCAGACCTCTTCGTGTGTCGCGGCATCGAGCGCATCGCGGGGACTCTCTGCCTGAGTGTGCTCACAGCCTAGGGGACGGTAACGTAGACCTCCGTGCACGTGCTCTCCGTCAGCTCCCTCAAGGGCGGCGTGGGTAAGACCACCGTGACGCTCGGTCTCGCGTCAGCCGCCTTCGCGCGGGGTGTGCGAACCCTCGTCGTCGATCTCGACCCGCAATCCGACGTGTCCACAGGTATGGACATCCAGGTCGCGGGTCGCCTCAACATCGCCGATGTCCTGGCCAACCCCAAAGAGAAGGTCGTCCGTCAGGCGATCACCTCGAGCGGGTGGGCGAAGGTGCATCCCGGCACGATCGACGTGCTCATCGGAAGCCCGTCGGCCATCAACTTCGACGGCCCGCACCCCAGCGTGCGCGACGTCTGGAAGCTCGAAGAGGCCCTCGCCGCCGTCGAGGCCGACTACGACCTCGTGCTCGTCGACTGCGCCCCGTCGCTGAACGCCCTCACGCGCACCGCGTGGGCGGCGAGCGACCGCGTCATCGTCGTCACGGAGCCGGGCCTGTTCTCCGTTGCTGCCGCCGACCGCGCACTGCGCGCCATCGAGGAGATCCGCCGGGGCCTCTCCCCCCGCCTCCAGCCGCTCGGCATCGTGGTCAACCGGGTGCGCCCGCAGTCGATCGAGCACCAGTTCCGCATCAAGGAGCTGCGCGACATGTTCGGTCCGCTCGTGCTCACCCCGCAGCTGCCCGAGCGCACCTCTCTGCAGCAGGCGCAGGGCGCGGCGAAGCCGCTGCACATCTGGCCCGGAGATTCCGCACAGGAGCTCGCAGCCGACTTCGACTCGCTGCTCGACCGCGTCATGCGTGCCGGTCGCATCCCGACGCCGGGTGACGCGACCGTCTGAGTCCGCCGACGACACCGCCCGTCGCATCGTGAACGGACGGCCGGCGATCTCTGCGCGGGCGCGCGGATGAGGCATCCGCTCTCACGGATGCGGCGACGACCCCGCGCTCAGGCCGAGCGCTGCGCGCGACGTGCGGCGAGCTCGTCCGCCGGGTCCGGCGCCTGCGGATCGAAGTCGAGCAGAGTCGACTCGACCTCGTGCAGCACCTTGCCGACGGCGATGCCGAACACACCCTGGCCGCGGCTGACGAGGTCGATGACCTCGTCGTTCGACGTGCAGAGGTAGACCGAGGCGCCGTCGCTCATGAGCGTGGTGCCGGCGAGATCGCGGATGCCGGCAGCTCGCAGCTGCTCGACGGCGGTGCGGATCTGCTGCAGCGAGATGCCGGTGTCGAGCAGGCGCTTGACGAGCTTGAGAACCAGGATGTCGCGGAAGCCGTAGAGGCGCTGCGACCCCGATCCGGTGGCGCTGCGCACAGTGGGCTCGACGAGCTCGGTGCGGGCCCAGTAGTCGAGCTGACGATAGGTGATGCCGGCCGCGCGCGCAGCCACGGCGCCGCGGTAGCCGACCTCGTCATCCATCGCGGGGAGGCCGTCGGTGAACAGCAGGCCCTCCGAGAAGGTGCCACCGATGGGTTCGCCAGCGTTCATGCTCGCGTCCTCCTTCTGCTGTTCGGGTGATTCCACGCTAGAGGAGCGACCCGGCCCGAGCAACGACATCCGAAGTTCGGGCCCCGGCGTGTCGCACTCAGATCCCGAGTTCGTCGAGTCCGCGTCGAACGAGCGCCGAGCGCACTTCGTCGAGTCGACGGGCCAGCTCCGGCGCCGCCTCGCCTGCGCGTCCGCGTGCGCTCGCATCGGTGCGGTGCAGCAGCGGCGCGAGCGCCGATTCGATGAGCGCGATGTCCCGCTTGGCTCCCTGCATGAGCGCGCGCAGGTGACGCGGGCCGATGCCGTGTCGGTCGAGGCCGACGAGCGATCGCAGCATGGTCAGCGCGCGGTCGTCGAAGGGGTCCGCCGGCGGGATCAGGCCCGTGGTCACGGCGTCGTTGAGCAGCTGCGCCGGAGCCCCGGCTTCGCGCAGCAGTTCGTCGCGCCGGTAGCGGCGGGCCGGGGTCACGATCGCGGACGGGACGCTCACCGGGATCTCAGGGGTGCGACCGGCGTCGAGATCGTCGAGGTAGTCGCGGATGACGCTCAGAGGCAGGTAGTGATCCCGCTGCAGCGTCAACGCGAGACGCACGCGTTCGACATCGGATGCCGCGAACTTGCGGTATCCGCTGTCGGTGCGGCGCGGCGCGACGATTCCCTGCATCTCGAGGAAGCGGAGCTTGCTCGACGACAGCGACGGGAAATCAGGAGCGAGTCGCGCGAGCACCTGGCCGATGCTCAGAAGCCCGCTCGGCGCACTGCTCGAGCGGGAGGCGCCGACCGGCATCACGCCTCCGGCGCGGCGGCCAGATCGGCGGGCGAGCCGAAGAAGTTGAGTCGGAACTTTCCGATGCGCACCTCGTCGCCGTTCGCGAGTGTCGCGCGGTCCACCCGCTCGCCGTCGACGTAGGTGCCGTTCAGAGAACGCTGGTCGACGATCTCGAACGCCGCGCCTACCCGGGTGATCTCGGCGTGCCGGCGGGAGACGGTCACGTCGTCGAAGAAGATGTCGGCATCGGGGTGACGACCCACGGTCATCACATCGGCGTCGAGGAGGTAGCGGGCGCCCGCCGTGGGACCGGAGCGCACGATGAGCAGTGCCGAGCCGGTCGGAAGGGCCTCGATCGCCGCCATCTCCGGTTCGGTCAGCTCGCTGCCGAAGGGAACGAAGGACAGGTCGGAATCGTGACCGAACGTCTGCGTCGTGTCGTGCGCGGGTCGCTGCGCGTCGCTGGCGCCGCGCCGGATGTCGCCGGCGCCGGGCTGGTTCTCGTCCACGGTTCTGCTCCTCCTTCCCGTCCAGACTATCCGATGCGATCCGGTCGACCGCGCCCGGTTCGCCGGTTCATTCCCGCTCGATAGTCGCGCTGTCCGACGCCATGACGGAGCGGCTTCGCACGGCGGCCGACGCGGCATCCGATGGTCCCGGGCGGACTAGGCTGGGAACCATGCCTCATTACGACGTCGTCATTCTCGGCGCGGGTCCCGGCGGTTACGTCGCGGCCGTTCGGAGCGCCCAGCTCGGTCTGTCCACCGCGATCATCGAGGAGAAGTACTGGGGCGGTGTGTGCCTGAATGTGGGGTGCATCCCCTCGAAGGCGCTCCTGAAGAACGCGGAGCTCGCCCACACCTTCACCCACAAGGCGAAGCTCTTCGGCATCGAAGGCTCCGTCACCTTCGACTACGGGGTCGCGTGGGACCGCAGCCGCGAGGTGGCCGACGGCCGCGTCAAGGGCATCCACTACCTGATGAAGAAGAACAAGGTCACCGAGTACGACGGCCGCGGGACCTTCGTCGACGCGAACACGATCGATGTCGCCAAGGCCGACGGCCAGACCGAGCGCGTCACGTTCTCGAACGCGATCATCGCGACCGGCTCGACCGTGCGTCTGCTCCCCGGGGTCACCCTGAGCCAGAACGTGGTGACGTACGAGGAGCAGATCCTCGCGCGCGACCTGCCGCGCTCGATCGTCATCGTCGGCGCCGGCGCCATCGGCATGGAGTTCGCGTACGTGCTCTCCAACTACGGCGTCGAGGTCACGATCATCGAGTTCCTCGACCGTGCGCTCCCGAACGAGGACGCGGACGTCTCCAAGGAGATCGCGAAGCAGTACAAGAACTACGGCATCACCCTGCTCACCTCCACCAAGGTCGAGTCGGTCGTCGACTCGGGCGACAAGGTGACCGTCACCTACACCGACAACAAGAGCGGCGCGCAGGGGTCGGTCGAGGCCGACAAGGTGCTCATGTCGATCGGCTTCGCGCCGAACGTGACCGGCTTCGGACTCGAGACCACGGGTGTCGCGCTCACCGACCGCGGGGCGATCGGCATCGACGACTACATGCGCACCAACGTGCCGCACATCTACGCGATCGGTGATGTCACCGCCAAGCTGCAGCTGGCCCACGTGGCCGAGGCGCAGGCGGTCGTGGCGGCCGAGACGATCGGCGGCGCCGAGACCCAGACGCTGGGCGACTACCGCTTCATGCCACGCGCGACGTTCTGCTCGCCGCAGGTCGCCTCGTTCGGCCTCACCGAGCAGCAGGCCAAGGACGCCGGTCACGACATCAAGGTCGCGACCTTCCCGTTCATGGCGAACGGCAAGGCGCACGGCCTCGGCGAGCCCGTCGGCTTCGTGAAGCTCATCGCCGACAGCGAGCACCTCGAGCTGCTCGGCGCCCACATGATCGGGCCGGATGTCTCGGAGCTGCTGCCCGAGCTGACGCTCGCCCAGAAGTGGGACCTGACCGCGCTCGAACTGGCCCGCAACGTGCACACGCACCCGACGCTGTCGGAGGCGCTGCAGGAGGGCTTCCACGGTCTCGCAGGACACATGATCAACTTCTGATCGCCGTACGACGACGGGGCCGCCGCGGAGTTCCGCGGCGGCCCCTTCGTCGTACGGCTGGGTCAGAATCCGAGGGCGCGGGCCAGTTTCGAATCGGATGCCGCCACCCGCCCGCCGGCCGCCGCCACCGCGGCGTCGATGCGGGCGAAGAACTCTGCCGGGGCGACGGGGCTGTCGGGGGTGAGCTCCACCTCCCACTCACGCCAGGCGAGCTCGCGTCCGGTGCGCTCGTCGACGGTCTGCACGCGGTCGTCGACGAGCTCGGCGACCGGGGTGCCCGAGGCATCCGAGACCGCATACGCGGTGCGGGCGTTGCGGATGCGCGCGAGCGGAGCGAACGGGCCCGCCGACCAGCGCCCGACCGATTCGGCGACCGCGGGGGGCACCTGATCGGGGTCGCTGTCGATGTCGAGCGGCCAGTGCCACTCGAGCTTTCCCTCGGGCGTGGCGATCTTGACATGCCAGCCTTCGTCGGGCCCGCCGGTCCGGCGGCGCACGGCGACGCCGGCGCGGCCGAGGGCGGCGCCAGCGCTGTCGAAGTAGCGCGCGTCGAGGTCGCGCGGCTCGGGATCACCGACCGTGAGGCCGAGCGTGGTGAGGTCGGGAAGCGGGGTGTCGGCGTCGACGTCGTAGCTGCGCTCGACCTCGAGGGAGCGCGTGGGTTCCGCGCTCACTCGTCGCGGCCGTCGGGATCCGGGTTGATCGGCTCGGTGGCCTCGACGTACGCGAAAGGCACCTCGGTGGGGCCGTCGGCGGCGCCGGTCTGGACGGCATCACCCGAGCGCCGGTAGACGATCTGGCCTTCGCCGTAGGGGGCGATGATCTCGTCGTCGTCGCCGTCGAAGGGAAGCAGCTGGCCGTCGAGGGGACCGCCGGTGAGTCGTGCGATGGACATGCGGTCAGCCTAGTCTCGGCGGGCGCGGCGGGGTGGTTTCGGCTCCCGTTCCGCGGCCTCCGCCGCCTGGGCGGCACGCACCTCGACCTCCGCACGGGATGCCGCGGCCTCCGCCATGCGCAGACGCCACTGCCCCATCGTGCGCGCGCCGTGGCGGGCGTGCACCCGGTCGTGCTGCTGCCCGGCGATGGTCACACAGACCGCTGCGGCGATCAGGATGACCTGCGCAGACAGGTTGATCCAGAGCAGCAGGGCGATGAGCGCCGCGAAGGTGGCGAGCAGCGGGTTGGCGGCCGCACCGCCGACGAACAGACCGGAGAGCTCTTGCAGCACGGTGAGACCGACACCGCCGACGGCTGCGCCCGCCAGGCGGGCGCGCCACGAGGTCGGCACGCCGATCAGCGCGGTGAAGAGCAGCAGGACGATCGCGGCGTCGAGGACCAGGACGACCACGACCGAGACGACCCGGGTCATCACGCCCGCCTCCACGCCGTCGTCCTGCAGGGACAGGAGTCCGAGAACCAGGCCCACGGCGGCGGTGCCGAAGAACGTGGCCGCCGCCGACACGATCAGCAGCACTCCGATCCCCACGGCGACGCCGAGGTTGCGCAGCTGCACCCAGAGGAAGAACGTGTCGTCATGCCCGGCATCGGCGAGCTCACGGAAGGCGGCGCGCATCGATCCGATGGCGCCGGTCGACGCACCGATCAGACCGACGATCGAGATGATGCTGGCGATCGTCAGGCCGGTCGGCGCTGGGATCGCATCGAGTGAGACGATGCCGCCGTCGCCGACGAGGCCGGGGACGGCCGCGTCGACGGCACGCACGAGCGCGGCGAGCGCGTCAGGGTTGCCCCGCAACCACAGCAGGGCGACGGAGAACCCCAGAAGCACGGCCGCGAAGAGACTGAACAGCGCGCGGTACGTGATGCTGTCGGCGAGCAACGGCCCGCGCTTCTGGCTGTAGAGCAGGAACGCCCGCACCAGCGTGCGGCGCAGCATCCAGGACGTCACACGCCCGATGAGCGAGGCATCGGTCGGGGTCTCGGGCATGCCCTCAGGCTAGCGATGACCGCTTCGGCGAGGTCAGTTCGCGGTCACTGTCAGCGCCGGGTTGGCCGGCGCGGATGTCGCGGCCACCTGCAGCCCCACCCAGACGCTCTGGCCGACGCTGAGGGGGCCGGCCCAGTCCTTACCGGTGCAGGTGATCGTGGTTCCGGCGAGGGTGCACCCCATCCCCCAGGCGCTCACGATCTGGGTGGCACTCGGCGAGGACCACGAGATCGACCAGCCGTGCACGGCGCTGGAGGCGGTCACGACGAAGTTCGCGACATAGCCGGCCTGCCAGGCACTCTGCAGCTGCCAGGCGGTCGTCACGGTTCCGGATGTCACCGGCTTCGGTGCCGATGGCGACGGCGTCGCCACGGGCGGGGCGGACACGGTCGGCGACGGAGCGGGGCTCGCCGCGGGCGGCGATGACGGGGCCGTCGTCGCAATCGGGGAGGGCGCTGGCGTCGCGGTCGGCGTCGGGACCGGCGACGGCGACGTCGACGGTGAGGCCGACGGCGAGAGCGGTGCCGGGGACGGCGGTGTGACGGGGCTCAGGATGGGCGCGAGCGCCGCGAGCTTGGCGGCCTCCGGAGTCGTCCAGTCATCCGCGACGAGACCCCCGGTGTCACCGGAGTTCGGGTTGAACGACCAATACCCGTAGCTAAGTCCGTTCGCGCGGATGTAGGACACGATCGACGCGAGCCACTGCTGGTCGCTCGTCGTCTGCAGCAGAGTGCCGAACTCGCCGACGAACACCGGCGCGATGTTCTGCTTCTGGAGGTAGCCCCAGTTCGCGTCCCAGACGCCGGGCAGGTTGGCGGGATAGTTCCCCGCACCGAACCAGGACTGGTTGTAGACCGACGCGGGGTAGTCGTGGGGCGAGTAGACGACGCGGTTCGCCACCGTCAGAACGACGGGCTTCTTCGCGACATCCTTGAGACCCCCGCCCCACCACGTGGTGGACCCGTCGGCCTGCGTGCTGACGCCTTCGACGATGATCAGCAGGTTGGGGTTCGCGGCGAGCACCGCGTTGCCTGCGCGGGTCGCCGCGGCCTGCCAGTCGGTGGCGGCGTTCCCGCAGCCCCAGCACGACGGGTCGTGCGGCTCGTTGTGAAGGTCGGCGCCGATCACGGTGGGGTCGTTCCGGTATCGGTTCGCGAGCATCGTCCAGTCCGCGATCCACTTCTGCTCGCTGTACTGCGACGTGTACCAGAGCGCCGATTGGGAACCGGAGTCGGGACGATGGCGATCGAGGATCACGTGGAGCCCATAGGCCTTGGCGCGCGCGATCACGACATCCATCAGTTGGAGCGGGGTGAGCGAGACCAGAGTCGGGTTGAGATTCTGGTTGATGGACGTCGTCGAGGATGCCGCGAGGCATTCGTTGGAGAACGGCAGTCTGATCGTGTTGAAGCCCATGCTCGCGATCTCGCGCATGCCCTGGTCGAGGGAGATCGACCACAACCCGTGCGGAGCGCAGTTCGAGGTCTCCATCCCGAACCAGTTGACCGCCTTGATCGTGTACACCGAGTTGTCCGATGCCAGGATCTTGGACCCCGAGGTGTGGAGCCAGCCGGAGGGCGCTGCCGCCTGGGCGCTCAGCGGGGCGACAAGACCCACGGTGAGCGCGACCACCGCGGCGGCCAGCATGCCGATCACGCGCGCGCGGAAGCGGCGCTCTGAGCTGGCGACGGCCATCGTGACCCCTCGACGATACGGCGGCGGTGAATCGCGCCCACGGCGCGATGGCATCAGTGTACGGTGCGCGGGTTCAGATCCCGACCGTCTCGATGCTCACCGTCACCCGGTCTCCGACTCCGAGTCCGTACCGCTGCCGCACGGCCTTCTTCAGCGGCAGGACGAAGCGGCCCCGCGCGGTCTCCGGGAAGATCGAGGTGCGCCAGACGGATGCCGCGAGCCGGACCTCGACCGGCACCGAACCGAAGCCCGCACGAGGCCCGGGCAGCTCGTGCAGGGCCTCGCTGATCTCATCGGGCACGGCGACGAAGCACCACAGCTCGGCGCGGGCCTCCCAACGCCAGATGTCGGCGGTGAACTCGACCTGCATGCGGCCAGCCTAGGCGGGGTGGGAGCCGGCCGTGGGCTCGCCGGGCGGGTCCGCGTACGGCGACGAGAGCGGGTCTACGAGGCTCGACACCTGGCGCCGTGCCGCCCGGAAGCGCCCGTCGGGCCAGCTCGCCGCGAACGTCTCGACGACCCGCCACACCCGGCGGAGGAGTCCGCCGACGTGTACAAGCGGCCTCGCCGACACGGGCATCGTGAGGGTGCGGTCCCATCGCACCCCGTCGTCGGCGTGCAGGTGGATCGTGAGGTCGAGATCATCGTGCACGTGGGGGTCGGCGCGGCGCACCCGATCGCGCACGCGCTCCCACACCGCGACGCGCATGGCGAAGTTCGAGCCGAAGACGAGCGGGATGCCGAGCCACAGCCCGATCCATACGCGTCCGCCCCCGATGTACCAGTGCGATCCGAGGTAGGCGACCAGCCGCGAGCAGTCGTAGAACTCGGCGCCCCCGGTGAGCACGCCGAGGGCCTCGTCCTCCGCGAACGCCCGTTCGAGGCGGGCGACCCAGTCGGGGTGAGGACGGGAGTCGGCATCGACCCGGGCGATGATGTCGGCGGATGCCGCCGCGTCGTCGTACCCGCGGGCGGCGGCAGGCCAGATGCCGACACGCTCCTCCCGCAACAGCGTCGCGCCGTGCGCGCGAGCGACGTCCGCGGTCGCATCGGTGGAGGCATTGTCGACGACGATCACCTCGTCGGGGCGTCGGGTCTGACGGTCGAGGGCCGAGAGGCAGGCATCCAGGTAGTCGGCATCGTCGCGGCACGGGATGACGACGACGATGCGCGGGGGCACGAGTTCAGGCTAGTCCCGTGCGGAGAGCAGAATGGCCAGGTGCCGATCCTCAACAAAGACATGTCGCTGTGCATCTCCCTCTCCGCCCGCCCGTCGAACATCGGCACGCGGTTCCACAACTTCCTCTACGACGAGCTCGGACTGAACTTCGTCTACAAGGCGTTCGCCCCCACCGACATCACGGCCGCCATCCAGGGCGTGCGAGGGCTCGGCATCCGCGGGTGCTCGGTGTCGATGCCCTATAAGGAGGCGGTGATCCCCCTCGTCGACGTGGTCGAGGAGTCCGCAGCGGCGATCGCGTCGGTGAACACGATCGTCAACGACGACGGCGTGCTGACGGCGTCGAACACCGACTACGAGGCGGTCGCGTCGCTTCTCGCGAGCCACGCCGTCGACCCGGCGCTGCCGGTCGTCGTGCGCGGCTCCGGGGGCATGGGGAAGGCGGTGATCGCGGCGTTCCGCGGTGCCGGGTTCGACGACGTCACCGTGCTCGCCCGCAACCTCGCCGCGGGACGCACGATCGCCGATGCCTACGACTACCGCTTCACGGACACCGAGCCCGAGCCGTTCGCCGGCGTGCTCGTGAACGTCACGCCGCTCGGCATGAACGGGCCGGATGCCGCGGCTCTCGCGTTCTCGCACGAGCAGGTGGCTGCGGCATCCGTCGTCTTCGATGTCGTGGCGTTCCCGTCGGAGACGCCGCTCGTGCGCTCGGCGCGCGAGTCGGGCGTGCCGGTGATCACGGGTGCCGAGGTGATCGCACTGCAGGCCGCCCGCCAGTTCGAGCGGTACACCGGCGTCGCCCTCACCGCCGACCAGGTGGCGCGCGCGTCGGAGTTCTCGCGCGCCGAGTGACGCGCGATGATGGGGCGATGAGCGCACACCGTGTTCCCGCGCCGGAGCTGCCGGTCGGGGTCAAGTTGCAGGGTCCGGTCTCGTACTTCCCGAGCATCGAGAAGACGTACGGGCAGCCCGTGCAGCACTGGCTCGACCTCGTCGCCGATCGCCTCGACGACCACCGTCACATGGAGGTGGTGGAGTGGCTCAAGACCGAGCACGGACTCGGCCACGGACATGCGAACGCGATCGTCGGCTACGTGAAGCGCGCGCTCGCGGGTTCCGCACCGGAGTGAGGGCGCGCGCCGGTCGCGCACCGACTCAGTCGCGGTGCACGTCGCGCCGGGGCACCAACGGCACGGCGATGAGGGGCACCAGCGCGACGAGCGCGTACGCTCCCGCGAAGCCCGTTGCCGTGATGAGCGCGCCGATGCCCGGCCCGACGAGGGACGCCGCGATGAACTGGCCGGTGTTCTGCACGCCGAGCGCCTTGCCGACCCATGAGCTGCCCGCCGCCTCCGCGACCGAGGTGTAGGCGAGGCCGTTGTCGGCGACGGTCACCACCGCGGCGATCACGAGGATGACGCCGCCGACGGCCGCCCACGCGAACGCACCGCTCATGGCGAGCGCGAGCATGACGACGACGGCCGAGACGGCCACTCCTCGCAGCACGCGCACGCGGCTGCCGACCCGGTCGCTCAGGACGCCGACGACGATGCGGCCGAGCGCCCCGACGAACTGCGAGATCGCGACGAGGGCGGCCGCGGCATCCTGGCCCCATCCCAGGGCCGAGATGAGGAACACCATGCCGAAGGTCGACACGGCGAACTGCGGCACGACGAGCAGCAGCGACACCGCGTGGATGCGCGCGAGGAACCCGCTCGCCCGATAGGGGTTCACGGCGGGTCTCTCGGGGCCGGATGCCGCGGCCCGCGGCGGATTGCGGATGCCCGCCGCGCAGGCGGCCGCGATGATCGCGAGGGCCGCGGCGATCACGAGGAATGTCGCCGGGATGCCCGCGGAGCCCGCGAGCGCGGGCACGAGGGCCGCGGCGGCCGCGACGCCGAGGGGCTGGGCCATCTGCCGGATGCCCATCGCGAGTCCGCGCCGGTCGCGCGGGAACCATCCGACGACGACGCGGCCGCTCGCCGCGTTCGTGCTGGCGGCGGCCGCACCGCCGGCGAGGAGTGCGACGCCGAGGCCGATGAGGTCGCTGGTCACCGCGGCGGCGAGCGCGAGCAGTGCGGTGAGGAGGAGTCCTCCCGCGATGACGCCCCGCTCCCCTCGTCGATCGGCCAGGTGACCCCAGGCGATGAGCGTGAGCACCATGCCGACGGTGGGGGCGGCGGAGAGGAGTCCCGCCTGCGCGAGCGGGAGGCCCCGGTCGAGGTGCAGCAGCGGGATGAGGAACACGGGCGCGGAGACGAGCAGGGTGCCGGCGGCCTGCGCGGCGATGCCGAGCGCGAGCATGATCCAAGCGCGGGGAGGGATGCGCGTCATGCGTTGACCTCGGTTCGGGGCTCGTGAGACGATCGGTATACCGCTTTGGTATACCAGAAGGGAGCACCGGTGGACGAACCCGGCGAGGCCCGCGCCTACCGCCAGCTGCGCATCGCGATCCTGACCCTCGACCTCTCCCCCGGCGAGCGGCTGTCGGAACGCGCGCTCGAGAGCCGCCTCGGCGTCTCGCGCACGCCCATCCGCGCCGCACTCCTTCGCCTCGGCGGCGAAGGCCTCACCGTGCGCACCGAGCGCGGATGGGCAGTCGCGCCCCTCGATATCGCCGAGGTGCGCGCCGCGATGGAGTACCGCGAGATCGTCGAGGTGGCCGCTGTGCGCCTCGCCGTCGACCGCGCATCCGACCCCGACCTCGCCGCCCTGCGGGAGCTCGTCGACACCCACCGCTCCCACGACGACCCCGAGACGGGCCTGCGCGACGGCGGCGACTTCCACCACGCCCTCGCGGCGACATCAGGAAATGCGTTCCTCGCCGCCGCCGTCGCCGACACCATCACCCGCCTCGCCCGGGTGCGCTGGCTCGAGGTGCGCTCGGCGGCATCCCGTGCCCACGCCCGCGATGAGCACGCGGCGATCATCGACGCCGTCGCACACCGCGACGCCGACCGCGCTGCCGCGCTCACCCTCGCGCACGGGCGCGGCACGCGCGATCGGCTGCTCGCGGTGCTCGACGAGGAACGCGGGCGTCGCGGCATCCGCTCGCTCGCGATCGTCGACAGCGCGGCCGGGTGACGGCGCTCGGTGTGTGTCCACCGACGACGGCCACGCCGACCCCCGACCCCTGCGCCCGATAGCGTGGCGGGATGAGCTTCGGAGTGCAGGTCGATGTCGTGCGGGTGTTCACGGACGCGGACGGAGGCTCGGGCAACCCCCTCGGCATCGTGCTGAGCAGCGCCGCCTCGGCCGGGCGGGAGCAGCACATCGCCGAGGCGCTCGGCTACTCCGAGACGGTCTTCATCGGTGAGATCACCCCCGACGCCGCGCAGGTGCGCATCTTCACGCCCGCCCGCGAACTGCCCTTCGCCGGGCACCCGAGCGTCGGCACCGCCTGGTGGCTCGCCCGCCGAGGAACCCCGGTCGCCGCCCTCGAGGTGCCGGCGGGTCGCGTCGTGATCGACATCGACGGCGAGGATGTCGCCGTGCGCGCCCGCCCCGAATGGACCCCCGACTTCGCGTTCCGGCAGCTCGGCTCGCCGGCCGAGATCGACGCCCTCGACCCGGCCACGTTCACCGAGGGCCACCACTATCTGTGGGCGTGGGCGGACGAGACGGCGGGCACGGTGCGATCCCGCATGTTCGCGCCCGACATGGGCATCGTGGAGGATCCGGCGACCGGAGCCGCCGCGGTGCGGCTCACCGGACTCGTGGCGCGCGACCTCGACATCACCCAGGGCGAGGGCTGCAGGCTCCGCACCCGCTGGCTGGGCGGCGAGGTCTCGCTGTCGGGCCGCGTCGCACCCGACAGCGCCGTCGAGATCTGATCGCCGCCGCGGACATCGAGCCGCGGCATCCGATCGATCTCTATGATCGGCGCCATGCAGCGACCGATCACCAACTGGCACGACCAGGCCACGCAACAGCTGACCCGCGGCGAGCGCGCCGCCGACCGCCTGCGCAACGGCATGGGCTCGTGGGGCTTCATCATCGGGTTCGTCGTGTTCATGGTCGTGTGGGCGATCGTCAACGCGACGGCCGTGCAGTGGGACCCCTACCCGTACATCCTGCTCAACCTGTTCCTCAGCATGCTCGCCGGGCTGCAGGGGGCGATCCTGCTCATCGTCGCGAAGCGACAGGATGCCATAGCCGCGGCGCTCGCCCAGCACGACTTCGAGACGAACGTCGCCGCGAAGGGCGAGATCGAGGAGCTGATCGACCTCAACCGCCGTCAGCTCGCCCTCATCACCCGCCTGTGCGAGGAACGCGGGCTGACGCTCCCGTGATCCACGCTCACGGGAGCGCGGATACTGAACGGTGGCGCCACCGCGCCGCCACCGTGGAGAGGAAGAGCACATGCCGCTCGCCGTATGCCGTTACGAGACACTCAGCGCCGAGGGGATGACGCGGGCGCGCGAGGTGTACCCCCGCCACCTCGCCTACCTGAAGGAGTTCGCCTCCTCGGGCGACCTCCTGCTGATCGGCACGTTCGCCGACCCCGTCGCGGACGGGTCGATGGCCGTGTTCCGCGACCGCGCGGCCGCGGAACGGTTCACCGCCGGCGACCCGTTCCTGATCGAGGGCGTGGTGATCGGATGGCGCATCCTCGACTGGGATGCGAGCGCTTACGGGACGATCGCACCCGAGCGCTGACCGGGCGAGGGACGCTCAGACCTGCGCGAGCAGTTCGCACAGCTCGTGCCGCGACGTGGTGCCGGTCTTCGCGTAGATGCGCGACAGGTGGAACCCGACCGTGCTGCGCGTGATGTACAGTTCGCGGGCGATCTGGGCGTAGCTCATCCCCCTCACGACCAGCGCGACGACCTCTCGCTCCCGTTCGGAGAGCGCTTCGAGGTCGTCGGGCACCTCGGAGACCGGCGCCGACACCACGGCGACTGCGAGGTTCGGGGCGTCGGCGGGGGCCGCGGGGTCGACGTATCCGGCTGCGCCCACCCGACGGTAGATCGCGTCGGCGCGGGCGCGGGACGACGCGGCGAGGCCGGCGTCGCCCGCCGCCGCGGCCACGCGTGCCAGGTCGGCCGCGACATGGGCGGGCAGGATCGGGATGTCGTCCGAGGCGGATGCCGCGGCCCGCTGCAGAAGCGTCAGCGCACCGGTCACATCCCCACGCGCCTCGGTCACGAGCGCACGGATCCAGTCGGCGGTGCTGCCGGTCCACGAGAGATCTCCCCGCGCCTGCAGACCATCCGCGATCGTGAGGGCGATGGCGTGCTCGCCGGCCCAGAGGTGGGCGGTCGCCATCCAGGGCGTCGCCAGAGGCCCGGCCAGAGGCGCCGCGTCGACGATCTCGCCGTAGGAGCGGCGGTAGCGTGCGAGCAGCGCGGCACGCTCGGACGCGTCGCCGTGGGCATGGAGGTAAGCCGCCTCCGCGGCGAGAAGCGCGATCACCGCCTCGGGCCAGGGGGTGTCGCGCAACACGCCGTGCACGGCCTCGAAGAGCTCGGCAGCCTGATCCCACTCGCCGCGATGGGTGTGACCGCCCGCGATGATCGCGGTGGTCAGAGGGTGTGGGCGTGCACGCCGCAGCGCGTCCGCGGCGCGGAAGTAGGGGGTCGCGACATCCGCGGCGCCGAGCAGCTGGTAGCACCAGCCCAGGAAGGCACGCGTCAGACCATCTCCGACGTCGACGAATCCGGTCGCCATGCGCGCGTCGACCTCACGCAGCGGCTCGATGGCCTCTTCGAGGCGGCCGTCGAAGCCGAGACCGAGCCCCTGCCAGGCGAGCCAGTACGTGTCATCCATCGGCACGGCGGCGGGACGGGCGGGCAGACGCAGCAGCTCCGCCTGCACTCGCTCGCCGAGATCGCTGCGGCCCATCATGAGCGCGGCGGCGAAGGTGACGAGTCCGGCGAGCGCGTCGTCACGTGCGGGCATGGATTCCGCTCGGGAGATGTGACCGAGGATGTCTGCGGTCGCTCCTCCCGCGCACATCGTGCTCCACGCGAGAAGAACCTCGATGCGATATGCGGTCAGCGTCGCGCCGGCCGATGCCGCAGCTGGCGCGAGCACGCGAATCGCACCGAGCCAGTCGTTGTCGTGCGCGAGCAGCATCCCCTGCACGAGCGCGGCGCCGGCGCGATCGCGCGCCTGACGGATGTCGGGGAGCCTGTCGCGCACGAGCTCGACCCGCCCGGCGAGGATCCACTGGTAGAACGACTCCATCCGCAGCCGACTGCGCTCGGCGCCGTCGCCCGACACCCGGGCGGCCCAATCGAAGTAGGTCGCCGCGAGCCGGTGCGCGCGTTCGGAACCCTGCCGCTCGGCGGCCTCGACGAGCTGGCCCACGAGCTGCTCGTCGTGGGTGGTCGCGGCCGCGTAGCGGTGACGCAGCTCCGCGGGTTCGTCCGCGGCCACCGCGACGGCGCGGGAGTTCAGGCGAGCAGCGTCGGCGACCGGGATGAACTGGGCGACGCTCGCCTGCACGAGCGCGTGCACGAAGCGCACCTCGACGCCGTATTTCGCCGCGCGCCCCTCGAGCACGAACTCCCGGTCGAGGATGTCGCGGGCCGCGGTGGGATCGTCGAGTTCGGCGACGTACGCGGCGTCGGCAAGCGGCATCCACCCGGCACCGATGACCGCGGCGGCTCGGGCCAGCGCGACGGCATCGGGGCCGAGGCCGGCGAGTCGCACCTCGATCGCACGGGCATAGTCGTCGGGCGCGGGGAACTGCTCCATGCGCTCGAGGTCGGCGAGGGTTGCCCGGCGCAGTGTCGCGGCGTAGAACAGCGGGTTCCCCTGCGTGTGCTCCCACAGCAGACGAGCGACCTGGGTGTCGAGCTCAGGGCGCACATCTTTCGCCACCCGCACCGCGGTCTCCCACGGCAGCGGCTCGAGCTCTATCGGCACGACGAGGGGGCTCACCGCGACGAGGTGCTGCCAGTCGGGGTGCTGGAACGGTTCGAAGTGACCGGTCGTCACGACCAACAGGAGCCGCTCGGCGACCGCCCCGGCCATGAGGTGTGCGAGAGCGCTCACCGACTCCGGATCCAGCCACTGCAGGTCGTCGATCGCAATGACCAGCGGCGCGCGTTCGGTGTCGGCGTCGACCGCATCGCGCAGCGCCTGATCCGCTTCGAGGGAGTTCGGCGCTTCTCCGACGCGGGCCGCGACCACCTCGACCCCGAGGCCGGCGAGGCCCTGGAGCTGCCGTTCTCCAGTGACATCCCCGTTGCCCGTGCGCACCACAAACCGCCCCGCAGCCTCGACGCGCGTCAGCACCTCACGCAGGAAGCTGGAGCGCCCCGATCCCGGGCCGCCGTGCACGACGAGTACACGAGGACGACCCTCGCGTGCATCAGCGATCGCGGCATCCACGCACGCGAGCGCTGCACTGTCCCAATACAGCACGACTTCTCCCCCGGACCCTGGTGGATGAGGCCGATGCTAGTGCACCCGGCCGTGCGCGAGACCGAATGCGCGAGAGGGCACCGCTGCCACGGTCAGCTGTCTTCCCGACGCACCGCGACGCCCCCGGGTCATGATGCCGCGCACGTGGAGGTCACGGTGCCGTGCAGGGCAGTCTCGAAGAACGGGAGGACGTCGGGAAGGCTGCGGTACGCGGCCCACCCGTGGTTGACGCCCGGGTAGAGGTGGAAGGTGAGGTTCTCCCCCGCGGCGCAGAGCTTCGCGGCGAATGCCTCGGTCGACGTCGGCCGCACGAGCTGGTCGGCGAGACCCTGGCCGATGAAGATCGGGACGGTGATCGGCGCGTTTCCGGCACTGTTCTCGGTGAGGATGCTCGCCCACGGCTCCGTCTTGGCGGGATCGGCGGTGAGGTAGGCGCCGATGAGCGGCCCGGCGATGCGATGCAGCTCGGGGTCGAGGAGGCAGAGGCCCGACATCTGCGGTGTCGCGGCCGCCCCCGCGGAGGTGAGGATCGCGCCGAGATCGTCGGTCGGGTAGGCGTCGCGGTACGCGGCCTGCATCGCGGGGATCGCGTAGGAGGCGATGCTCACGCCAGAGATATCGCCGATGTCGTCGTCGAGAAGGGTCGGCAAGGTGGCGGCGGGCGCGGCGACCGCTACGGCGACGAGATGCAGCTCGGGGGCATACGAGCCGATGCGCTGTGCGGCGAACAGGGAGGCCTGCCCACCCTGCGAATGGCCCCAGAGCAGCACCTGGTTGCTCAGGTCGGAGGACGGCAGCTGCCGGGCGGCGCGCACCGCGTCGAGCATGCTGTTCGACTCCGGGACGCCGAGCAGGTAGGACGACGCTCCGGCGACACCCATGCCCGGGTAGTCGGCAGCGACGACCGCGAACCCGGCCGCGAGCATCGTGTCGAGTCCCTCCATCAGCTCGAACGGGTCGGTGGCGAGCGACGGGGCGCAGTTCTGTGCGGCACCGGTGGTGGGATGCCCCCAGGCGACGACGACGCGTCCGTCGTGCGGGGCGAGCACGGTGGGCTCGACGACGACGGCGGATGCCGCGATGTCACGACCCTGCAGATCGCGCGTGTGATAGATGATGCGCCAGGCCTGCGCGCCCTGCGGTGCCTCGGGGATCGCGCGCATGCGGATGATCTCCCCGGGAGATCCGGCGGGAAGGTCGGCGGGTACCTCGTAGAACGACGCGAGGGAGGCGGCATCCTGCTGCTGCACGACGTGGCGCACGACGGCCGACGGAACGACGATGAGGGCGGCCGTGAGGGCGAAGACGCCCGCGAGCGCCCAGCGCCTGCGGCGGCGCGCCCGGCGGACGGGCGGGTCCAGTCGCGGGCGGTTCATGCGCGGCTGTTCGCGCGCGCGGCGGCCTCGGCGATGGCCTCGAGGAGGGGCGGCACGTCGTCGCGGGGAACCGAGGCGGTCACGACATGAAGTCCGTGCGGGTTTGCGCGGGCGATCTCGAGTGCCTCGCGAAGTCCGTCGACGGTGTCGACACGCACCGACCGCGTGGCGCCGAGGGCGGTGGCGAGTCCCACCCAGTCCCAGGCGGCGATGTCGTTGTAGTCGGCGTCGGGCCCGTGGATGGCGCGCTCGACCGTGTATCCGCTGTTGTCGACGATGACGACCACCGCCGGCACGTGCCGGCGCGCGAGGGTGCCGAGTTCGCCGATCGTGAGCTGTGCCGCCCCGTCGCCGATGAGGAGCACAGGACGCCTCACCGGAGCGGCGAGCGCCGCGCCCAGGATGCCGGGGAGCGTATAGCCGATCGATGCCCACAGGGGCTGCCCCATGAACAGGGTGTCGGCGGGCAGTCGGTGGGCGCCCATCCCGTAGAACGAGGTGCCCTGGTCAGCCATGACGAGATCGCCGGGTCGCAGCCAGGCGCTGACGGTGGCCCACAGCGAATCCTGCCTGAGGGCGTCGTTCGGCGCGGGCGCCGGGAACGCCGGAGGCCGCTCGGACGGCGGCGCCGGCATGCGCGCGGTGCGCGCCGCGACGAGTTCGGTGATGACGTCGATCGCGTTCGTCATGGCGATCGGGCCATAGGTGACGCCGCCGATGGACGAGGTCGTGCCGTCGATGACGATCGTGCCGGACTCCGGCAGATGCTGGCTGAAGAACCCCGAGGTGAGGTCGGTGAACTGGGTGCCGATCTGCACGAGTGCGTCGGCGTCTTCCACGGTGGCGCGCACGACTTCGCGGCTCGCTGCGCCCACGTACGTGCCGACGAACGTGGCGGCTGACTCGTCGACGACGCGCCGACCCCACAGCAGTGTGGCGTGCGGGATGCCGGTGCCGAGCAGGTTCGCGAGGGCGGGTTCGGCGCCGAAGCGTTCGACCAGGATGTCGGCGAGGACTGCGGGACGCGTGGCGTCGGCGATGAGCGGTGCCGCCGCGTCACGGAAACGTGCGAGAGCACGCGCGTTCGTCTGGTCGTGCGCGCGCAGGAGCCCCCGGGTCGACGGCTCGACCTCGGCGAGGCCCACATCGGCGGGGATGACGATGTACCCGGGAAGTCGACGATCGAGCACCTCGCGGATGACGTGGTCGATCTCGGAGGTCGCGTTCTCGAGCGTGAGCGACGCCTGGACGGCCGTCACCTCGGCGTGCATGCGCAGGAAGTGCTTGAAGTCGCCGTCGCCGAGCGTGTGATGTGTGGGCCGACCGGCACGCTGCGTGGCTGTCGACGGAGCGCCCACGACGTGGATGACCGGCACCCGCTCCGCGTAGCTCCCGGCGATGCCGTTGATGGCGCTGAGCTCCCCCACCCCGAAGGTCGTGCACACCACCCCGAGGCCGCGCACACGGGCGTAGCCGTCGGCGGCATAGGCGGCGCCGAGCTCGGCGCTGCATCCGACCCAGTCGATGTCGGGATGGGCCTCGACACGATCGAGCATCGTCAACGTGAAGTCGCCGGGCACCCCGAACATACGCTCGACGCCGAGGGCGGTGAGGCGATCGAGCAGGTGATCGATGACCGTGTAGGTGAGGGGGGAAGGGCTCATGTCACCCACTCTGTCCCTCGCGCGGGAAGAGGGGACTGTGCACTTCGACCAGTTCTCGGTGCAGCGGCGACAGTCCGCGACACTGCACGTTCCGTCGTGTCGTGGCCGCGGCATCCGTTCGTAGAAATGTCATGGCACCACGCCAGCCGCTGAAAGGACCCGCCATGACCACCGCCGACTCATTCCCGCCCACCCGCGCCCGCTGTGCGATCGGCCTCATCGTGCCGCGTCTGAGCGAGGTGCGTCGTGCCTCACGGGGCCGGATGCTGCGCCGCGCCGTCAGTGCGATCGTCGGGCGGCGGGCGGTGGGTGGATGACGGAGAGGTGACGCGGTGCTCGCGCAGCCCGGTCTCGGCCGGGACGACGAAGCCCTGATGGAGATCTCGTCTCATCAGGGCTTCAGACCGCTGCACGTCGAGGTCCTGAGCTCCTACGGCCTAAGCGGCGGTGAGAGAACACGCCCCGCTCAGGGGCGCCATCCGAGGGGTGCGATGTGCGCAAGCGACCTCGCATCCTGAAAAGGCGGGGTCGTTCCGACTCGCGCGGGAGCTCATATTCCCGCGAACCCGACGGAGACGAGAAAGGCGCAAAGCGTCGAACTCAGCACCCCGAAACCTATGCCGAGAGAAGTCCTCGTCCCCACGGTCGCGGTGCGCATGAGCCATGGAGACGCAATCAACAGCCCCGTGGAGCCGAGTAGCGCAACGTAGGACAGAATGAGAACTCCGGGCGCCGCGGCGCCCTGGACGATGCCCCCGCTCGCCCCTGCCATAACGACGTTGACCAAGCCGATGAGCACGAAACCAGCGCTGGTCGGAATCAGCTGGTTCGGCTTCGGACCCCTGAAGAAGCGAGACGACTCATCCCCGCCGAACGTTCGCATCGCGCGGCTGATCTCGATTCGCCACACGAAAAGGAGAGTCCCACCGAGCACAGCCGTCGTGCCTATCAGCGCGTGAAGGAACACCTCACCCTGGTTCACCGCTCCCCCGTCCCGCAGAGTGCCCGGAGAACTCCCCCTGCTCGTCACGCCCGACCGCGGCATCCGTTCGTCACACACTATTCCGCCGGGCACGCACCGGGACGAAAAGCACTCACGAGCGTCGACTCGATTCGCGCGCCATCCGGGTATATGGCGGTCTCACTCGGAGCGTCCGGGCGACGTGCACCGACACTCACATGTCGGATGCTGCGGCGCGCCGCGCCGCGCGTACGATCGTCGGGCGCAGGGAGTGACACGTGCGTCTCAACGCACGTAGCAAGCACTCGGGGCGTGACCCGCCTGTCCGGACACCTTTAGTCTTGCCTCGGCTTCCCGGAACGGTGGTTGAGAGGATGTCGCAGCTTCTGAGAGGAGAAGTGGTCGTATGCCGAGACCGTATCCGTCCGAGCTCCGAAGCCTGACTCGAGCCGTCCGCCGCCTTCACCACCCTAATTCGACCCCCCACC
This sequence comes from Microbacterium sp. 71-23, assembly GCF_001897265.1. Lineage (NCBI taxonomy): Bacteria > Bacillati > Actinomycetota > Actinomycetes > Micrococcales > Microbacteriaceae > Microbacterium > Microbacterium sp. 71-23. The sequence continues at coordinate 125,585 of NZ_MKSL01000050.1, forward strand.
GGCCCCACCGAACCCCTCAACGAATGCTTCGAACATATGCTCGGCTCCACCCTCTGCGTCAGCAACCTCACCAACCACATCGCCCCCAGCCTGCTCTAAACCGGGAGCTTCCGAACCCGATTACGCGCCTGGGCGCGAGCACTCCGCGAGCCACCTGAACCTCCCAGCCGGACAGGATCAGACGCGAAACCAGGAGGCGGTGTCGGTCGGACAGTCGGGGGCGGAGCTGCTGGAGAGGACCCGCGAGCCCCAGCCGACGGGCGCCTTGAACGGCTCCCCTCCGAAGACCACGACACACGTTAAGGCGCCGCGCCTGTAAGCGAGCACGTCATCTCGCTCCGTGGCGATCCACTCAAGGGGCGCGGCGGGATCGATCGTCCGTCGCGTGGCGATCGCCTCACGGTAGAAGCTCAGGACACTCTCGTCGTGCTCCTCGCGGGCAACCGTGAAGTCGCGGAACCAATCGGGTAGCGGAAGCCATGAGATGCCCTCCGTGAATCCGAAGGGCGGCGCATCGCCCGACCACGGCAGCGGCACGCGGCATCCGTCACGCCCGTGCTCCTCGCCGCCGGAGCGCTCCCAGATCGGGTCGCGCCGCGCGCTATCGGGAAGGTCCTGCACCTCGGGGAGACCGAGCTCCTCGCCCTGGAAGAGGAACACGGACCCAGGAAGGCCGAGCACAAACATCAGTGCGGCCGTGGCCCGCGACGTGCCGAGAGCGACGTCGACGCGCCCCCGCGCACGCGTGCGCAGCGCGTTGGGGTCGGCGCTGCGCACCGGCTCGGGTTCGACGAGTCCGTAGCGCGAGACCGAGCGGTGCACGTCGTGGCTGTTGAGCGCCCATGCGGGGCCACCGCCGGCCGGGTCGAGGGCCGCGAAGGTCTCCCGGACGGAACGCTCGAACGCGGCGGCCTCGAAGGGCTGCTGCATGAGATCGAAGTAGAACGCCTGGTGCAGCTCTCCGGGCCGCACGTAGTCAGCGATCGCCGCGGGAGGAAGCCACACCTCGCCGAGGAGCGTGCGCGGAGGCGTGTAGCTGTCCGCGATGCGGCGCCATCGCTCAAAGATCGCGTGCACGCCGGGCTGGTTCCACAGGTACGGGTTGTCACCCTCGGGGTCGTCGAGGTCGGGCAGCCCCGGCGCCTTCACCATCGCGTAGGCGACATCGATCCGGAAGCCGTCCACGCCGCGATCGAACCAGGTGCGCAAGACACCGTCGAACATCTCCGCGACCTCGGAGTGCTCCCAGTTGAAGTCGGGCTGCGAGGTGTCGAAGGCGTGCAGGTACCACTGTCCGTCGGGTACCCGCGTCCACGCGGGGCCGCCGAACGTCGAGCGCCAGTTGTTCGGAGGCTCCTCTCCCCCCGACCCCCGGCCCTCGCGGAAGTGGAACCGGGCGCGCTCCGGCGACCCCGCGCCCGCGCGCAGCGCCGCTTGAAACCAGGGATGCTGATCCGAGCAGTGGTTCGGAACGAGGTCCATCATGAGTCGGATGCCCCGCGCCCGGCACGCGTCCCGCAGTCGCTCGAACGCCGGCATCCCCCCGTAGAGCGGATCGACGACCGTGTAGTCGGCGACGTCGTACCCGCCGTCCCGGTTCGGCGACGGGTAGCAGGGGTTGAGCCAGATCGCGTCGACGCCGAGTCGCGCGATGTGGTCGAGCCGCGCCGTCACGCCGCCGAGATCGCCGATCCCGTCGCCGTCGCTGTCGGCGAAGGAGCGGAGATAGAGCTGATAGACGACACTGCTGCGCCACCAGTCGGTGTCGGGGAGGGGAGATTCTGTCACCGGGTCAGGGTCCTACCGTGAGATTGTCGAGGTTGATCGCGCCGACGCTGCCCGTGCACCAGACGACGACGGTGTGCAGGCCCGCGGTGAGCGTCACGGGTACGGAGAGCGTCGTCCACGAGTCCCACGTCCCCTGCGCGGGGAAGGTGGGGGTGGCGACTTGCTGGCCGTCGACCGCGACGACCCGCGTCGCGGTGGATCCGCCGTTTCCGTAACGCAGCGTCAGGTGGTAGTTGCCCGCGGTGGCCGCGTTGATCGTGAACGAGACGCCGCTGCCGGCCTGATAGAAGTTGTCGACGAAACCGGTGCCGGTGTAGCCGGCGTGGTCGGTGTTCGTGCCGACGTTCGTACGGATCGCGTTCTCTGCTTCATAGCGGTTCGCGCTCGGGGTCGTGAAGCCGCGGTCGACGTAGATCATGTCCCACGCTTTGAGCTGCGGCACCGTGAAGCTGAGGTAGCGCCCGGAGGAGTCCGTGCCGACGGTGTAGCTGAGGCTCGTGCTCGCGTCGTTCCCGGCATCGGGCGTGGCCACGCGCACCGCGGTGGGGTTCTCGTCGGGCCCGATGTAGTACTTCACCGCGAGGTTGGTCAGCACGGGCGTCGTCGTCTTGCCCGCGTCGCGCCACGTGTTGTCGTTGCCGATGAGGTTGATGAGGTGGATGACGTCGTCGTTCGCCGTCTTCTTCACGTTCGTCCAGATCGTGTTCGCGGAGGCGTCGCCCGACGTGGACTGACCCGCGATCGAGACGAACTGCGAGCCGGAGTCGACGGAGTGCACGTCGGGTCCGTAGAGGAGGTTCTCGTAGGCGGTGATGAAGTCGTAATAGTTCTTCTGCCACGCCCGGAGGTCGTTCGTCATCTGCTTGTTGTGGTCGGGGAAGTAGGGCGCCGAGAGCATCGAGTCGCCCTGAGACATCTCGATGTGGGTTGCCCCCGCCGCGGCGATCGCCGCGTTCTCGAGCTCGACGGAGTTCGTGTCGAGGGTGCCGAGCACGAGGTTGTCGAGGTTGACGAAGCCGCTGTTGCCGGTGCCGACCGAGATCGTCACGGTGTGCGTCCCGGCCGTGAGGCTCGGGGTCACGATGTCGGCGTCGAAGTGCCAGTTGTTCCAGTTGCCGTCGGTGGGCATCGTGACGGTGCCCACCGTCGTGCCGTCGACCGCGACGGTGCGCGTCGCGTCGCCGGCGGCACCGTTCGCGTACCGGAAGACGAGACTGTAGCGCCGCGCCTCGGGTGCCGTGATCGTGAAGGTCACGGCGTCGCCCGCGTTGCCGTAGTTGGCGACGAAGCCCGTCCCGGTGTACCCGGGGTGGTCGCTCATGACGGTCAGCCCGCTCGTGCGGGACGCGTTCTCCGCCTCGTACGTCGGGCCTGCGTCATCCTTCGTGTTGGGGTAGGCGGCGATGATCGACGGGATGACGCCGCCTGATTCCTGCTTCTGCGTATCGAGGTACGACTTCATCGCAAGGTAGGTTTCGTGGTTGTCCCACAGCTCGCTGTAGAGGTAGTTGGTGTTGCCGCCCGTCGCGACGTTGTCGCCGCCGAAGCCGTCGACCGCGTTGAAGCCGAGCACCTTGCTGCTGCCCAGAGCCGTCCGCGAGGCAGCGACGAGGGAGGCGAGGCCCGCGGGCAGGTCGACGGGATTGCCCGAGGTGTCGGTCATCGCGCCCCAGTTGCCGAGCTGGTCGAGGTGCACGCCGTCGAAGCCCATCGTGTTCACCTCATCGAGGTACTTGGCCGTGATGAAGCTCTGCCAGTTCGTGTTGGCCGGATTGAAGATGTAGAGGTTCGTGTTGGGCTGGTTCGGCTTCATCTCGAACGCCCAAGGCTGGCCGGAGGAGGCGTACTTCAGCGCCCAGCTCGGGTCGACGCCCGAGACGCTCTGGTAGTTCTGCAGCCCGGCGTACGACATCGAGTACGGCAGGGCCAGCGCACCATCCGCGTGGACGGCCGCGATGTCGTTCTGCACGGTCGTCGGCGAGATGACGTCGCCGTTCCAGGCCGTCCATGTGGTGGGCAAGGCGCCACCGCTCGTGCGCTGCACGGGGTTCTCGTGCCGCCACATCCAGTCATAGAACTGGAACGCGTTGATGTGGTAGTTCTGCACGAGCTGGTCGACGTCGGCCTGCGCCTGCGCCGTGGTCGTCCCGGACGGGTATCCCGTGAGCGCCGCGGGACGCGGGAAATGGGTCGCATCGCTCGAGACGTCGATCGCCGTCTGCGTCGTCGACGACCCCGCGGTGACCGTCACGAGGTACCCGGTGAAGTCGGTCGCGGGAGCCGTCGTGGTCCAGGTGACGGACTGAGATCCGCTTGCGGCAACCGTCACGGTCGTGGAACCGGTCGCAACCGTCGCGCCCAGATGGCTGACGGTGAAGCCGACCGTGCCGCTCCAGGAGCCGGCGCCGCTCGTCTCGGCGACGACGGCCGTCACCGTAACGGAGTCGCCCGGGTTGTAACGCGCCTGGCCGACGTAGGCGCGCGTGAGCGAGGGGGTTCCGCCACTCGCATACGCGGCGGAACCCGTGAGGACGGTGGCCGCCGTCACGACCGCGGCGAGACTTGCGGCCAGCAGAATGCGACCGAGGGAAGGCAACGTGCGAGACATCTTTGTACTCCTCACGAGGGGGTGGGTGTGGGATCGATCAGGACGAGCTGCCACCGCAGAGGCGAGGGCAGCTGCGCGATGACGTCGTCGCCGTCGACCGTGAGGGCGACATCGACGAGCTCGGGGTGGAGGTCGGGGTCCGCCCAGCGGATGCGGGGCAGGGAGGTGCCCATGCGCCGCATCCGCAGTGTCGCGACGCCAGGGTCTCCGTGGGGGGCCCGGGGGGCATCCCACAGCGTGTCGGTCTGCCCCGTGAGATTGATCGCGTGGAGGACGTAGCGTCCCCCCGCGACCTGGGTAATCCGCCGCCAGACGGTACCGGCGACCGCGGCCTCGTGCACCGCGACCTCGGCGTACGAGATGTCGAGGTCACCGTTGTAGTCGGCGGCGAAGCTGCCGGTGACCTCGACGACATCGGGCGGGAAGAGCAGATCGTGATGCGCGACGGCGAAGTCGTAGTAGCGCTGCAGGAGGCCCGCCGTGCTCGCCTCGGTGCGGTGGTTGCGGACGTAGTACGGGTCGACGAGGATGCGATCAGCCTCGCCCGCGAGCAGGTGCGTCGCACCGTGCGAGAAGAGCGTCGCCATCGTCAGCGCCGTGGCGCGATCCGCCTCCTCGGCACCCGCGCTGTCGTAGACGTGCTGATAGGCGGCGATGACGACCGGCTTTCCGCACACGACCGCACGGGCGCGGTCCACGGTCCGCGCGAGGTGACCGAGTTCGAGCTGGGGCTTCCAGACCTCGATGTAGACGGCGTCCTGGCGCGTGCCCGCGGTCGCCCACGTGGGGAAGTCGTTGACGTTGTTGAAGACGAGACGACCCTCGGGGAGCTCCTCGCGGACGCCCTCGATGAGGTGGCAGAAGCTCGCGGCGACGTCGATGATCGCGCCGTCCGGCCGGTGCGCCCGCTTGGGATAGCCGTACTGGTCGAGGTGGAAGCCGTCGAAGCCGACCGAGGCGGCGGTGGCCGCCAGGTCGGCCCGGAAGTGGGCGAGCCAGTCGGGCGCAGCGGGATCGAGTACGAAGAGGAAGTCGCCGAGCGAGTAGGGCGCACCCGACGCGGTCAGCAATGCGTCGTGCTGCCACCGCGGCCATTCCCGCGGTCCCGCCGCGTAGACGGCCGCATACCCGAGGGCGTCCGCGCCGACGGAATGGCACGCCTCGATGAGGCGGCGTACGGTCTCGAGCGACACGGGCTGCCCCAGGGCGTCATCGTAGGTCTCACCGCCGCCGAGGAGGTCGGCGTGGCGATAGGCCCAGTCGTAGAACTGCACGCCCGTGAGATGCAGGCGCCTCAGGTTGTCGGTCACGGCGCCCAGATCGCGTCCCGGGGCGTAGTCGACGACGAAGCCGTAGCGCAACGTCGCACGGGGGTCGTCGGTCACCTGCACCGCGGTCCGGGCGTCGCCGAGGCGCACGCCGTAGCCGCCGGCCGGGAGTGCGCCGAGCGACACGATGCCGTCGGCGTCGACCTCGCGGCGGGCGGCGGGATCGCCGAGGCGGAAGACCTCGAGCGGTGCGGGGCTCTCGAGGCCCCGCACCTCGATCTCGACGAGTTCGCCAGGGGCAAAGATGACACGGGTGGGCAGTAGCTCGAGCATGCGGTTCATCCCTTGACCGCACCGCTGGTGAGGCCCTGTACGAAGTAGCGCTGGAAGACGAGGAAGATCACGATGACGGGGACGACGGCGATGACCGACGCAGCGAAGACGAGCCCCCAGAGCGTCGAGTTCTGTCCCTGGAGGAGCGCGATCGCGATGGGGAGCGTGCGCTTGTTGGGGTCGTTGATCGTCGTGAGGGCCCACGTGAACTCGTCCCACGAAGCGAGGAACGTGAAGATCGTGCACGTCGCGAGGACGGGTCGCGAGAGCGGGAGGATGAGTCGCGCGTAGCGCGTGAACGCGCCCGCTCCGTCGATCTGCATCGCCTCCTCGAGCTCCATCGGGATCGCCTCGAAGAAGCCGCGCAGCAGGAACGTGTTCAGGGCCAGGGTCGAGCCGGCGTAGAAGATGACGAGACCGAGGAGCGAGTCGATGAGCCCGAGCGATTTGGCGAGCGTGAATTGCGGGATGACGAGCATGATCGCCGGGATCATCAGCCCGAGCAGCAGGAGGCGGAAGAGCACCTCGCGCCCGCGGAACCGGAATCGGGCGAACCCGTAAGCCATCATCGAGCTGAACAGGAGCGAAAGGGCCGTACTCGCGACCGCGACGACGAGCGAGTTGAGGAAGTAGAGCGCGAAACCCTGCGTCGTCCAGACGCGCAGGTAGTTGTCGAAGGTCGCCGGGTTCGGGATGAACTGCGGTGGGATCGTCAGCACGTAGATCTGGCTCTTGAACGACGTCGAGAGCATGTACACGAACGGCAGGATCATGATCGCCGCGCCGACCGTCAGGACGAGGTAGTAGCCCAGCCCTCCCGCGACGCGGGACGCGCGCACCCGGCTCACGAGAGCTCTCCCGCGTCGCCGCGGAATAAGCGCAGCTGGATGCCGGAGAGGATGAAGACCCCGATCGTGAGGAGGACCGCGATCGCCGATCCGTAGCCGAAGTCGAGGTTCGAGAAGGCCTGCTTGTACATGTAGGTCAGAAGCACCTGTGTCGAGTCGGCCGGGCCGCCGCCGGTCATGAGGAGGACGGAGACGAAGACGTTGAGCCCGCCGATGACGAGCATCACGGTCACGAACAGGAGGGCGGGCCGGATGGCGGGGAGGATCGCGGCCCGGAACGTGTTCCAGCGACCTGCGCCGTCGAGCTCCGCGGCCTCGAGGAGGTCTTTCGAGACGCCCTGGAGCGCGGCGAGGAAGATCATCATCGACCAGCCCACACCCTTCCAGACCCCGAGCGCGGAGATCGCGATCATCGCGGTCCAGCGCCCCGATAGCCACGAGATGTTCTCACTCGTGGCGTGCGTGACGTCTGTGAGGAACCAGTTGACGATGCCCTTGTCGGCGAAGAGGTATTGGAACAGCAGGGTCACGACGACCCAGCTCGTGACGACGGGCAGGTAGAACAGCACGCGGTAGAGCGCGCGCCCCGGCGCCCTGCGGTTGAGGAGGATCGCGACGAGGAGGCCGAGGATGATCTGCGGCGGCACCGTGAGCAGCATGTACAGGCCGCTGTTAACGGTGCTCTGCCAGAAGAGCGGATCGTGGAAGGCGCGGGTGTAGTTGTCGAAGCCAATGAAGGTGCTCACGGAGCCCGCCACGACGTTCCAGTCGTAGAGGCTCATCTGGAATGCCTTGACCATCGGGTAGGCGATGAGCAGGATGAACATCGCCATGCCGGGGGCCAGGAAGACGTAGGGCGTCAGCGGGAAGCGGCGACGCCGGCGCGGCTCTGCCGTGGTGGAGCGGGGCCGACCGACCCGACGGCTCAGGGGGGCGACCTCGGCCGTTCCTGTTCCGGTCATCGGGTTCTCCCTTCGTTCGTCGAGTCGGTCGGCACGAGTTCAGCTGGTCTTCGTCAGCAGCGGATCGATCGCGGCAGCGGCGTTGTCGAGCGCCTGCTGCACGGTCTCCGTGCCCTGGAAGGCCTTGGTCAGCTCGTCCTGCAGCGCGCTGTCGATCGCGGAGGCCTGCGGCACCGAGGGACGCGGCTTGGCGGTCGCCAGCTGGGTAATGAAGGGCGCGAAGGCCGGAACGGCCGCCTGTTCCTGCGCGTCGAGCGACTTCACGACCGACATCTGGCCGGTCTTGGCCATGTTGATCTGGTAGTCCGCCGTCTGCGTGAAGGCGATGAACTTCGCCGCGGCGTCCTGGTTCTTCGACGCCGTCGTCATGACGATGTCCTCACCGCCGACGACGGAGATGGATCCCCCGGGACCGGCCGGGACCGCGCTGTAGACGGGCTTGAAGTTGGGGTACTGGCCCTGCCAGATCGCCGCCATCCACGGACCGTCGAGGATGCTCGCGTAGGCGCCGCCGGGCAGGCCGTCCTGGGTCGAGGTCGCACCCTTGTTGCCGATGATCAGGTTAGGGATGTAGCCGGCCTTGTACAGGTCGACGAGCATCTGTACCGCGGCGACGCTCTTCGGGCCGTTGAGGTAGCCCGTCGCCTTCGTCTGGTCGGGGTTGGTGATCTCGCCACCGCCGGACCAGATCCAGGGGTAGACGTTCCACCCCTGGAGGCCGCCGTCGGCGAAGACCTGGACGCCCGCCTTCGCGAGCGCCGGCGCGTTGGCCTGGAACTGGTCGAATGTCGCAGGCGGGGCCGTGATACCAGCCTTCGCGAGCGCGTCGGGGTTCGAGATCAGCACGCGGGTGTTCGTGTCGAGCGGGAGACCGTAGTAGTGGTCGCCGAACTTGTTAGTCGCGAGGCTGCCGGGGTAGGTGTCGTCGGCGAGCTTCTGAAAGTTGGGCATGACCTGGTCGAGCGGGGCGAAGACCTTGAGCGAGCCGAACTTGGGAACCCAGCCGATGTCGGCGCGGACGAGGTCGGGCAGGTCGCCCGCCGCGGCGCCGGTCGTGAGCTTCTGCTGCAGCGAGTCGTACGGCATGTCGACGTAGTTGATCGTGATGCCCGGGTTCGCCTTCTCGAAGGCCGGGATGATCGTGTTCTGCAGCATGTCGGTCTGGGCGGAATTGCCGCCGTTGCCGTAGGTCCCCCAGAACGTGAGGGTGACCGGTCCGGAGCTCTGGGAGCTGCCTGAGCCGCCGGAGCAGCCGGTCAGGGTCAGGGCGGCCGCCGCTGCGACGGCGACCAGGACAGGGATGGGACGTACCATGTGACTCTCCTTTGAGTGCTGCTCGTGGAACTTCCCACGAGGTCGGTGGTGCGTGAGGGGTACTGCGGTCGGTGCTGGAGGGACGGGGCGATCCTGCGCGGGGGTTCAGTCCACGAGGGTCTCGGTGAGCTGGCTGAGGTTGCGCAGCACACCCTGTCGGAGCATGGTCGCGGCGGCTCCCCGCGCCCATGTCTCGTCGGGCAGAGGGCGGACCAGGAGCGTGCAGTCCTGTGCCGCGGTGGAGAACGCGTCTCGGGCGAGCTCGGCCCGCAAGGCGTCGATGAAGAAGTCGGATGCCGCCAGGCCCTCCCCCGAGAGGACGACGAGCGGGGGGTTGAGGAGGTTGAGCACCGTCGCGATCGCGCGCCCCACGGAGGTGCCGGCTTCGGCGAAGACGGCGCGGGCGTCGTCGTCGCCCGAGTGCGCGGCCGCGATGAGCTGCGCGAGCGTCGTGAGGCGCCGGTCGCTGCGCCGCGACATCGCCGCGAGGAGGCCCTCGTCGCCGACCGCGGCCTCGAGGCATCCGCGCTTGCCGCAATGGCACTGCGGGCCGTCGGCCGCTACGACCATGTGCCCCAGCTCGCCCGCGGAGCCGCTCACGCCTCGCCAGAGCTTGCCGTCGATCACGAGGGCACAGCCGACGCCGACGCCGAGCGTGACGACGGCGAAGCTGTCGAATGCGGAGCCGGGACCGAACCACTGCTCGGCGACGGCCAGGGCGTTGACGTCGTTCTCGAGCGCGACCTCCACGCGGAGCCGCTCGGCGACCATCTGTTCGAGGGGTACGTTGTACCAGCCGAGGAAGGGCGCTTGCACGATGACCCCGCGGGCGGCATCAACATGGCCGCCGAGGGCGATGCCCACTCCGAGGAGCCGGTCGTGGGCGGCCGGCGAGTTCGCGAGGAGCACGGCCGCCAGGTCGGCGATCAGCTCGACGACGTGGGTCGGGCTCACATCGTCGAACTTGATGCGGCGGGAGGACTGGACCTCGGCGTGCAGGTCGGCCATGACGCCGACGAGCTCTCCCCGCATCAGCTTGATCCCGATCGCGTAGTGCCGCTGAGCGTCGACCTGCAGCGGGATCTGCGGACGACCCGGAACACCGGCCTCGCGATCGCGCTCGACGAGGTACCCGTGCGTGAGCATGGGCCGGACGAGCTTCGTGACGGCGGCTGCGGACAGACCCGTGATCCGGGCGGTGTCGCGCCGGGAGAGGGGGCCGCGCGTGAGGACCGTCTCGAACACAGCACCGAGGTGGTGCTCACGCGAGCCGAAGCGCGTCACGACGTCGGTCGGCGTCTCTTCCGGCATCCGTCCAGGCTCCTTCGGCTCGCGGTGTGGGACTCCCCATCCTGACACGGATTAATTACTGTCGTCAAGTAACCGGCGGAAAGGGGATGTTCCTTCGGGATGACAGATCTGCAATTACGCAGATTCAGATCTTGTTTGCTTGACAGCAGCAACCAAACGGGTCGAGACTCCCGCCTGGGTTCGACGGGAGCCCATCCCAGCTCGACACAAGGAGGCGTCGATGCATCGTTCACTCACCTCACGGCTCGCACCAGCCGTCGTCCTCGCTCTCGTGGGCTCCGCCGCGCTCGTCGCGGTCGCGGTGCCCGCGAGCGCGACGACTCCACCGACCTCACCATCGACGGAGACCGCCCGCAGCCTCTACATGAACAACTGGACCGATACGACGGGCATCTGGATGGCACCGCAGCTGGCCCAGACCGACTCGAACACGCAGTACGGACCGCGCCTCGGGGAACTGCACTACTCCCCGTCCGGCGCGACGTCGGCCTCGGCGGTCAACCAGATCGTCGACTACACGGGCTTCTTCCGCGACGAGACGCACAGCACCAAGTACGACCAGGTGCACGGCTTCTCGGCCGCGACGGGCTACCTCGACTCGGGCGGTGTGCTGCGCAGCGACTACGGCGCCTACAACGGCACCGCGACCTCGGTCTCGATCGGCCGCGACTACGCGTTCGTCCCCAATCAGCACTTCATGGTCGTGCAGTACCGTCTGCACAACCCGGGAACAAGCGCAGTGACGCTGAATGTGCTGGATGCCGTGCACCTGAACAACACGGGCTCGTCGGGGCAGAACGTGACGGCAACGTGGGATGCGACGCGCACCGCTGCCACGGCGGACATGTCGGCCAGCGGCCAGTACCACGTGGTGCTCGGCGCCCTCGACGGAGCCGACGGCTACCAGGTCGGCGACGACACCAACTCGACGCTCACGAGCTCGACGGTCGCGCCCTGGTATGCATTCGACAACAACGGCACACTGCCGAACAACACCGCCGTGACCGCAATGAACGTCGACCTCGCGATCAACAAGCGGGTGAGCGTGCCCGCGGGCGGAGACGCGACGGCATCCTTCTACCTCGCGATCGGCGACACGACCGCCCACGCGAACGCGGCGGCAGACACCGCACGCGCCCAGACGGGCTCGACGTGGTTGTCCACGACGACGAGCGCCTACTCGAGCTGGCTGGCCGCCGGCGCGCAAACGACGAGCAACTTCACGGACGCGGGCCTCTCGACGGCCTACGACCGCGCGCTCGTCGCGATGAAGGAGTCGCAGAGCCCCGTGCTCGGCGTCTGGCCGGCCGCGACCAACCCGATCGCCTACGGCTACAAGAGCTGGGTGCGCGACTCCGCCGTCACGGCGCTCGCTCTCGACTCCGCCGGGCACCACGCGGAGGCAGACAAGTACTTCCGCTGGCTCGCGGGCGTGCAGTACACCGACGGGTCGTTCGGAACGACCTACGACACCTGGACGGGACAGCACGTGAGCTTCGTCGAGCCCGAGCTCGACAGCGTCGGGATCTTCCTGATCGGCTCCTATCGGCACTGGCTGCAAACGGGCGACAACGGCTTCCGCGACGCGGTCTGGCCCGCGCTGCAGAAGGCGGCGAACTTCGTCTCGAACAACATCGCGAGCAACGGGTTCGGCCCGAAGGACGCATCCATCTGGGAGGAGACGCAGGAGTACAACGCCTTCACGCAGGCCCTCTACGTGAGCGGTCTGTGGGCCGCGGAGGCGGTCGCGCAGAGCAAGTCCGACACGAGCGATGCCGACACGTGGAGCCACGCGGCCGGCTCGATCGCGACGGCGCTGCAGGCGAGCTCACTCAACTCGCCGGCCGGCATGTGGAACTCGCCTGACAACTACTTCAACCGGGCCGTCAACGCCGACAACACGGGCCGCACGACGGTGGACTCGTCCTCCGACATGCTCATGGTCTCCGGCGTGGTCGACCCGGCGAGCAGCCGGGCGGTCTCGCACCTGTCGAAGATCATCTCGACGCTGACGCACGACACGTACGGGATCGCACGCTACCAGGGCGACAACTTCTACTACACGTCGCCCTACAGCCCGGCCGGCAACGAGGCGCTCGCCGCCGAGCCGTCGTGGCCGCAGATGTCGATGTACGCCGCGATCGACGACGTCTACACGGGCAACACGAGCGACGCTCTGAACCGCCTCACGTGGTACGTGACGCGGACCGCGGTCGGGTACATGCCCCCGGGAGAGGCGGTATCCAACGTCAGCCAGAAGCCGATCATCTCGACGATGGTCGAGCCGGTGACTGGCGCCTGGTACGTCCTGGCGGCGCTCGCGTACACGAACCAGACGGACACGCGCACCTACGCGCCCATCAGCGATGCCGGCGCGAATGCGAGCCTCACGGTGAGCTCGGGCACGACGGGCGACTGGCCGCAGTGGAACCCGATCCCCTACTTCGTCTCGAAGCAGGGCAGCGAGGCGAGCGGCGACGCGAACACCGACATCAAGAACGTCGCTGTGGCCAACGATGCGAACAACATCTACATCCGCATCGACAACGCGTCGGGAACGCTGCCCGGCTACAACACGGCGCCGAAGTTCGGTGTCAACGTCTACGCGGGCGACTACTCGGGCAACACCTCGACCGCGACTTCGACGACGGCGCTCTACGGGGCGACGCTCCCGCGGCCGGCGGCATTCATGGTGGGCCGCTGGTCTGACTCGAACAACTACGCTCACTTCTCGCGCAGTGGCGGATCGTGGACGGCGGACTCGTCGATAACGTCGGTCATCGCGCCGCAGTGGGATCCGTCCACGGGTCGCATCGAGGTCGTCATCCCGCGCAGCGCGTTGACGAGCGGTTCGGCGAGCGACTGGTCGGTGCAGCCGATCACGATTGCCCTCGTCCGCCAGAACCCGTCGACGGGATCCTGGTCGGAGGACGACCAGATCACGCTGCGCTACCGGCTGACGCCGACGAGCACCGCCTGGATCTACGGCAACGTCCGCTGATGTTCACGGCCAGTGAAGTAGCAACGGTATCTGATTGACCGTGCGGCGGGCCGGGCAATTGCTCCCGGCCCGCCGCACCCGATCGCGTGGACAACCGAGACGGGTCGCGGTTAACGTCACTTGGCTGCGGCGAACACTTCGCAGAGATCTGCGCGAAATTCTCAATCAGAAACGACGGCGATTCATGTGACAGCGCTCGTCGAAACGGTGAACGGGTGCCACATGGCCGACGCGCCCGCGGACCCTCGCGAGCGAGACCGAGGAAGGTGGCGGAGGTCCCCGCTCGGCCGGCTGCGCTGACGCAGCGCATAGCGCCTCCACGGCACCCCGGTGATGTCGCGCCCGCCGAGTTCATGCCCGCGGTCCGCGCTGTCCGAAACGACCGCAATCTGCTGGTCGAAACTGAAAGTGCGAACCTCCGTGAAACCCAAAGTGATTCGCCCTGAGTTTCGTTCCTATCGTGACGTGCCCTGAGTTTCGTTCCGTCGTCTTGTGAGAATCAGGCGGGGATGGAATCGGTTTGCCGGCGGTCTTCGAAGGCCACCGGGCTGTCCCAGGATAGGGCGGAGTGGCGGCGGTTCCGGTTGTAGTAGATCTCGATGTACTCGAAGATCGCGTTGGCCAGTTCGAGCCGGGTGCGCCATTTCTTCCGGTTGAGGAGCTCGACTTGCATGGTGCCCCAGAAGGATTCGATCATCGCGTTGTCGTACCCGTCTCCGATCGTTCCCATTGATCCGACGAGCCCGGCGTCCCGGATTCGTGTAGTGAAGGCCCAGGATGTGAACTGCGTCCCGTGGTCGGAATGAATCACGGTCTGGCTGGGATTGCGTGCTTCAACGGCCATGTCGAGTGCATTGAGGACGAGGTTCGTCGTCTGGCGCATATCGATGGCCCAGCCGACGATCTTGCGCGAGTAGACGTCGATAACGCAGCAGCAGTAGATCTTCCCTTCGCGGGTGGGGTGCTCGGTGATGTCGGTGCACCACAGCTGGTCCGGAGCGGTCGCGGTGAAGTTCCGGTTGACCAGATCCTCGGTCGTCACGAGATGTTCGCGATTCACGTAGCGTCTACGGGTGCCGGCCAGTCCTCGCAGACCAATGCGTGCCATTACTCGGGCGACTTGATCCCGGCCGACGCGGATGCCCAGTCCGTGCACGAGCTCGGCGTGCACACGACGGGCTCCGTAGCAGCCCCGAGAGGCACGGTGAATGTTCGCGATCGTCTCTACGAGCATCTCGTGTCGAATCGCACGCTGGCTCATCGGCCTGTCGCGCCACGCTCGATATCCGCGGTCCGTGACGCGCAGCACCCGGCACGCGGTTGCGATGCTGATGCCCTGCCCGGTCAGGGCCGCGACGACCGGGAACCGCCTTTTGGGCGGATCCCCTCGTCGTTCAGCATCGACGCGGCAAGACGAGCGGCGGAGAGCTCTTCTTCCAGCTCCCGGATTCGACGGCGCGCATCGGCAAGCTCCGCGGCCAGCGTGCTGTCGATGCCAGGGATCTCGCCAGCATCGATGCGCTCCTGGCGGCGCCATCGGTAGATCGTCGCTGACGCGATTCCCAGCTCGGACGCCAACTCTCCAGCGTCGCGGCCGTCGTGAACAAGCGCGAGCACGCGCTCACGGAACTGGGGTGAGTACTGACGAGCCATGGACGTAAGGCCCTCTCTGACGGGGCCAGATTCTCATAACCGAGCGGAACGAAACTCAGTACACGTCACGATAGGAACGAAACTCAGGCCGATTCAGAGTCCGATCGGTCGCTCCTACCTGCCGCGCAGGGGGACCACGAAGGGACCAACAAAAACCCGTCGGAAGACATGACAAAGCCCTGATGAAAATGGCTTCTCATCAGGGCTTCAGACCGTCGGGATGACAGGATTTGAACCTGCGACCCCTTGACCCCCAGTCAAGTGCGCTACCAAGCTGCGCCACATCCCGGTCCGCTGCCCGCGAGCGGGCAACTCCCCTATCTTAGCCGCACCGATGCCGTGCCGCGAACCGCTCGGGCGGATGTCTCCGGCACCCGATAGCGTCGCAGCATGCCGTCGATCGAGATCCTCCCCGCCGACGCGTCGCGGTTCGATGACGCCCAGCACGCGCTCTCGGGCGGCGGCGACGGGCGCTCGTGTCAGTGCGGCTGGTGGACGATGCCGAACACCGATTGGCAGCGCACCTCGCCCGACGAGCGTCGCGAGCGCCTGCGCGACGAGCTACCAGAACCGGATGCCGCGTCCCCCGCGCCCGCTCTCATCGCCTATGTCGACGGCGAGGCGGCCGGGTGGGTGCGGGTCGGCCCGCGCACACGTCAAGTGCGCATCGGCCGCACGAAGAACCTGCAGCCGGTGGCCGATCCGGCGTGGGATGACCCGACCGTGTGGGCGGTGAGCTGTTTCGTGGTGCGCCGCGAGCACCGCGGGCTCGGCCTGAACGCGCGGCTTCTCGACGCGGCGATCGCGCACGCCCGCGACCACGGAGCCCGCCTGCTCGAGGGCTACCCTACCGACACGACCGTGGTCGAAAAGCGCGCGAACGAGCTCTTCAAGGGCGTGCTGTCGACGTTCCTCGCGGCCGGATTCACCGAGACCGGCCGCGCCACTCCCTCGGTGGTCGTCGTCGCCCGCGACCTCGCCTGACCGGTCCGCGACGACGTCAGCCCCCGCGCCAGCACGACCACCGGACCCCGCCGGCCGCTACCGTGAGAGCATGACCGACGCCGCTCAGCCCACCGTGATCCTCACGCGGTCGTGGTGGTGGGGTTTCGCGCTCTACGGCGTCGTCTCGCTCGTGCACATCAGCGCGCTCGCGATCGACGCCGACGCGCTCGCGACGCCGACGAAGCTCCTGCTCATGCCGCTCCTCGCGCTCGCGGTGCTGTGGGCTGCACGCAGCGGGGCACGCGGCATCCGATTCTCTCTGCTGTTCACCGCGCTCGCCCTCTCACTGCTCGGCGACGGCGCGGCCACGTTCTTCCCGTTCGCGCCCGAGCTGCCCGTCATGCTCGCCTGCTTCGGACTCGCCCACCTGCTCTACATCTGGCTGTTCTGGCGGCACCTCGCGGTGCGCCGCGTGCCCGCCTGGGCCGCGGTCTACGCCGTCTGGTACGTCGTGCTGCTCGCGATCCTCCTCCCCCATCTCGGCGCCCTCACCGCCGCCGTCGCGATCTACGGCGTCGTGCTCGGCGGCACCGCCGTCAGCGCGACCCGCGCGCATCCGCTCGTCGCTGTCGGCGCCGCGTTCTTCCTCTCGAGCGACACGATCCTCGCGCTGCGCCTCTTCCTGCCCGACGCGATGCCGCCCGTCACGAGCCCGCTCGTCATGGTCACCTACTGCCTCGGGCAGGGGCTCATCGCCGCCGGCGTGATCTTCTCGTCCACGACGAGGGCCGAACGATGACGGATGCCGCGGCCCCATCGGTGCGCATCGACTCCTGGCTGTGGGCGGTGCGGGTCTACAAGACCCGCTCGGCCGCGACGACGGCATGCCGTGCCGGGCATGTACGGGTGCGCGGCGATCATGCGAAGGCGTCGGTCGTCGTGCGCGCGGGCGATGAGGTGCGCGTGCGGGTCGCCGGCTTCGACCGTGTGCTCATCGTGCGTCGCACGATCTCGAAGCGCGTGGGTGCACCCGAGGCCGCCACCGCCTACGACGATCGCACCCCGCCGCCGCCGTCCCGCGAGTTCGCAGGAACGTTCGGCTTCCGAGACCGCGGCGCCGGACGCCCCACGAAGCGCGAGCGCCGCGACATCGACAAGCTGCGCGGGCGCGACTGACTCAGCGCGCGTCGAGCAGGTCGCGCAGCCAGCCGGCGCCGTGCACGCTCGCACCGGCCGACACGCTGCGCGCCGACAGTTCCCGGTCGCTCGTGACGACCGTCACCGCGTGACCGCCCTCAGCATGCGCGGCGGCCTGGGCGACGATCTCGTCATCGTCCGCAGCCGGAGCGACGACGATGCGCACCCCGTCCGGAACGTCGACGGATGCCGCAGCCCCCGCCTGCCCCTCCAGCACCACGACGATCTCGGGGTACCAGCGCGACTCGGGCAGCCGCAGCACGTCACCCGCGATCCCGCGCGCCGCGAGCGCACCGAGCCCGTCGATCAGACGGGCGGCGGCACCGGCGCGGTCGCGCCACCAGCCGTCGGGCACACTGCCGACGACATTCGCCGCGTCGACCACGATCACCGGACGCACGGTCAGCAGCTCACGCAGGCGCACCCACGACGAGGCGAACCCCGGGTGCAGCGGGAGGTCGGTGACATCCGCCACCGGCACCCAGGCCAGCTCGACGCTCTCGGGGTCGCTGATCACCGGGTCGAAAGGGTTGGTGACGTCGGCGACGACGGTCGTGTACGTCCAGATGTCGAGGTCGAGCACGCTCACGAGCCGGGGGCGCACCGCGCCCGCGGGGACACCGGCCTCCTCGGCCGCCTCGCGCATCGCGCCGTCGACGGCGGACTCGCCCTGATGGCGCGCACCGCCCGGCAGCGCCCACGTGCCGCCGAAGTGGCTCCACGACACGCGATGCTGCAGCAGCACCCCGCGTCCGGGGTCGAGCGCGAGGAGCCCCGCGGCGCCGAACGCGCCCCAGTACCGCTCCCCCGTCGGCGCGACGACCCAGGCGTCGCCCGGATCGCGCGGCCCGAGCGGCCGCCGCGGCTCACCGGCGGCGGGCTGTTCGAGGGTCATCCCCTCAGCCTCGCACACCCGCGGCATCCGCGGCCCCGGTGCTACCTCTTGCGACGCTCGCGCACCCGCATGTTCACGACGACGGGCGTGCCCTCGAAGCCGTACAGCTCGCGCAGGCGGCGCTGGATGAACCGGCGGTAGCCCGGGTCGAGGAATCCGGTCGTGAACAGCACGAATGTCGGCGGGCGCGTCGACGCCTGGGTGCCGAACAGGATCCGCGGCTGCTTGCCGCCGCGTACGGGGTGCGGGTGCTCGGCGACGAGCTCCGACAGGAAGGCGTTGAACTTCCCGGTCGGGATGCGCTGATCCCACGACTCCAGCGCCGTCTCGAGCGCGGGCACGAGCTTGTCGAGGTGGCGCCCGGTGCGCGCCGAGATGTTCACGCGCGGCGCCCAGGCGACGTGCGCGAGGTCCTGTTCGATCTCCCGCTCGAGATAGCGCCGACGGTCGATGTTCTCGTACTCGATCGTGGTGAGCACGTCCCACTTATTGTAGGCGAGCACGAGCGCGCGGCCCGACTCGAGCACCATGTCGATGATGCGCACGTCCTGCTCGCTGATGGGCTCCGAGACGTCGAGCACGACGACGGCGACCTCCGCCTTCTCCAGCGCCGACGCGGTGCGCAGCGACGCGTAGAAGTCGGCGCCCTGCTGCAGGTGCACGCGACGGCGGATGCCGGCGGTGTCGACGAAGCGCCACAGCTTGCCGCCGAGCTCCACGATCTCATCGACCGGGTCGCGAGTGGTGCCGGCGAGGTCGTTCACGACCACGCGCTCGGCGCCGGCCGCCTTGTTCAGCAGCGACGACTTGCCGACGTTCGGCCGCCCGAGGATCGCCACGCGGCGCGGGCCGCCGATCTCGTGCGAGGCGACGGCCGAGACATCCGGCAGCACCTTCACCAGCTCGTCGAGGAGGTCCGCGACGCCACGGCCGTGGATGGCCGACACCGGGCGGGGCTCGCCGAGCCCGAGGTTCCACAGGGCCGCGGCCTCGGGCTCCTGCCGGGCGTCATCGATCTTGTTCGCGACGAGCAGCACCGGCTTGCCGCTGCGGCGCAGCAGCTTCACGACCTGCTCGTCGGTCGAGGTCGCCCCGACGATCGCGTCGACCACGAACAGCACGACGTCGGCCAGCTCGATCGCGATCTCGGCCTGCTGCGCGACGGAACGGTCGATGCCGCGCGCGTCGGGCTCCCACCCGCCGGTGTCGACGAGGGAGAAGCGACGCTCCATCCACTCGGCCTTGTACGTCACGCGGTCACGGGTCACGCCCGGCACATCCTCGACGACCGCCTCACGGCGCCCCAGGATGCGGTTCACGAGCGCCGACTTGCCGACGTTCGGGCGCCCCACGATCGCCACGACCGGCAGCGCCGGCAGGTACTCGTTGCCGTGCTCGTCGGTGAAGACGGCACCGAGCAGCTCGGTGTCGTCGTCATCGAGGTCGTACTCCTCGAGCGATGCGCGCAGCGTCGCCGCGCGCTGGTCGGCGAGTGCATCGTCGATGCCCGCCAGCTTCTCGGCGAGGCCGTCCGGCCCGCCTTCGTACTCGTCGTCAGACGACATCGTGCACCTCCTGTGCCGCGCCGGTCTCCTCGGCGATCACCGCGAGCACCGCGTCGACGGTGCCCTCGAAGTCGAGGTGGGTCGAGTCCACGACCCGCACCCCGTCCGCCGCGTCCATGAACTCGACGACGGCCGAGTCGGCGGCATCCCGTCGCTCGATGGATGCCGCGACCACCGCGACATCCGCCCCCTCGGTCTCCGCCGTGCGCCGGGCGGCCCGCACGGCCGGGTCGGCCGTCAGCAGCACCCGCGCCTCGGCGTCGGGGAACACGATCGTGGTGATGTCGCGCCCCTCGACGACGACTCCCGGGCGTCCCGCGCCCGCGACGAGCGCGCGGAAGAGGCCGGTGAGCCCGCGGCGCACGGCCGGCACGCGGGCGACGCCGCTGACCGCCTCGGTGACCCGCGACGTGCGGATCGCCTCGGTCACATCGGTGCCGGCGACCGACACACGGGCCTCGGCGGGATCGAGTGAGATCCACAGGTCGAAATCGCCCGAGGCGTCGACGACGGCCGATGCGTCGGACGTGTCGACGGCGTGGGCCAGGGCGTGCCAGGCCAGCGCCCGGTAGACGGCGCCGGTGTCGAGGTAGCCGTAACCGAGGCGCGACGCGACGGCGCGCGACACGCTCGACTTGCCGCTGCCGGCCGGGCCGTCGACGGCCACGACCCGCACGAGGCCGGGACGGGTGAGCGATTCGGTCATGAGGGGAGGCTCGCAATCTTCCAGCCGCGGGCCTCGAGACCGTCGACCGCGGGGTGCACGGCACCCGGCACGACGCTGATCTCGGCGAGGCCGAACTGGGCTCCGGGGGAATGCTCGAGGCGCAGGTCCTCGACGTTGACGCCGAGCTCGCCGAGCTCGCCGAACAGGCGGCCCAGCTGACCCGGGGTGTCGTCGACCATGACGACGAAGCTCTCGAAACGGCGGTTCTGACCGTGCTTGCCGGGCAGACGCTCGACGCCCTCGTTGCCGCGGCGGATCGTCTCGGCGACCTCGCGCCGCGCCCCGGGCGCCTCGGGCGCGCGCAGCGCCTCGGCGACGTCGGCGAGGTCGGCGGCGAGCGCGTCGAGCACCTCGACGACCGGCGCCGCGTTCGCCCCGAGGATCTGCACCCACAGCTCGGGGGCGGATGCCGCGATCCGCGTGGTGTCGCGCACCCCCTGCCCGGCGAGGGACAGCGATGCGGCACTGGCATCGGTGAAGCGCGCGGCGAGCAGGCTCGCGACCAGCTGCGGCACATGGGAGACGAGCGCGACCGAGCGGTCGTGCTCCTCCGGACCCATCTCGACGGGCGTCGCCCCGAGGTCGAGAGCGAGCCCTTCGACGACGGCGAGGTCGGCGGCGCTGGTCTCCGCGTCGCGGCAGACGACCCACGGGCGTCCGATGAAGATGTCGGCGCGGGCCGCGATCGCTCCCCCGCGCTCGCGCCCGGCGAGCGGGTGGGAGCCGATGTAGCGCGCGAGGTCGACCCCGCGGCGGCGCAGCTCGACGAGCGGCTCGAGCTTGACGCTCGCGACATCCGTCACGACCGCCTGCGGGTGCGCGACCAGCTCACGCTCGATCACATCCGCGGTGACATCCGGCGGCACCGCCACGACGACGAGCGACGGGCGGTCGTCGGCGGTGGCAGAGCGCCCCGCACCGTAGTCGACGGCGAGCTGCAGCTGCGCGCGCGAGGTGTCGTCGAGGATGACCTCGACCCCCAGCGCCCGCAGGGCGTGGCCGATGCTCGCACCGAGCAGGCCGGCGCCGACGACGCGCACCGGACCCTGAGTGCGTACGGCGACGCGCGGGCGCGCGGACACGGCGGCGGGATCGGTCATCGGAGCTCCGGAGAATCTTCGGGCGCGGGATCGGCGCCCTGGCGCGCGAGGGTGAGCAGCGCGCCCCTCTCCACTGTAGTCAACTCGCGGGCCCGACCCACCGGGAGGCTTCCCAGGTGGAGCGGTCCGAACTGGCGGCGCACCAGCTCGATGACCGGATGCCCCACCTCGGCCATCATGCGCCGCACGATGCGGTTGCGCCCTGAGTGAAGGGTGAGCTCCACCAGGGACGAGGCACCGTGCCCGCCACGGGACGCGTCGAGCAGGCGGGCCTTGTCGGCGACGATCTCGCCGTCCTCCAGCTGCACGCCGCGGGTGAGCCGCGCGATCGTCTGCGGACTGACGGTGCCCACGACCTTCGCGATGTAGACCTTCGTGACCCCGAACGAGGGGTGCGCAAGGACGTGTGCGAGGCCGCCGTCGTTCGTGAGCACGAGCAGGCCGCTCGTGTCCTGGTCGAGCCGGCCGACGTTGTAGAGGCGCTCGTCCCAGTCGGCGGTGTAGCGGCGCAGGTCGGGGCGGCCCTTCTCGTCGCGCATCGTCGAGACGACGCCGACCGGCTTGTTCAGCACCACGTACCGCTTCGACTGGTCGAGCTGCACCGCGGTGCCGTCGACGTCGACCAGGTCGACCTCCGGGTCGATGCGGCTGCCGAGCTCCGTGACGACGACCCCGTTCACGCGCACGCGGCCGCTCGCGATCAGCTCTTCGCAGACACGGCGCGACGCGACGCCCGCGTGGGCGAGCACCTTCTGCAGACGCACGCCCGCGGCATCCGTCTGCTCATCGGCGCCGCTCACCGGAACGCCTCGTCGAAGCCGCGCGAACCGTCGTCAAGCAGGGGTGAAATGTGCGGGAGGTCGTCGAGCGAGTTGATGCCGAGGTGCTCGAGCAGCGCGTCGGAGGTGCCGTACAGGATCGCGCCGGTCTCGGCGTCCTGTCCGACCTCGGTGATGAGTCCGCGGGAGACGAGCGTGCGCACGACGGAGTCGACGTTCACTGCGCGGATCTGCGCGACCTGGCCGCGGGTCACCGGCTGCTTGTAGGCGATGACCGCAAGGGTCTCGAGCGCGGCCTGCGACAGGCGCGACGGCGCCTGCCCGCCGAGGAACTCGGCCACGAGCGGGTCGTAGTCCTCGCGCACGTAGAGGCGCCAGCCGCCGCCGACCTCCCGCAGCTCGAACCCGCGACGCGGGCCGTCGGACTCGCCGTCGTAGTCGGCGACGAGCGCCTGCAGGGCGGCGCGCGCGGCCGCGACCGGCGCGTTCACCGCCGCCGCGAGGCTCACCAGGCTGTGGGGCTCGTCGATCATCAGCAGGATCGCCTCGAGACGCCGGGCCACCGAGCCGACATCCTGCGGCCAGCGCACCGGGTCGGCCGACACGAGGCCGTCGGCCGCGGGGGCGGCGACGTCGTCGGATGTCTCGTCAACGGTCATAGTCGGCTCCCAAACTCGCCAGCGTCTCGTCGCTCCACCGGTCGGCGCTCCATCGGAGCGTCAGCTCCCCCAGGGGCTCCAGCTGTTCGAACGACAGCGCCGCATGGCGGTAGAGCTCGAGGATCGACAGGAAGCGCGCGACCACGATACCGGGCTGCGCGACGCCGGCGACGAGCTCGCGGAACGACAGCGTGCCCGCCGAGCGCAGCAGCGTCACCACGATCGCGGCCTGCTCGCGGATGCTCACGAGCGGCGCGTGCAGGTGGTCGAGCCCGACCTCGGGGATCGCGCGGGGAGCGAACGCGAGCATGGCGAGCGCCGCGAAGTCGTCGGGCGTGAGCGTCCAGACGAGCTCCGGCACCGTGCGGCGGAACTTCTCGTCGAGGCGCGCGGCCCGCGTGTGGCGCCGGTCCTCGCGCTCGAGCGAGCGCGCGAACCACGCGGAGACCTCCTTGAAGGCGCGGTACTGCAGCAGCCGCGCGAACAGCAGGTCGCGCGCCTCGAGCAGCGCGACCGATTCCGCGTCGATCAGCTCGCCCTGCGGCAGGAGGCCGGCGACCTTCATGTCGAGCAGCGTCGCGGCCACGACGAGGAACTCCGACGCCTGCTCCATCTCCTCGTCGGGGTCGAGCTCGCGCAGGTACGCGATGAACTCGTCGGTGACCGCGCTCAGCGACACCTCGGTGATGTCGAGCTCCCGCCGGGAGATCAGGGTGAGCAGCAGATCGAACGGGCCGTCGAAGACGCCGAGGGACACGCGAAAACCGGATGCCGCGGCATCCGCGTCGCCCGACGGAGCATCGGCCGAGGCGGTTTCCGCGCTCGCGGAGTCGTGCACGGGGTGCGACGCCGCGACGGCGTCGGCGGACGCGAGGGGGTCGACGACGTCGGGTGCTGCCGCCTCGTCAGGCGACGGCGCCACGGGACACCAGCTCCCGCGCAAGACGGAGGTAGGCCTGCGCGGCCGCGTGCTCGGGGGCGAACTCGGTGATGGGCTGGCCGGCGACGGTCGCGTCGGGGAACTTCACCGTGCGGCCGATGACCGTCTCGAGCACGTCATCGCCGAACGCGTCGACGACCCGCTCGAGCACCTCGCGCGAGTGCAGCGTGCGCGGGTCGTACATCGTGGCGACGACACCGTCGAGGCGGATCGTCGGGTTCAGACGGTCGCGCACCTTGTCGATCGTCTCGATGAGCAGGGCGACGCCGCGCAGCGCGAAGAACTCGCACTCCAGCGGAATGACCACGCCGTGGCTCGCGGTGAGCGCGTTGACAGTCAGCAGACCGAGCGAGGGCTGGCAGTCGATGAGGATGACGTCGTACTCGGGGGCGAGCTTGCGCAGCACCCGCGAGAGGATCGTCTCGCGGGCGACCTCGTTGACGAGGTGCACCTCCGCCGCCGACAGGTCGATGTTCGCCGGCAGCACGTCGAGACCCTCGACGCCGGTGTGCACGACGACCTCATGCGGGTCGCGCTTGGTGTCCAGCAGCAGGTCGTAGACGGTGGGCACGTCGTGCGTGGTGATGCCGAGGCCGGCCGACAGCGCGCCCTGCGGGTCGAAGTCGACGGCGAGCACCTTGCGCCCGTAGGAGGCGAGCGAGGCGGCCAGGTTGATCGCGGTCGTCGTCTTGCCGACGCCGCCCTTCTGATTGCACAGCGAGATGATGCGGGCCGGCCCGTGCGACGCGAGCGGCGCGGGCGTCGGGAAGCCGCGGTAGGGGCGTCCGGTCGGCCCGATCGGGGTGTCCTCCGCTGTCGTCGGAGATGCCTTGCCCCCTGCTGCTCTGCTGGCCACCGTGCTCCTTCTTGCGGATCGTTCGGTCGATTCTAGCGACGAGCAGAGCGGATGCCGCGGCTACCGCGCGCGCGGATGCGAAGACGCGTAGACCTCCCGCAGCGTGTCGACGCTCACGTGCGTGTAGATCTGGGTGGTGCTGACGGAGGCGTGTCCGAGCAGCTCCTGCACGACGCGCACGTCCGCCCCGCCCTGCAGCAGGTGGGTCGCGAAGGAGTGCCGCAGCGTGTGCGGGGACACGTTGGCGTCGAGGCCGGCGCGCTCCGCGGCATCCTGGATCACGAGCCACGCGCTCTGCCGTGACAGCGGGGCACCGCGCACCCCGAGGAAGAGGCGCGCACTCGCCCGCCCGCGGCGGGCGAGTGCGGGTCGCACCCGCGTGAGGTAGGCCGCGAGCGCCTCGCGCGCGTACGAGCCGAGCGGCACGATGCGCTCCTTCGACCCCTTGCCGCGCACGCGCACGATCTCGGTGTCGATGACGTCGTCGACATCGAGGGAGACCGCCTCCGACACGCGCGCTCCGGTGGCGTACAGCAGCTCGAGCAGCGCGCGGTCGCGCAGCTGCACCGCGCTCGCCTCGTGCTGCGCGCCCGGGGCGGGACCGGCGCCGTCGAGGAGCCGGTCGACCTGGTCGATCGTGAGCGCCTTCGGCAGGCGCTTCGGCAGCTTCGGCGCGACGAGCCGCGTCGTCGGGTCGACCTCGGTCCATCCCTCGCGCAGCGCGAAGCGGTGCAGTCCCCGCACCGACGACTGCAGGCGCGCGAGACTGGATGCCGCGGGCCGCGGCTCGCCCGAGGCGACCTCGGCGAGGAACGCGTCGACATCGTTCGCCGTGAGCGCCGCGACATCCGTCACGTCGCGCGTCTCGAGCCACGCCAGGTAGCGCGTGAGGTCGCGGCGGTACGCGGCGAGGCTGTGCGGCGACAGCCCGCGTTCGATCGTGAGGTGGCGCAGGTACCGGTCGAGGACGCGCTCGGGGGTCACGGTCGCGCCGCTCCGGTCACGCCTCGCGGCGCAGGCGCTCGGCGGCGGCGAGCGCGCCGGCGGTCAGGATGCCGTTGCGGATGCGCCCCTCGAGCACCGCGTCGACGACGTCGCCGATCGCGATCCACTCCACGCGGATGTCGCGCTCCTCCTCCTCGCGCGCGAACGCCGTCGTGGTCGCCGACAGTCCGCGGGCGAGGAAGACGTGCACGATCTCGTCGTTGCCGCCGGGCGTCGTGTAGATGCTCACGAGCGGTTCCCAGCGGGATGCCTCGAGGTCGGCCTCCTCGGCGAGCTCGCGCCGCGCGGCGGTCGCGGGGTCCTCCCCCACGATGTCGAGCAGGCCCGCGGGGATCTCCCAGTCGCGTCGACGGATCGGGTGCCGGTACTGCTGGATCAGCAGCATCCGTCCCTCATCGTCGACCGCGACGATCGCGACGGCGCCGGTGTGATCGACGTACTGCCGCACGATCTCGCCGTCGCCGTAGCGCACGGTGTCGCTGCGCACGTCCCACACCTTGCCGGCGAAGACGAGTTCGGAGGCGACGACCTCGACGTCGACGGGCTCGTCGGCGAGGCCGCGCGGGTCAGTCGTGTTCGACATCGAAGAGCTCGCTCGCACGACGACGGTCGAGCGACGCGCCCACGAGGCCGCGGAAGAGCGGATGCGGCGTGGTCGGCCGCGAGCGCAGCTCGGGGTGCGCCTGGGTGGCGATGTAGAACGGGTGCACGTCGCGCGGCAGCTCGACGTACTCGACGAGGTTGCGGTCGGGCGAGAGGCCCGAGAACACGAGGCCCGCCTCGGAGAGCTGGTCGCGGTAGGCGTTGTTGACCTCGTAGCGGTGACGGTGTCGCTCGGACACGCGCTGTGCGCCGTAGAGCTCCGCCGCGAGCGATCCCTCGCGCAGCTGCGCCGGGTAGAGGCCGAGACGCATCGTGCCGCCGAGGTCGCCGTGGTCGATGATGTCGACCTGCTCGGCCATCGTCGCGATGACGGGGAACTCGGTGTCGGGGTCGAACTCGCTCGACGAGGCGCCCGGCAGGCCGGCCTTGTTGCGGGCGTACTCGACGACCATGCACTGCAGGCCGAGGCACAGGCCGAGCGCGGGGATGCCCTGCTCGCGGGCGAAGCGCAGCGCACCGAGCTTGCCCTCGATGCCACGGATGCCGAAGCCGCCCGGCACCACGATGCCGTCGACGGCGGCGAGCGCCTTCTCGGCGCCCTCGGGGGTCTCGCAGAGGTCGGACGGGATCCACACTACGTTGACGTGCGTCTCGTGGGCGAAGCCGCCGGCTTTGAGGGCCTCCGTCACCGACAGGTAGGCGTCGGGCAGGTCGATGTACTTGCCGACGAGCCCGATCGTGACCTCGTGCTTCGGGTTGTGCACCGCCTGCAGCACCTTGCTCCACCGGCTCCAGTCGACGTCGGCCGCGGTGTCGAGGCGCAGCGCGCTGACGATGTAGTCGTCAAGTCCCTGGTCGTGCAGCATCGTCGGGATGTCGTAGATGCTCGGCACGTCGACGGCGTTGACGACCGCACCCTCGTCGACGTCGCACATGAGCGCGATCTTGCGCTTGTTCGACTCGGTGACGGGGCGGTCGCTGCGCAGCACGAGCGCATCGGGCTGGATGCCGATCGAACGGAGGGCCGCGACCGAGTGCTGCGTCGGCTTCGTCTTCTGCTCGCCGGACGCACCCATGAACGGCACGAGCGACACGTGCACGAAGAACACGTTCGCGCGGCCGAGCTCGTGACGGATCTGACGCGCCGACTCGATGAACGGCTGCGACTCGATGTCGCCGACCGTGCCGCCGATCTCGGTGATGATGACGTCGGGGCGCGGGTCCTCGCTCGCCTGCAGGCGCATGCGGCGCTTGATCTCGTCGGTGATGTGCGGGATGACCTGCACGGTGTCGCCGAGGTACTCGCCGCGGCGCTCGCGGGCGATGACCTGCGAGTAGATCTGGCCGGTGGTGACGTTCGCGGCCTGGCTGAGCTCGATGTCGAGGAAGCGCTCATAGTGGCCGATGTCGAGGTCGGTCTCGGCGCCGTCGTCGGTCACGAAGACCTCGCCGTGCTGGAACGGGTTCATCGTGCCCGGATCGACGTTCAGATACGGGTCGAGCTTCTGCATGACGACTCGGAGTCCGCGCGCGGTCAGCAGGTTTCCGAGGCTGGCGGCGGTCAGCCCCTTCCCCAACGACGAAACGACACCACCGGTGACGAAGATGTGCTTGGTGGTGCCGTTAGGGGTTCCGTGGGGGGCTGACTCAGTCGTATGCATCACGGGCTTTCATCCTATCAGCGGGTCGGGGGTGCGAGGTCCAGCAACTCGCGGGCGTGGCTCAGCGCCGACGCCGAGTCCGAGAGCCCCGACAGCAGCCGGG
The DNA here is from genome assembly GCF_001897265.1 of Microbacterium sp. 71-23. NCBI lineage: Bacteria > Bacillati > Actinomycetota > Actinomycetes > Micrococcales > Microbacteriaceae > Microbacterium > Microbacterium sp. 71-23. Next base: position 153,706 of record NZ_MKSL01000050.1, read on the forward strand.
CCATCTCGGCCTCGCGCTCGGCGCCGTCGAGCCGGCGCACGCTCGAGGACGTCACCGAACCGTCGCTGGCCTTGACGACGGTGAGATGGTTGCCGGCGAAGGCGGCCACCTGCGCGAGGTGGGTGACGACGATCACCTGGGATGTCTCGGCGAGCCGGTGCAGCCGGCGACCGACCTCGATCGCCGCAGCGCCTCCGATGCCCGCATCGATCTCGTCGAACACGAAGGTCGGCACCGGGTCGGTGGAGGCGATGACGACCTCGATCGCGAGCATCACCCGGCTGAGCTCGCCGCCCGAGGCGCTGCGTGCGACAGCGCGCGGCTCGGCGCCGGGGTGGGGCGCCAGCAGGATCGCCACCTCGTCGCGACCCGACGACGAGTCCGCGGTCGCGCTGACCGAGATCGTGACGGTGGCATCGGGAAGCGCAAGGGCGTGCAGCTCGTCGGTGACGACCGCCGCGAGAGCGGATGCCGCCTGCTCCCGCGCCTCCGTGAGAGCGGATGCCGCGGCATCGAGGTCTGCGGCCGCGACAGCGCGCTCGGCGTGGAGGGCGTCGACCCGCTCGGGGTCGTCGTCGAGGTCGAGCAGACGCAGCGCGCCCGTGCGGGCGAGCTCCAGGGCGGCGTCGAGGGAGCCGTGGGCGCGCACGAGCGCGCCCAGCGCGGCCCGCCGCTCCTCGAGCGCGGCGAGCTCCTGCGGACCCGACTCGTCGAGGTCGGCGAGGTAGGCGGCGAGGGCGGCCGCGGCATCCGTCGCCCGGTATCCGAGCTCGGTGACCTGTGCGGCGATCTCTGCGAGCGCGGCGTCGTTGTCGGCGGCGCGTTCCAGCGCGTGCCGCGCCTCGCCGAGCAGGCCGATCACGTCGGGGAGATCGTCGTCGCGGGAGAGCGCATCGTGCGCCTGGGTCGCGGCGGCGCGCAGGTCTTCGGCGTGCGCGAGGCGTTCTGCTCGCGCAGCGACGTCGACGTCCTCCCCCGGCTGGGGATCGACGGCCTCGATCGCCGCGAGGTCGGCGCGCAGCGTCGCCGCCTCGCGCGACCGGGCTTCGCCGTCGCCCTCCACCTCGGACAGCACACGGTCGAGTTCGCGCACCCGGGCGTAGGCGGCGCGGTAGGCCTCGAGAGCCGCGGTGATCGTCGCCCCGCCGAACCTGTCGAGGGCGTCGCGCTGGGCGGCGGCCGAGCGCAGACGCAGCTGGTCGGACTGCCCGTGCACGACGACGAGGTGCTCCGCGAGCTCGGACAGCACCCCGACCGGGGCGCTGCGCCCGCCGACGTAGGCACGACTGCGCCCCTCCGCGCTGAGCGAGCGACCGAGCAGCAGTTCGGCGCGGCCGTCGCCGAGGTCGTCGAGGTCGCCGCCGGCGTCGGCGACGCGCTCGGCGACGGCACCGGTCGTCGGAACGATCCAGACGCCGTCGACGCTCGCCGCGGATGCCCCGGCGCGCACCGCGCCCGAGTCGGCGCGGGCACCGAGCACGAGTCCGAGGCCGGTGACCACCATGGTCTTGCCGGCGCCGGTCTCTCCCGTGATCGCGGTGAAGCCGGGACCGATGGGCAGCACGGCGTCGTCGATGACGCCGAGGCCCTGCAGGTGCAACTGCTCGATCACGCGTCGTCGCTCTCGTCCCGGGCCCCGCCGATGATCGGGTGGGTGCCGGTCGACAGCTCGTCGGGCCCGCGCCAACCGTCCACCGGCAGATGGAACTTGCGCACCAGCCGGTCGGTGAAGGCGGGCGCGTGCAGACGCGCGAGACGCACCGGCTCGGGAGAACGGCGCACCACCACGCGCGCACCGGGAGGCAGCTCATGCGAGCGACGACCGTCGGCCCAGAGGATGCCGACCCCGTCGGTGCGCGCGAGCACCTCGACCGCGACGGCCGCCTCGGGTCCCACGACGAGCGGCTTCGCGAACAGGGCGTGGGCCGACAGCGGTACGACGGCGAGCGCCTCGACGGACGGCCAGATGACGGGACCGCCGGCCGAGAAGTTGTAGGCGGTCGACCCGGTCGGGGTGGACACGACGACCCCGTCGCATCCGAAGCTCGACAGCGGACGCCCGTCGATCTCGATGACGACCTCGAGCATGCGCTCGCGGCTCGCCTTCTCGACGGTCGCCTCGTTCAGCGCCCAGGTCTCGTAGACGACCTCGCCGCGGCCGTTCTTCACCCGCACCGACACGGTCAGGCGCTCCTCCACGCGGTACTCCCGCGAGATGACGCGCGCGACGGCTTCATCCAGGTCGTCGCGCTCGCTCTCGGCGAGGAACCCGACATGACCGAGGTTGATGCCGAGGATCGGCACCGCCGCGCCGCGCACGAGCTCGGCCGCACGCAGGATCGTGCCGTCGCCGCCGAGCACCACCGCGATCTCGACCCCGTCGACCGGCACCTCGATGCCGAGACGCGGAAGGTTCGCGGCGGCGGGCAGCACTTCGCCGAGCTCTTCCCGGTCGTCACGCGCGAGCACGGGCGATGCACCGGCATCGAGCAAGGCGCGGATGACGCGTTCCGCCGCATCGACCGTCGCCGCACGACGGGCGTGGGCCACCACCAGGATGTAGCGTTCCTCGCTCATCGCCCTCCCGTCATGCCGTGAACCGCCTCGCTCCATTCTGTCGGAAGCGTCCCGCCGCCCGGCCGCAGGTGCACGAGATATTCGCGATTCCCGTGCGTTCCGGCGATCGGGGAGGAGACGACGCCGGCGGTGCCGAGGCCCAGATCCCAGGCGGCCCACAGCACGCCGTTGACGGCGTCCTCCCTCAGCGCGGGGTCGGTCACGAGACCTCCCGTGACGGCGGTGCGGCCGACTTCGAACTGCGGCTTCACGAGCAGCACGATGTGGGCATCGGATGCCGCCACCTCCGCGACCGCGGGAAGCACGAGGCCGAGCGAGATGAATGACAGATCGCCGACGACGACGTCCGGAGCGGCATCCTCACCGGTCGCCCCGGCGAGCGCGGCACGGGTCATGAATCGCACGTTGAAGCCCTCGACCGCCGTCACTCCGGGGTCGCGCGCGATCTCGGGGGCGAGCTGGCCGTGGCCGACGTCGACGGCGAGCACGCGCCGCGCGCCGCGCTCACGCAGTACCTGCGTGAATCCGCCGGTCGAGGCGCCCATGTCGAGCGCGAGGCGCCCGGTGACGTCGATCACGAAGGCGTCGAGCGCCGCGATGAGCTTGTGCGCACCCCGGCTGACGTAGTGATCGGATGCCGCCACGTCGAGGTGCGCATCGTCGCTCACCGTGGTCGAGGCTTTCACCACCGGCGTGCCGTCGACGGTGACGAGCCCGTCGGCGATGAGCGCCGCCGCGTGCGTGCGGGATCGGGCGAGTCCGCGGCGGGCGAGTTCGGCGTCGAGGCGCCCGGCCATCAGGCCCCGGGCGCGGCGTCGAGCCGGCGGGTGAGGTCGTCGAGCACGTGCTGGTAGCCGGCGGCGCGCGCGGCGAGCGGCTGCTGCTCGATCACCTCGAGCTCGCCGACGAGGTCGGGGCGGGCGTCGGAAGGCTCGGGCGCGGCGGTCGACATGCCCCCAGGATACGTGTCGGCACAGCGCACCGGCGGGCTCCCGCGCCCGTGGCGCGAACGACCGGCGTGGCCGCCTCAGCTCACGCGGAACGGATCTGCGTACAGCTCCTCCGGCACACGGAACCCGAAGATCGCGCGCCCGCTCCCCCAGATCGCGGCCGCTCCGGCCCGCAGCAGGTCGATCGGCTCGTCGCCCGCGGAGATCACGCGCAGATCGACACCGTCGATCGCGACCTTCGCCTTCCCGACAGTCGTCACGTCCCCGGAGGTGATCGTCTCGGGGTAGGGCGCCGTCAGGTCGCGGAGGTCGCGGAGGATGAACGTCGGACGCGAGTTCTCGGGCGCGGCGAGCACGTGCTTGGGTCGGTCGATCCCGGTGAGCACCAGCGCCGACGCGATGTCAGCGGCTTGGGCGCCCGCGATGTCGGTGTCGAGTCGGTCGCCGATGAAGAGCGGATGCTGCGCCCCGAAGCGTGCGACGGCCTCGTGGAAGATCGGCGCCTCCGGCTTTCCGGCGACGACCGCGAGCCGGCCGACGGCCGTGTGCACCGCCGAGACCAGCGTGCCGTTGCCCGGCGCGATGCCGCGGCCCTGCGGGATCGTCCAGTCGGTGTTAGTCGCGATCCAGGGGATCCCGCCCTCCTCCTCCGGCGTCGCGAGGGCATAGGCGGCTTCGGCGAGATCCTTCCAGCCGACCTCGGGAGCGAAGCCCTGCACGACGGCTGCGGGCGCATCGTCGGCGCTGCGGGTGACGGCGAATCCGGCCTTCTCGACCTCGGTGACGAGCCCATCGCCGCCGATCACGAGGATGCGCGACCCCGCGGGCACGCGCGCGGTGAGCAGCCGCATCGCGGCCTGCGGGCTCGTGACGATGTCGGTCGGCTGCACGCCGGCCAGGCCCAGCTCGCGCAGGTGGGCGGCGACGGTGGCGTCGGTGCGCGACGCATTGTTGGTGATGAAGCCGAGGCGGCGGCCCGAGGCCGCGGCCGCGTTGAGGCTCTCGACGGCGTGCGGAATCGCCCGCGGCCCGGCGTACACCACACCGTCGAGGTCGGCGAGCACCGCATCCACCCCGTCGAGGGGGGCGGATGCCGCGGCCTTCCGCCCGAAGATCATCGCGCGTCCTCGTCGTCAGAGGAGTCGGCGACCTTCTCGTCGTCCGCGTCCGCTGCGACGTCGTCCACGGGCTGGGCAGGCGCGCGCAGAGCGTCATCCGCCTCATCGCCGACGAGCTCGTCGTCCGCCTCATCGATCTCGGATTCGGCCGGCGCACGCAGCTCGTCGCGCGCCTCGTCCTCGCTCTCGTCGAGAGTCTCGTGCTCGTCGGCGTCACGATCCTCCACGTGCGCCGAGTCTTCGACGCTCTCGACGGTGTCGTGGGCGTCCTCGTCCTCATCATCGTCGTCCGAGATGACGATGAGCTCCTCGTCCTCGCCGAACCCATTGGCCTGGTCGATCGCGTCCGCCGCGATCTCGGCACGGCGGTACCACTCGGATGCCTCGGCCTCACGGCCGAGCTCCTCGAGCACTCCGGCCCGCGCCGCGAACAGCGCGGGGCTGTACGAGAACGCACGGTCAGGGTCGAGCTCGGGAATGTCCAGCTCGGTCAGTGCCCGATCGGCTTGTCCAAGGTCGAGGCGGGCACCGGAGAGGGCGATCGCCAGTTCTACGCGCTGCTCGGCATCGAGAGTCGAGACATCGACCGCCCGACCCTCCTCGAGCGCACGGTCAGGCCGGCCGATACCCCGCTCGCTGTCGACGATCAGGGCGATCGAGTCGTCACGACCGGAGATACGGCGATAGGTCCGCAGCTCGCGCAGGGCGAGCGCGAACTCGCCACGCGCGTACGCGGTGATGCCGGCGGTCTGCCGCACGATCGCGATACGCCCGGCGCGCCGCACGGCGGCCTGAGCGTGCGCGTCCGCTCGTTCGGGGTCCTCGTCGATCAGGCGGCTCGCCATCACGAGATGGCGGGCGACCTCCTCAGCGTTCTCCTTGCTGAGGGTCTTCAGCTCGTTGCGGGCGCGGCCGTCGAGGTCACGTCCGGTGACGTCCTCGGGAACGAACGGCTCGACAGGGCGGTCAGCGCGGGCGTCCTGCGGCGGGCGCGAGGCACGACGATCGGATGCCCCGTCCCCCCGGTAGCCTCCGCGCTCCGCACCCCGATCAGCACCCCGGTCCGCACCGCGATATTCGCGGCGATCCGCTCCACGATCCGTCGAGCCGCGTACTCCGCCGCGATATCCGCCACCCTCGGCGTTGCGTTCAAACGGACGGTAACCGCCGCGATCCGCCGCACGATCGTGCGAGCCGCGGTACCCACCACGATCTCCGCCACGATCGGGCCCGCCTCGGTAGCCGCCGCGATCCGCCCCACGATCCGACGCACCGCGGTACCCGCCGCCCGAAGGCGCGCCGCCCACGCGGCCGCTGTCGCCACCCCGTGCGGATGCACCGCGATAGCCACCCTGTCCGTCCTGGGAGCGCGGAGGCCGCGAACCGCCGAACCCATTCCGACGCTCACCGCCGTTGTACGCACGAGAATCGCGTTCTCCACCGGAACCGCGAGGGGATGAGGTGCCCCCGGCCGCGCGGAAGCCGCCCTGATCCGCCGCCCGATCTCCCGAACGGTACGGCCTGTCTCCCCGGGGGGAACGATCATCGTTGCTCGGCCGACCGCCGGAGCGATACGGACGATCGCCGCCATCACGGCGCGGACGATCTGCGCCGTTACGACGGGGGCGGTCACCGTCATACGAGCGGGGCCGTCCCGACGACCCGCCGGGAGAGCGTTCTTGCCCGTCACGGCGCGGGCGGCCGCTGAAGGCGTCGTCTGAGCGAGCCGGGCGCGCACGATTGTCGTCTGAACGACCCGTCCCTGACGCGCCTGACCGATACGCGCCACCTGAAGGGCGGCCCGTACGATCTCCGGAACCACGACGGGGTCCGTTCTGACGTCGATCGCTCGCGCGGCGCTGCTCATCATCTGAGCCAGAACGCTCGCCACGTGTCTCGTCGGCCATCGGCCCTCCTTCAGAATGTCCCGGAAAACAGAAATGGCCACCCAGCACTGGGTGGCCATTTCTCGAAAGAAGTCCGGCGGTGTCCTACTCTCCCACAGGGTCGCCCCTGCAGTACCATCGGCGCTGAGAGGCTTAGCTTCCGGGTTCGGA
>NZ_MKSL01000051.1:0-4782 GCF_001897265.1 Microbacterium sp. 71-23
TGGTCGGGGTCGGACGGTTGCGACGAGGGGAGCGGCTGTCCGCAGGGAACGTCATCCGCTCGGAGGCGGCGCTCAGCTTCATCGACCTCTGGCTCGCGGTGTGTCACCCCGGAGAGTCTCACCCTGATCCGTTCGACGGCCGGCGCCGGATCGAGAGGGTCGACCCCGAGGTGGCGGGGCGGTTGGACGACGCCATGGAGCAATCGACCGAGCGCGCTGCGCGAAGCATCCTCTCCCTCGCCGAGGAGATCATCGCGCCGGCGTGGCCTGGCTGGCCAGGGAGCGGCGCGGACGCCGTGCGTCGCCGACTGGGCTGGAGCACGTAGCCCGAACGCACGGGATCCGCGTCCGATCGTCGGAACGGCAGGCTGGATCAGCCCTGCGGAGCCTCCCGCCACGCCGGGAGGGCGGTTGAGCCTGCTGATCCGACGCAGACGCCGGAATACGTCGGGGAGTGAAGTCGGCCGTCCCGCCTCGGCGACGGCGTCGCAGCGTCCGCACCGGGCGACCGGGGTCGCCGTCCCGGCGCGGACTCCTCCGTCGCGGCGGTTGCAGATTCAGGAGAAACCGGGGTATCCCGGGTGCCCGCGCGCCGCGAGCCGCAGTTCTTCCTGAATCCGCAACCGCCCCGGGCGACGAACGGCGCCACACAACGCCTACGCTGGCGAGTCCGGCGCGAACCGGTCGACCAGGCGCACGAGCGTCGGCAGGCCGCGGGAGGTCGCGGGGGCGGCGATGATCCGTTCGATCGCGGGTGTGGCGTTGCTCTCGCGATCGCGCTCGTTGGCCGTGACGGCCCAGCCGTCGCCGGTCGCCAGGATGACGCACCGGCGCTTCGTCGCCTCCGTGATCACCGCGTGATCGTCGAGGTCGATCCGGCCGCCGGCGTGGAGCGTCAGCTCGCGGCGGGACGCGTCGGCCGCGGCCGCATGCCCGTCGACGATCTCGGCGACCTGGGACAGCGGCATCCAGAATCCGTCGCGGTCGTGGCCGCGCACGACGAGCGCGCCCACGGCCCGCTCGATCACGAGCGCCGGATCGTCCGCCTCGAAGACGATGGTGCCGTTCGTCTGGAACGGGACGACCTCCGTGGCGCCTCCCTCGGCGAAGGCGTCGCGGACGTCGTCGGTCGACGGCTGGCCGCGCTGGCCCTGGTTGACGTTGCGGAGGAAGCCGACGTGGCGCACGCCGCGAGCCTAGACCGATCCGCCGACCTCCGCGGCGCCGCGCGTCACGCTCCCAGGAGCACCCGCCCGCGGGCCGGCGAGGGTGACGAGCATGACGACGGCGCCGGCGACGGTCAGGACGCTCGCCGTGAGCAGCACTGCGGTCGGCCCAGCCTTGAGCGCCACCGCCCCCAGGAGGGGAGCGCATGCGATGCCGACGTACATCGCCGTCGACAGCCACGACAGCGAGATGCCGGCCAGGGGCGGGTTGAGGGCGACCACCCGGTGCTGGAGCGGCACGAGGGCCGCGAAGGCGACAACGCCCCAGGCCGCGAACAGGATGCCTCCGGCCACGAGGTTCGACCCAAAGAGCGCGATCAGCACGAACACGACCGCCTGCAGCGTCATCGCGGCGACCCCGGTCCGCAGTGCCCCGATCCGGTCGGCGAGGAGGCCGCCGAGCCCGTTGCCGACGACTCCGCCGAGCCCGTACACGAGGAGCAGGACCGCGAGGACCGTGCCCGAGCCGTGGGTCGCCGCGCGCATGACGCTCGAGCTGAAGATGTAGACGATGTTGAACGCCGCGGTGAGCAGGATCTGCACGATCAGCATGAGGCCGATACGCCAGTCCGCGAACACCGAGAAGCGCTGGCCGAACCGCAGCCCGGCGTGGGTCGGGACGCCGCGCACCGTGACCGCGATCGCGACGGCGACGACGGCCGCGAGCGCGGCGAGGCACCCGAGCGGGAGGCGCCAGTCGGCTGCCGCGGCCAGCGCGGTGCCGACCGGGGCGCCGAGGGCCGTCGCCAGCGTGAAGCCCGCCCCGACCGTGGCCAGGGCGCGCCCGCGCAGCGCGTCGGGGACGAGACCGGATGCCGCCGCCGTCGCCGCAGGCACCAGGGCTGCTCCGCCGACGGCGGCGATGACGCGGCCGAGTTCGAACACGCCCAGCGTTGGCGCGATCGTCGTGACGAGGGTGCCGACGGCGACGATCCCGAGGCCCGATGCCATCAGCACGGTGCGGGAGAGGCGGGGGAGAAGCGACGCGATGAGCGGCGACGCGACGGCGACGACGATCGAATACCAGGTGATCGTGTAGCTGACGGAGGCGACCGTGGTGTGCAGCTCCGCGGCGATCTCGGGGAGGACGCCGGCGATGACGAAGGCGTTCGTGCCGACGATGAACAGTCCGGCCGCGAGCACGATGAGCTGCCATCGCGTGCGGGGCGCGATCCGGTCGGCGCGATATGATTGTTCGATGGTCGTCATACGATCAGCGTAGCGAATTGTTCGATCAACATCAAACTATTGAGCGAGAATGCCTGAGTACCCGATCCCCGACATCGCGGATGTCACGCTCGAGGGCGTGCTGAAAGCGATCGCCGATCCGATCCGTCTCGAGATCGTCCGGAAGCTCGCGGACGGCACGCCTCAGCCGAAGGCAGACCTGTGGGACGGCATCGCCGTGGGCAAGGCGACCATGGCGCACCACTTCAAGACCCTGCGCGAGGCGGGGCTGACCTCATACATCATTCACGGCCGTTCCCACGACATGGCGCTTCGCCGCCCGGAGCTGGACGCGAAGTTCCCGGGGCTCCTGGATGCCGTGACCCGGCCGGTCGCGACGGAATCGCCCGACGCCTGACACGCGTCAGCCGATCGGTGGCGAACCCTGACCGATCGGGTGATCCGTCGCAGACGCTCGTTCGCGACGCTGGAGGCATGACTCAGACCTCCGCCTCCACCCGCCCCGCGGCCGACGCCGCACGGCGCGCCGCCTTCCGCCCGATCGTCGGCTTCGTGATCGCTTTCGTGGCGGTCAGCGCCGCGATGATCGCCTTCCTGGTCGGAATCGCGGCCACCGGAACCGGTGTCGACACGGCGATCTGGATCCGCTGCTCGCTCGTCCTCGCCAGCGCTGTCCTGCTGCTCGTGTTCGCCGTCGGAGCCGCCCGAGGTTCGCGCAGCGCATGGGTGCGCCTGCGGATCGTGAGTCCGATCGTCGTGGTCGCGGTGATCGTGATCGTCTCGATTCCCGGGTTCCTCCCCGACTGGGTACGGGTCGAACAGGCCGTCTGCGGTCTTCTCGTGCTGCCGGTGGCGGTCATGACGAACCTGCCGCGCATCGGGGGTCACTTCCCGCGGGAAGCGTAGGGTCGGATCGTGCTCGACCCCCGCTGGCGCCTCGTCCTGACGGTCACGCCCTACATCGTGCTGGGGATGCTCACCGTCTTCGCCCTGGGTGCCGAGTGGGGCGCGTGGTCGCACCTCGTGCCGACCCTGGTGCTGTGCGTCGTGGCGGTGGTGTGGATCCTCGTCTTCCGCACGCTTCTGCCCTCTCGCGATCGTCCGGCGGCCATCGCGGTGTTCCTGTCGGGGTTCATCGTGATCAACCTCGTGCTCGTCTTGCGGGACAGCTGGTTCGGATTCCTGACGATCGCCACCTTCTCGTTCGCCTACTCGCTCGTGCGCTGGCCGTGGCAGCTCCTCGCGGTCGGCGCGACGGCCGTCGTCGCCGGGCTCGCGCAGAGCAAGGATCTGCGCACGAGCCCGGCGACGGCACCCTGGGCCCTCGCCGTGATCGCCCTCAACATCATCGTGATGTGCGGTCTTGCGTGGGGGCTGCGCGTCGCGCAGCAGCAACAGGGCAGGATGTCGACCGAGCTCGAACGCTCCCGCCTCGCGCGCGAGATCCACGACACGCTCGCCCAGGGCTTCGTCGGCATCGTCACCCAGCTCCAGGCCGCCGAGCAGGCGCCGGGCGAGGCCGAGCGCCGACGGCACGCGGACGCCGCGTTGGCGCTCGCCCGAGAGGGTCTCGCCGAGGCGCGACGGTCGGTGCAGGCGCTGCGGCCGGCCCCGCTCGACGAGGTGCGCCTGGCGGGGGCGCTGCGCGGGCTGGCGGAGCGCTGGTCGGGTCGCACCGGCATCCCGGTCGAGGTCACCTCCTCCGGGGATGCCCTGCGCGTGTCGACGGATGCCGAGATCGCCCTCCTCCGCACCGCCCAGGAGGCCCTCGCCAACGTCGAGCGGCACGCCGCCGCCCGGCACGTCGGGCTGACGCTCGCGACCGATGCGCACGGCACCCGGCTGGAGGTACGCGACGACGGCCGGGGGTTCGATCCCGAGGCGTCCGTCCCAGCTGGTGCGGAAGGCGGATTCGGACTCGTCGCGATGCGCGAGCGGGTCGAGGCGCTGGCCGGCACGCTCGTCGTCGATTCCCGCCCCGGGCACGGTACCGCGGTACGTGCGGAGATGCCGCGATGACGGTTCTGCGCCTGCTCGTGGTCGATGACCACCCCGTCGTGCGGGACGGGATCGTCGGGATGGTGTCGTCGGACCCCGCGATCGCGGTCGTGGGCGAGGCATCCGACGGGGCGGAGGCCGTGCGCCTCGCGCGAGTCCTGGAGCCGGACGTCGTGCTGATGGACCTGCGGATGCCGCGCATGGGCGGCGTCGCGGCGATCCGAGAGCTGCAGCGCCTCGGCGTGCCGGCACGCGTGCTCGTGCTGACGACGTTCGACGCCGACGCCGACGTCCTGCCCGCCATCGAGGCCGGCGCCACCGGGTATCTCCTGAAGGATGCGCCGTCGGCGGAGCTCATCCGGGCGATCCG
>NZ_MKSL01000052.1:0-4888 GCF_001897265.1 Microbacterium sp. 71-23
GCCGAGCGGGACGGCGAGCTCCTCGGCGATGCGCTCGGCGATCGTGCGGGCCGCGATCCGGCGCGGCTGGGTGTGCGCGATGCGCGTGCGACCGAGCTCGAGGCAGATCTTCGGCAGTTGGGTGGTCTTGCCCGAGCCCGTGGCACCCGCCACGATCACGACCTGGTGCGCGTTCAGGGCGCGCGCGATCTCGTCCCGGGCGGCGCTGACGGGCAGCTCCGGCGGGTACGAGATGACGGGCTCCGGCGTGGACACAGCCCTCGATCGTATCCCGCCGCTGTCAACCCCGGCGCCGCGGCCGGCCGCTCCTCCTAGGCTGGAGTCATGACGGTTCCCCACATCCTCCTGCACGACGGCCACCGCATCCCCCAGCTCGGCTTCGGTGTCTTCAAGGTGCCGGCCGCGGAGGCCGAGCGGGCCGTGAGCGCCGCCCTCGAGTTCGGCTACCGCCACATCGACACGGCCGCCATCTACGGCAACGAGGAGGGCGTGGGCGCCGCGATCGCCGCATCCGGCATCCCGCGCGAGGAGCTGTTCGTCACGACCAAGCTCTGGAACGACCGCCACGTCGGCGACGAGCCGCGCGCGGCGATCGAGGAGAGCCTCGGCAAGCTCGGCCTCGATCGCGTGGACCTGTACCTCATCCACTGGCCGACGCCGGCCCGCGACCACTACTCGCACGCGTGGGAGCGGCTGATCGCGCTGCGGGGGGCCGGGCTCACGCGCAGCATCGGCGTCTCGAACTTCCGCGTGCCGCACCTGGAGCGGATCGTCGCCGATACCGGCATCGTCCCCGCCGTCGACCAGATCGAGCTCCACCCCGCCCACCAGCAGCGCGACGTCACCGACTGGGCCGTGCGCAACGACGTCCGCATCGAGGCGTGGGGCCCGCTCGGTCAGGGCAAGTACGACCTGTTCGGCACCCCCGCCGTCGCCGACGCCGCCGCCGCGCACGACAAGACCCCGGCGCAGGTCGTCATCCGGTGGCACATCCAGAGCGGCTTCATCGTCTTCCCCAAGTCGGTGCGCCCCGAGCGGATGGCCGAGAACATCGACGTCTTCGACTTCGCGCTCGACGACCTCGAGATGGCGGCCATCGACGCGCTCGACCCGGGCGACGGGTCGGGGCGCGTGGGCGCGCACCCGGACGAGGTGAACTAGCGCCATGGACTCCCGCCTCGCCGACGCGGCCAGTCCGTATCTGCGAGCGCACGCCGGGAACCCGGTGGCGTGGTTCCCGTGGGCCTCCGCCGCCTTCGCCGAGGCGGAGCGCCGCGACGTGCCGGTGATGGTGTCGATCGGCTACTCGACCTGCCACTGGTGCCATGTGATGGCGCGCGAGTCCTTCGACGACCCGCAGACCGCCCGCGAGCTGAACGACGGCTTCGTCGCGATCAAGGTCGACCGGGAGGAGCATCCCGAGGTCGATGACGCGTACCTCGCCGCCGCGAGCGCGTTCACCCCGCATCTCGGGTGGCCGCTGACGGTGTTCACGACGCCCGAGGGCCGTGCCTTCTTCGCGGGCACGTACTTCCCGCCCGAGCCGCGCGGGGGCGTGCCGGCGTTCCGGCAGGTGCTGGCCGCCGTGAGCGAGGCGTGGCGCGAGCGCCGCGACGAGCTCCTCTCGACGGCGGATGCCGTCGCCGACGCGCTGGCCGCCGCGACCGTGCGGGCGGGGTCCGTCGGCGAGAGCCCCGCGCTCGCGCGACTGGCGGATGCCGCCCGTCGTGCCCTCGAGCGCGAGGACCCCGAGTACGGTGGGTTCGCCCCGCCCGGTGCGTCCGTGACGACGCCGAAGTTCCCGACCGTGCCCGCGCTCCGGTTCCTCCAGGCACCCGCGCTCGCCGAGGAGGTTCCGGATGCCGCAGCCGTGGCCGCCCGCGCCGTCGCCGCCATGGCGGCCTCTCCGCTGCGCGACGGTGTCGACGGCGGATTCTTCCGCTACGCCACCCGCCGCGACTGGACGGTACCGCACTACGAACGCATGCTCACCGACAACGCGGGGCTGATCGAGGTCGCCCTGGACGCGGGAGCGACCGAGGTCGCCCGCGGCATCGCGAACTTCCTCCTCGACGTGCTGCAGCGCGAGAACGGCGGTTTCGCCGCGGCGCAGGACTCCGAGTCGTGGATCGACGGCGCGCGCAGCGAGGGCGGTTACTACGCGAGGGATGCGGCCGCCCGTGCAGCGCTGGAGCCGCCGGACATCGACGGCAAGGTCGTCACCGGCTGGAACGGAATGGCGATCGCCGCCCTCGCCCGAGCGGGGCGTCGCCGCGGCGAGCCACGCTGGATCGAGGCGGCGCGATGGGCCGCCGACGCTGTGCTTGAGGCCAACGTGCGCGGCGACGGACGCCTCGCACGCGCATCCCTCGACGAGGTCGTGTCGCGCGCGGCAGCCACTCTCGAGGACTACGGTCTGCTCGCCGAGGGACTCGCCGCGCTCGCCGCCGCGACCGGCGAGGTCGCGTACGCCGACCGCGCGCGGGAGCTCGTCGACGGATGCCTCACCGGCGATGGCGCTCCGCTCCCGCCGGGCGGCGGCGACCCCGTTCTGGCCGCGCGCGGGATCCCATCGGCCCCCGCCGCGTCGGACGGCGACCATCCGTCGGGACCCGCCGCGTTCGCCGCGGCCGCGCTCTCCCTGTGGCTGCTCGGCGCGGGGGAGCGGTACCGCGAGGCGGCGGCATCCGTCGTGCGCGACCATGCCGCCGCAGCCCTCGCCGAACCCCTCGCGAACGGGGCGATGCTGAGGATCGCGGCGCAGCTCGCCGTGCCGCCCCGGCAGGTCGTGGTGGTCGGCGCCGGGCCGGACGCCGACGCTCTCGCCGCTGCGGCCGCGACCCTCACCGCCGACGTGTTCGCCGTGGCCACCGCGGCACAGGCCGACGCGTTCGCCGACGCGGGGTTCACCCTCTTCGACGGCAAGGCCGCGGATGGCCCGCTCGCGTACGACTGCCGCGACTTCGCGTGTCGGCTGCCCGCCGCCGCGCCCGCCGAGCTGCAGTCGGCCCGCTAGCGTCCTCTGCGTCGGCGGCGGACGGCGAACCCCGCCGCGACGACCAGCACGACCATCACGAGCCCCGGCACGGCGAGCCAGCCGACGTCTGTCGCGGAGGTGTCCTGACAGTCGAGCGTCGCCGTATGGCAGGAGGCCTGCACGATGCTCCACGCGTACACGGGCTATCCCGTCGCGACAGAGGCTCGGCGGGGCTTGGGCTTGGTGAGGCGTTTGAACCAGCCGGCGTCCGGCACGCGGGCGAGCACCGTGCCGCCGATGATCGTGAGGAACACGTACACGGCGGCGAGGGGCGCCAGCGCAGGCGCCGTGCCGGCGGCGAGGCCCGCGATGACGATCGAGAACTCGCCGCGGGGCGTCAGGGCGATGCCGGCGCGCCACCGACCCGGGATGCCGATGCCCGCGCGCTTCGCGGCGAGGTACCCGGTGAGGATCTTCGTCGCCATCGTGACGACAGCCAGGATCGCTCCGGGCAGCAGGACACTCGGAAGCTTGCTCGCGTCGGTGGCCAGTCCGAAGAACACGAAGAAGAACGCGGCGAACAGGTCCCGGAGCGGAGTCAGGACCTCCTGGGCGGTATGGGCGACGCGTCCGGAGAGGGCGATGCCGACGAGGAAGGCGCCGACCGCCGACGACACGCTCACCTCCTCGGCGAGCCCGGCGACGAGCATCGTCAGCCCGAGCACGCCGAGGAGCAGCGGCTCGGCGTGATCGGGCGTGAACAGCCGC
This sequence comes from Microbacterium sp. 71-23, assembly GCF_001897265.1. Taxonomy (NCBI): domain Bacteria; kingdom Bacillati; phylum Actinomycetota; class Actinomycetes; order Micrococcales; family Microbacteriaceae; genus Microbacterium; species Microbacterium sp. 71-23. The sequence continues at coordinate 3,746 of NZ_MKSL01000052.1, forward strand.
GACACGATGTGGCCGAAGCGCAGCGCCACGAAGAGGATCAGCACGACGACTCCCACCGCGATCGCGACCCGGATCGCGCCCTGCGCGATGCTCACTCCGATCACGAGCGCCGACAGTGTCGGGAGGTAGAACGCCATCGCGAGGTCCTCGATGACGAGGATCGAGAGGATGACGGGCGTCTCCCGGTTGCCGATGCGGCCGAGGTCGCGCAGCAGCTTGGCGGCGACACCCGACGAGGTCACCCAGCAGATGCCGGCGACGGCGACCGCCGCCACCGGACCCCATCCGAGGATGAGGCCGAACGCGGCCCCGGGGAGCGCGTTGAGCAGGCCGTCGAGGAGCCCCGCGATGCGCGAGCGGCGCAGCCCGCTCAGCAGCTGATCGGCGGAGTACTCGAGCCCCAGCAGCGCGAGCAGCAGGATCACGCCGATCTGCGACCCGATCTCGAAGAAGCTCGCGCTCGCGTCGAGCGGGATGACACCGCCCGTGCCGAACGCCAGCCCCGCGATCAGGTACAGCGGGATGGGGGACAGCCCGATGCGGGCGGCGAGCCGGCCGAGCAGGCTCATGCCCAGGAGCAGGGCGCCGACCTCGATGAGGATGACTGTCGTATCGTGCATCGGCGGCGGCCCGGGATCAGTCCGGTCCGTCGGCGATGAGCCGCGCCGCGGCGTCGAGACCCTCACGGGTTCCGACGGTGACGATGACATCCCCTTCCCGAAGAGTCTGGGACGGCGTGGGGGACGGGATCACCTTGCGATCCCGGATGATCGCGACCACCGAGACGTGCGTGCGCGTGCGCGTCTTGGTGTCGCCGAGCGTGCGGCCGACGAACGGGGAGTCCGCGGGCAGCTCGATCTTCTCGGTGTACAGCCCGTCAGTCTCGTCGGTCAGCTTCGTGAGGCGGCTGATGGCGACCGAGGCGCCGAAGAGGTCGGCGAGCGCCTCGGCCTCGTCCTCGTTGATGGGGAGGGCGTAAGCGCAGGCATCCGGATCGTCGGCGTCGGAGATCGTCAGCTCGCGGTCGCCGTCGCGGTATGAGACGACACCGAGACGGCGTCCGTTCTCGGTGACCAGGTCGTGACGCACGCCGATGCCCGGCAGGTCGACCTTCTCAATCCTGATCGTCACGGGAATCGAGAT
>NZ_MKSL01000053.1:0-4660 GCF_001897265.1 Microbacterium sp. 71-23
TTTTCCTTGTCTTGTCGACTTCGTTGACGACGCCGGAAAGGCGCACGATTCATAATATGGCATACGTATGATGTCTGGAAGAGGGAGTTCAGCGCGTGACCGGATCGTTATCCGTGAGGAGTTCCAGGTCGGCGGTGCGGGCCATGCTCTCCCAGTCGCCCGCGCCCATGCAGGCGAACGCTCCCGCCGCCGTCGCCAGCTCGAGGCACGCGGAGAGCTCCTCTCCGCGCACGCGGGCGGCGAGGAAGCCGGCCACGAAGGCATCGCCCGCGCCCACCGAGTCGACGACCGGCACCGCGAGCGCGGCGCGTTCGGCGACGATGCCGCCCTCGCGAGCGAGGCTGCCTCGAGCGCCGTCCTTGATCACCGCCGTCGCCGGGCCCAGCGCGCAGATGCGGTCGGCGAGCACGCCTCGATCGCCGCCTGTCGGCCCGACCAGCAGCTCCGCCTCGTCGACGCCCGCGAAGACGATCCGTGCGCGGCGGGCGATGTCGCGGTAGAGCTCGCCCGGATCCCCGGCCCGCCAGAGCGAGGCCCGGTGGTTCACGTCGAACGAGATCGGGACGCCCGCCGCCCCCGCCGTGTCCAGGACGCTCCGCACCTCGTCGACCGCGGTGGGCGAGAGGGATGCCGTGATGCCGCTGACGTGCACGTGCGCCGCGTTCCGGACGACGTCGGCGGGGACGTCGCCCGCTCGCAGCCGGCTCCCGGCGCTCCCGTCCCGGTAGAAGAGCACGCGGGTCGTGTGCGGCGTCCGCTTCTCCTTGACCATCAGCCCGGTCGCGGCATCCGGATCGACGATGCCGTGCACCGCGACGCCCTCCCCGCGGATGTCCCGGAGGACGCGGCGACCGAGGCCGTCCGCCCCCACCCGCCCGACCCAGACCGCCGGGACCCCGAGCCGCGCGAGGCCGATCGCGACGTTGCTGTCTGCGCCGCCGGTCCCGAAGCGCGCGTCGTGCACGTCGGCGAGGTCTCCGACCTCGGTCGCACGCACGAGCGCCATGGTCTCACCGAACGTGAGCACGTATCCGACGTCCGTCACGCGGCACGCACCTCCCCGGCGGCCGCCACGGCCGCGCGGCAGAGCCCGGCGACGGTGGCGAGGTCGCCCGCCGCGATCGCGGCGCGCGGCACCATCCAGCTGCCGCCGACGGCGGCGACCGACGGAAGGGCGAGATAGGCCGCGGCGCGCGGCGCGTCGATCCCGCCGGTGGGGATGAACGTCACGTCGGGGAACACCGCGGCGAAGGCGCCGACGGCCGCGACGCCGCCCAGCGGCTCGGCCGGGAAGAGCTTGAGGATGCGGTGGCCCAGGGCCCGTGCCCGAAGGATCTCCGTCGCCGTCGCCACGCCGGGGATCGCGTCGATCCCGCGCTCCTGCGCACGTTCCCGCACATCGTCGACGGTGCCGGGACTGATGACGAAGGAGGCGCCCGCGTCTGCGGCGGCATCCACCTGGTCCGAGGTGAGCACGGTCCCCGCGCCGACGCGGAGCCCGGGCGTCCGCGCCATGATCCGGATCGCCTCGAGCGCCGCGGGCGTCCGCAGCGTGACCTCCACCTGCCCGACGCCGGCCGCGACCAGGGTCTCGGCGAGGCCCGCGGCGCGATCGGCGTCGTCGATGACGACGATCGGCAGGATCGGCTCGAGCGCGCTCACCGGCCGAGCCATCCGCCGTCGACCGGGATGATCGCGCCCGTCACGTACTGCGCCGCGTCCGAGGCGAGGAAGACCGCGGCGCCGCCGAGGTCCTCGGCGCGTCCCCACCTGCCGGCGGGGATCCGCTCCAGGATGGCGCGCGAGCGGTCGGGATCGTCCTGCAGGGCCTGGGTATTGTCGGTCGCGATGTAGCCGGGCGCGATGCCGTTGACGGTGACGCCCTGCCCCGCCCACTCGTTCGACAGGGCACGCACGAGGCCCGCCACCCCGGACTTCGCGGCGGCGTAGCCCGGCACGAACACGCCGCCCTGGAACGACAGGAGGGATGCCGTGAAGAGGATGCGGCCGCGGCCCGCGGCCAGCATCCGTCGCCCCGCCGCCTGCGCCAGGAGGAAGCCGCTCGCCAGGTCGACCTCCAGCACCTCGTCGAACCAGTCCGCCGGGTGGTCCGCCGCGGGTGCGCGCTTGATCATGCCGGCGTTGTTGACGAGGATGTCGGCGGGCCGCTCCCGCTCGGCGAGCACACGCGCGAAGGCGACGGTCTGCTCCCGAACGGAGAAGTCCACGCGGTGTCCGGTGAACTCCCGACCGAGGGCGCGCACGCGGTCGCCGATCGCCGACCCCGCCGGGTCGAGCGACGCCGAGACGCCGATCACGTCGGCGCCGGCGCCGGCGAGCGCCTCCGCGAGCGCGAAGCCGATGCCCCGGGACGCCCCCGTGACGACCGCGAGGCGACCGGTCAGGTCGAAGGCGCTCATGCCTCGCCCCGCACGTCGACGAGGATCTTCATCGCCCCGCCGGTCTCGAGCACGTGGAACGCCTCGGCGACGTCGGCCAGTCCGACGACGCGGGTGATGAGCCGGTCCGCGGGGATGGCCCCCTCGGTCAGGAGCGCGACCGCCTTTTCGAAGTCGGGACGCTCGTAGACTCGGGCGCCCAGGATACGCAGCTCGCGCCAGAACACGCGGTGGAGATCGATCGGCCGCGGCTGGGGGTGGATGGCGACGACGACGAGCGTGCCACGCACCCGCACCAGGGAGGTGGCGCCGAGCACGGCCGCGGCCGCACCGGACACCTCGAAGACGACGTCCGCCCCGGCGCCGCCCGTCCAGTCCTCGACGACGCCGACCTGGTCGACCGCGCTCGGATCGATCGTGCGCAGGCCCATCTCCTCCGCCGCGGCCCGGCGGTCGGCGTCGACTTCGGCGATCAGCACATCCGCACCCGCGGCCGTGGCGACGGTGGCGATGAGGACGCCGATGGGCCCGGCGCCGATCACGACCGTCTTGTCACCGCGCCCGAGACCCGATCGGCGCACGTCGTGGACGGCCACGGCGACGGGTTCGACGAGCGCGGCGTCACGCAGGGAGAGGGATGCGGGCAGGCGCACGAGCACGTCCGCCGGCACGTTCCAGAGCTCTTGGAGGGCACCGGGACTGTCGATGCCGATGAAGTCCAGGTTCTGGCAGATGTGGGTGTTGCCCGCTCGGCAGGCGGGGCAGGTGCCGTCCCACGCGAGCGGCATGACCGTGACCGCATCGCCGACGGCCCAGCCGTGCACGCCCGGCCCGATCTCGTCGATGACCCCGGACATCTCGTGGCCGATCGTGGCGGGGATCTCGACGCGGCCGTCCATGTCGCCGTGGAAGACATGGAGGTCCGTCCCGCAGATGCCGACGTAGCCGACCCGGATCCGCACCTGGCCCGGTGCCGGCGCCGACGGCTCCCGATCGACGACCGCGATCGTCCGGTCTCCCTGATAGTTCGCCGCGCGCATCGCCGACCGGCCCCTTCGCTCGTCCGATGCCACGATCGTCGTGACATCTCTCTTGATTCACAGACATAATACGTATGCTGATTCATCGACACCAGTCCGAGACCGATCGCAGGCCTCGACCGGAGGACGGAGACCCCGTGAGCGCCGCCGACACCCTGCCCCGCCGAGCGCTGCGCACCGGCCTGGCCCTCACAGAGCTCGGGCTCGGAGCGGCGCAGTTCGGCAACCTCTTCCGTGAGACCTCCGACGAGGAGGCCGCCGGAGCCGTGCAGGCCGCGCTCGCGGGGGGCCTGCGCTACTTCGATACGGCGCCGCACTACGGCCTCGGCCTGTCCGAACGCCGGCTCGGCGCCGCGATCCCCGCGGGCGATCGGGACGCGATCGTCCTCTCGTCGAAGGTCGGTCGCCTGCTCGTCGACAGCCCCGAGACGGCGGACCGGCTCGACGACGACGGCTTCGTCGTCCCCGCCGCAACGCGTCGCGTGTGGGACTTCAGCCGCGACGGCGTGCTCCGCTCGGTCGAGCAGAGCCTGACGCGGCTCGGCACGGACCGACTCGACATCGCGTACCTCCACGATCCCGACGACCACTGGGACGAGGCATCCACGACCGGCGTCGACGCGCTCGCCGAGCTGCGCGACCAGGGCGTCGTCGGGGCGATCGGCGCCGGGATGAACCAGTCCGCCATGCTCGCGGAGTTCATCCGGCGCACGGACGTGGACGTCGTGATGGTCGCCGGACGACTCACCCTGCTCGACGCGTCCGCTCTCGAGGAGCTCCTCCCGCTCGCACGCGAGCGCGGCGTCGGCGTCGTGGCGGCGGCGGTCTACAACTCCGGGCTGCTCAGCAGCACGACGGTCGATCCGGCCGCGTCGTTCGACTACGGCACCGCGCCGGACGCGGTCGTCGCGCGAGCCCGCCGGATCGCGATGGTGTGCGAGCGCCACGGCGTGCAGCTGCCGGATGCGGCGGTGCAGTACGCCCTGCGGCATCCGGCCGTGGTGTCGGTGGTCACCGGCATGCGCACAGCGGCCCACGTGCGGAGCACGGTGCAGCGGTACCTCGCACCGATCCCCGAGGACCTCTGGGCCGAGCTCGCGAGCACCGGCCTCGTCCCCGATCCCGCGGCGGGCTGACGCACGGAGGGGCGGGATGCGGTGGTGGCCGCGTCCCGCCCCCCGTGTCGGGCCGGGTCAGGTCACTTGGTGACCTTGACCGTCA
>NZ_MKSL01000054.1:0-4758 GCF_001897265.1 Microbacterium sp. 71-23
CCCGTCCACGAGAACAGGTACACGACGAGCGCGATCGGGACGAGCGCGAGGAAGGCGGGAACCGCCTGACGGAGCGCGTCGGCCGGCCACAGCCGCACGCCGCCGCGCCGGCGGGCGAGCGCATCCGAGACCACGGCGTAGATGCCGATGGCGGCGATGACGTAGAGGCCCGACCACTTCACGGCGGTCGCCGCCCCCGCCGCCGCCCCCGCCGCGAGCAGCCAGGGCCGGCCCCACAGGAACGGGCCCCACGCCGGCGGCTCGGCGCCCTCCGCGCGCGCCGCGAGGGTGCGTTCGAGTCGCCCGACGTGACGTTCGCGGTCGAGGATCGCGAACCAGAACGCCAGCAGCAGGAAGAAGGTGAGGATGCCGTCGAGGAGCGCGACGCGGCTGAGGACGATCGCGAGGCCGTCGATGGCCATGAGGAACGCCGCGACGGTGGCGAAGACGGTCGAGCGGGTCAGGCTCTTGGCCACCAGGTACAGCACGAGCACGGTCGCCGTGCCGAACAGCGCGACGGAGAAGCGCCAGCCGGCGGTGGAGTCGGGGCCGAACAGCCACATCCCCGCCCCGATGATCCACTTGCCCAGCGGCGGGTGGACGACGAAGCTCCCGGTCTTCAGGAAGATGTCGCTCTGACCGGCGAGGAACTTGGGGTCGGCGCCGTCCGGCCAGTTCGCCGGATAGCCGAGGTTCCACTGGCTCCACGCGTCCTTGACGTAGTAGGTCTCGTCGAAGACGATCGCGTGCGGGTCGCCGAGGTTCCAGAAGCGCAGGATGCCGGCCAGGAGCGTCACCAGAACCGGGGCGAGCCATCCGATGCGCTGCGCGATGGCCGGATCGGCGCGTACCCGCGAGGCCCATCGATCGTAGAAGGACGGCCTCGTCGCAGGCAGCAGAGGCTCCACCGTCGTCGTCACGGGTCCAGCCTAAGCTGGGGCGGTGATCATCCTCGCGGCCACACCGATCGGCAACCTGGGTGACGCGTCGCGGCGTCTCGTCGAGGCGCTCGAGGAGGCGACGGTGATCGCCGCCGAGGACACGCGGACCAGCCAGCGGCTGCTCGCAGCGCTCGGCATCGCGAACCGTCCGCGGCTGATCGCGCTGCACGACCACAACGAGAAGGACCGTGCCGCTGAGGTGGTCGGCCTCGCCGTCGACGCCGACGTCCTCGTGCTCAGCGACGCCGGCATGCCGACCGTGAGCGACCCGGGCTACGGGCTCGTGGCCGAGGCCGTGCGCCGCGGTGTCGCCGTCACGGTGATCCCGGGACCGAGCGCGGTCCCGACCGCGCTCGCGGTGTCGGGCCTGCCCACCGACCGCTTCACGTTCGAGGGCTTTCTGCCGCGGAAGCCGGGGGAGCGGCGTGCCGCGCTCGCGGCGCTGCAGTCCGAGGGGCGCACGATGGTGTTCTTCGAGGCGCCGTCGCGCGTGGCGGCGAGCCTCGCCGACATGGCGCGCGCCTTCGGGGCCGACCGCCGCGCGGCCGTCTGCCGGGAGCTGACCAAGCTCCATGAGGAGGTCGTGCGCGGTCCGCTCGCGGAGCTCGCCGCGTGGGCCGAAGCGGGCGTGCGCGGCGAGCTGGTGGTGGTCGTCGCAGGCGCCGAGGTGCGCGCGGTCTCCCTGCCCGACGCCGTCACGGAGGTGCTCGAGCTCGTGCGCACGGGCACCCGCATGAAGGATGCCGCGGCCGAGGTCTCGGCGCAGACGGGCCTGTCCAGCCGGGAGCTGTACCAGGCCGCGCTCGCCGTCCGCAACGGCTGAATGTTACGGCGGCCGCTCGGGGGCGCTGCCCGCGGGGGCCGTTCGTCACGCCGCCGGGCGCGACATCCGTCCGAACTAGACTTCGGTGGTGACTTCCGGCCGCTCCTTCTACATCACGACGCCGATCTACTATCCGAGCGACGTCCCCCACATCGGCCACGGCTACACGACCGTGGCGGTGGACACGCTCGCGCGCTGGCACCGCCAGGCGGGTGACGACACCTGGATGCTGACGGGGACGGACGAGCACGGGCAGAAGATGCTCCGTGCCGCGGCGGCCAACGGCGTCACGCCGCAGCAGTGGGTCGACAAGCTCGTCGCCGAGGCGTGGTTCCCGCTGCTCACGCAGCTGGACGTCGCGAACGACGACTTCATCCGCACCACCCAGGAGCGTCACGAGGAGCGCGTGCGCGCGTTCGTCCAGGCGCTGTACGACCGCGGCTACATCTACGCGGGCGAGTACGAGGCGCTGTACTGCGTCGGCTGCGAGGAGTTCAAGCCCGAGGCCGAGATCGTCGACGGCACCGGGCCGTTCGAGGGCCTCAAGGTGTGCGCGATCCACTCGATCCCTCTGGAGCTGCTGCAGGAGAAGAACTACTTCTTCAAGCTCAGCGAGTTCCAGGACCGCCTGCTCGAGCTCTACTCGTCGGTCCCCGACTTCGTGCGCCCCGAGTCGGCGCGCAATGAGGTCGTCTCGTTCGTGAGGTCCGGGCTGAAGGACCTCTCGATCTCGCGATCCGCGTTCGACTGGGGCATCCGCGTGCCGTGGGACGAGACGCACGTCATCTACGTGTGGGTCGATGCGCTGCTGAACTACGCGACGGCGGTGGGCTACGGCTCCGACCCGGAGGAGTTCGCCCGCCGGTGGCCCGCGTACCACGTCGTCGGCAAGGACATCCTCCGCTTCCACGCCGTCATCTGGCCGGCGATGCTGATGGCCGCGGGCGTCGACGTCCCGAGGGGCGTGTTCGCGCACGGGTGGCTGCTCGTGGGCGGCGAGAAGATGTCGAAGTCGAAACTGACCGGCATCGCTCCGGCCGAGATCATCGACGTCTTCGGCTCGGACGCCTATCGCTTCTACTTCCTGTCGGCGATCGCGTTCGGCCAGGACGGGTCGTTCTCGTGGGAGGACCTGTCGGCGCGCTACCAGGCCGAGCTGGCGAACGGCTTCGGCAACCTGGCCTCCCGCGCGACGGCGATGATCGAGCGCTACTTCGAGGGGATCGTCCCGGCACCGAGCACCTACCTGGATGGCGACCTCGCCATCCAGCGCACGGTGGCGGATGCCGTGACGGCGGCGGATGCCGCGATCGAGCGCTTCCGCATCGACGAGGCGATCACCGCGATCTGGACGATCGTCGACGCGCTGAACGGCTACATCACCGACAACGAGCCGTGGGTGCTCGCCAAGGACGACGCGCAGCGCGAGCGGCTCGGGACGGTGCTCTACACGGCGGCGGAGGGCCTGCGTGCGCTCGCCGTGCTGCTGTCTCCGGTCATGCCCGTGGCGACGGAGAAGCTGTGGATCGCACTGGGGGCCGCCGAGACCCTCGGGCGCCTGCAGGATCAGCCGATCCGCGAGGCCGGAGCCTGGGGCATCCTGACGTCCGGCACGTCGGTGAACGGGCTCGCGCCCCTCTTCCCGCGCGTCGAGCAGTCGGTGTGATGACGGACCCGAGTCAGTACGTGCGGCAGCGCGAGAAGGGCTCGCGCGACGTCACGTATCCTCCGGGGCCGGAGCCGTTGTCGGTGCCGGTGTACGACAACCACTGCCACCTCGAGATCGAGGACGGGGTCGGGCTGTCGCTCGACGAGCAGCTGCGCCGTGCCGCCGATGTCGGGATCGCCGGCGTCGTGCAGGCGGGCGGTGACATCGAGTCGAGTCGCTGGTCGGCGTGGGCCGCGGCATCCCACCGGCGGGTGCTGGCGGCGGTGGCCATCCATCCGAACGAGGCGCCGGCGTACGACGCCGCGGGACGCCTGGACGAGGCGATCGCCGTCATCGACGAGCTCGCCGGGCAGCCGCGCGTGCGGGCGATCGGCGAGACGGGCCTCGACTTCTTCCGCACGGGGGACGACGGGATCCCGGCGCAGCTGCGTTCGTTCGAGGCCCACATCGCTCTCGCGAAGAAGCACGGCATCGCGATGCAGATCCACGATCGCGACGCTCACGACGCCGTGCTGGAGACCCTCGAGCGGGTCGGTGCGCCCGAGCGGACCGTTTTCCATTGCTTCTCCGGGGACGCGGTCATGGCGCGGACGGCCGCCGAGCGCGGCTACTACCTGTCGTTCGCGGGCAACGTGACGTTCAAGAACGCCCAGAACCTCCGCGATGCCCTCGCCGTCACACCGCGGGAGCGCATCCTCGTGGAGACGGACGCGCCGTTCCTCACGCCCGTGCCGCACCGAGGGCGTCCCAACGCGCCGTATCTCGTGCCGGTGACGGTGCGCTTCCTGGCCGAGGAGCTCGGCACGGACCTCGACGAGCTGTGCGCGCAGATCGCGCGCAACACCCTCGACGTGTACGGCGCGTTCGAGGACTGAGCGTCTCCCGCGCCCTGCGATCCGGCGCATGTGGCTCGCGCGGGGCGCGCAATTCTGCGGAGATGTGCAGGATGTCGGAGCCTTCCCGCGCGACCCGTCCGCGATCTTGCACATCTCCGACATTGTGCGCGTCGGAGGGACGGAGTGTCGAGGCACGGAGCGTCGAGGGACGGAGCGCGGGAGCGCGGGAGGGCGGGAGGGAGGGGGATCAGACCGCGGGGTCCTCGTCGATGACGGGCTTGGCCGCCGCGATGTTCGAGATGGAGCGCCAGACCGCGATCAGGGTGATGAGCGCGCCGCCGAACGCGAACCACCACGGTGCCGTGAGGCCCCAGGTCTCGGCGATGACGCCGCCGAGCAGCTGCCCGATCACGAGGCCGCCGAAGACCCCCACCATGTTCACCGACGCGATGCGGCCCTGGAGGTGCAGCGGCACCAGCCGCTGGCGCA
>NZ_MKSL01000055.1:0-4652 GCF_001897265.1 Microbacterium sp. 71-23
TGCACATCGCGATCGCGGATGCGACGCGCAACGTCGTGAGCCAGACTTCGCTGCCGCTCCCCCTCGACCACCGCCACGACGCCGAGCTCGATCGCCTCAGCCTGCTGCTGAGCGACATGATGGAGTCGCTCGGCGGCACCGTGAACGACCTCCTCGCGGTCGGCCTCGCGCTGCCCGCGCCGATCGATCCGCGCACGGGGATGGTGTCGACGCCGGGGCTTCTGCGCGGATGGGAGGGCGTCGACGTCGCGGCCAGCCTCACCGCCCGGATCGGGCGCCCGGTCTTCGCCGACAGCGAGGCGAACCTCGGCGGACTCGCGGAGGCGCGCGAGGGCACCGGCCGCTCCGCGGCATCATCCGTCTTCATCCGCGTCGGCCACAGCATCAGCGCGGGACTCATCGTCGGCGGCGACCTCTTCCGCGGCGGCAATGGCAAGGCCGGGCAGATCGGGCACGTCACGATCGACGAGAACGGCCCGGTGTGCCGCTGCAGCAATCGCGGCTGCCTCGAGACGTTCGCCGCAGGCCCCGCCCTCCTGTCGCTCTTTCCGCCGAACTCCGGGATGCTGCGCCTGAGCGACCTCATCCAGGCCGCCGAAGCGGGCGACGGGCGGTCCCACCGCGTCATCGCGGACGCGGGCCGGCACATCGGCATCGCCGTCGCGAGCCTGTGCAACCTGTTCGACCCCGAGCTCATCGTGGTGGGCGGCGAGCTGGCCCAGGCCGGCGAGATCCTCATGGCGCCGATGCGCCACTCGCTCGAACGCACGGCGCTCTCGTCCGCGATGGGCCTTCCCGAGATCGTCGGCGCATCGTTCGGCGAATGGGCGGAGACGCGGGGGGCGATCGCGGTCGCCCTCGACCACGTCACCGTCGACGCCGAGTCCCTGCCCGTGTCGGCGTGACCCCGGTCTCCATGCGACGGACCGGTCGTCTCCGCTTCGGCGCGCGCGTCGCCGTGGCCGCGCTCCTGATCGCCGCGGGCATGTCGACGGCCGGCTGCGGCGCGCAGGGCGGGTCGGGCGGCGACAAGATCGCCCTGCTCCTCCCCGACGCCAAGACCGCCAGGTACGAGACCTTCGACCGTCCCCTCTTCGAGAAGCGCATCCGGCAGCTCGGCGACTACCAGGTGCTGTATTCGAACGCGGATCAGGATGCCGCGACCCAGCAGCAGCAGGCCGAATCGGCGCTCGCGGCCGGCGCGAAGGTGCTCGTGCTCGACGCCGTCGACTCGAAGGCCGCCGCCAGCATCGTGAGCGCGGCGCACGCCCAGGACGTCCCGGTCATCGCGTACGACCGGCTGATCGCGGGCGGCGGGCTCGCCTACTACGTCTCGTTCGACGGGGAGAAGGTGGGCGAACTGCAGGGCGCCGCGCTGGTGCAGGCGCTGGCCGGCAAGAAGCTCCGCGCGGGCGACGGCATCCTGATGGTGAACGGCTCCCCCACGGACAGCAACTCGTCGGAGTTCGCGGCGGGCGCCCACCGGGCCATCGATGCCAGCGGACTCCCGGTGCTGGCGGAGTACAGCACACCGGACTGGAGCCCGGACAAGGCCCAGGACTGGGTGGCCGGGCAGATCGCGCAGTTCGGGGACCGCATCGTGGGCGTGTACGCGGCGAACGACGGCGTGGCCGGCGGTGCCGTGGCGGCGTTCAAGGCCGCCGACGTCTCACCGGTGCCGCCGGTGACGGGCCAGGACGCCGAGCTGTCGGCCCTGCAGCGCATCGTCGCCGGCGACCAGTACATGACCGTGTACAAAGCCATCAAGCCGCAGGCGAACCGTGCCGCGGAGGTCGCCGTCGCCCTCATCCACGGCGAGAAGGTCACCGCGCCCACCACGACGGACGGCGTCCCGACGACGCTGCTGGAGCCGGTGGCGGTCACCGTCCACGACATCATGCGCACCGTCGTTGCAGACGGGTTCTGGACTGTGAAGGATATCTGTACCCCGGCGTACGTCACGGCCTGCGACGCCGCCGGCATCCGCTAGACGGGTGGGGAGTGTGGACATGACGGCGAATCAGGCCAGGGCGGGACGCCCCCGGGAGCGCGTCCTCACGATGCGCGGCATCGACAAGCACTTCGGGGCGGTCAAGGCGCTCACCGACGTCGAGTTCTGGGTGAACGAGGGCGAGGTCGTCGCGCTCGTCGGCGACAACGGCGCTGGCAAGTCCACTCTCGTGAAAGTGCTCGCGGGCGTGCACACGCAGGATGCCGGGACCATCACGTTCGACGGCGAGGAGGTGGAGATCGCGAGCCCCGCCGACGCGCAGGACCTCGGCATCGCGACGGTGTTCCAGGACCTCGCGCTGTGCGACAACCTCGACGTCGTCGCGAACCTCTGGCTCGGCCGGGAGCTCGTGGACGGCCGGCTGCTCGACGAGGTGGAGATGGAGCAGCGCACGTGGGCGCTGCTGCGCGAGCTGTCGGCGAAGATCCCCTCGGTGCGCGTCCCGGTCGCCTCGCTCTCCGGGGGGCAGCGCCAGACCGTCGCCATCGCGCGCTCGCTCATCGGCGATCCCCGCATCGTGATCCTCGACGAGCCCACCGCCGCGCTCGGGGTCGCGCAGACCGCCGAGGTGCTCAACCTCATCGAGCGCCTGCGCGAGCGGGGGCACGGGGTCATCCTCATCAGCCACAACATGGCGGACGTCCTCGCCGTCGCCGACCGCGTCGTGGTGCTGCGGCTGGGACGCAACAACGGGGACTACAACGTGGTGGACGTCACCAGCTCGACGCTCATCGCGGCGATCACCGGCGCCACGGACAACGCGGTGAGCCGCCGGGCCGACCGCGACGCCGAGGAGGCGCCGCCGCTCCCACCGACAGACGGGAACATCATCGCCCTTCCGACCATCAGCACGCGCCGGCCTGACGATGCGGGCGGCCGATGACCGGCGCGTCGCAGGACCGCCTGACCTCTCCGGACCACCCCGAGCCGGACGGCCTCGACGCGGGCGGCGTGCGCGGCGCGATCGACCTCGTCACCGGGCGGGTGCGCGGCTCCGTCGAGCTGCTCGTCACCCGCGTGCGTGGCGGCGACCTCGGATCGCTCCCCGTCGTCATCGGGCTCGTGGTGATCTGGACGGTCTTCCAGTCGCTCAACCCTGTGTTCCTCTCGAGCACCAACCTCGTGAACCTCACGATGCAGTGCGCGGCCATCGGAACGATCGCCCTGGGCGTGGTCGTCGTCCTCCTCGTGGGCGAGATCGACCTCTCCGTCGGGTCGGTCTCGGGCCTCGCCGCGGCGATCCTGGCGGTGACGCTCGTCCAGCTGGAGTGGAACCCCGTGTTCGCGCTGCTCGCGGCGGCCGCGGCCGGCGCGGCGGCCGGCCTGTTGTACGGCCTGCTGTACACGCGCTTCGGCGTCCCGAGCTTCGTGCTCACCCTCGCCGGGCTGCTCGGGTTCCTCGGGCTGCAGCTGAGCGTGCTCGGCGACACCGGGTCGATCAACCTCCCGTTCGACTCCGCGATCGTGCAGTTCGCGCAGCAGTTGTTCCTCCCGGCGTGGGTCTCGTACCTCTTCGTCGTCCTCACCGTGGCCGTCTACGCGTGGACCCGTGTGCGCGGCGCACGGCGCCGGGCGAGCGCGAACCTCGTGAGCCAGAGCTACCTCGAGATCGCGGTGCGCAGCGCGGGACTCCTCGCGTTCCTCGCGGTCGTGGCGTGGTACCTCAACCTGTCGCGCGGCGTCGGCGTGATGTTCCTCTTCTTCCTCGCGCTCGTCGTGGCGATGAACATCCTCCTCACCCGCACGCGATGGGGCAGAGCGGTGTACGCGGTCGGCGGCTCGGGTGAGGCCGCGCGGCGGGCGGGCATCCGCGTGCGGGGCATCTACGTGTCGGTGTTCATGATCTGCTCGACGCTGGCGGCGGTCGGCGGCATCCTCGCCGCTGCACGCCTCGCCGCCGCGAATCAGAGCTCGGGCGTCGGCGACACGAACCTGAACGCCATCGCGGCGGCCGTGATCGGCGGCACCAGCCTCTTCGGCGGCCGCGGAACGGCGTTCTCGGCGCTGCTCGGGATCATCGTCATCCAGTCGATCTCCTCGGGGCTGACGCTGCTGAACCTGGATGCGTCGGTCCGCTATATGGTCACCGGCGTGGTGCTCGTGCTCGCGGTGATCGTCGACGCGATGTCACGTCGCACCCGCGCGGCCACCGGTCGCGCCTGAGTCCCCCGCGCATCCCACCCCGCGCGACCAGCCCGGCGCCCAGCCCAGCGCACCCCACCCCACGGGCCCCGGCCCCTGTGCAGGATCGCGGAGATGTGCGGGGATTCGGCGCGAATGGCGCCGAAGCGCCCGCGTTTCTGCACATCTCCGAAATCCTGCGCACCTCGCGTGCGTTCATTGGCCGAACCCGGCGGAGGCCCACTGACTTCACAAACTGATTGATTAGGCAGAATGCTCAGATCTGATCTGTCGAATTGTTGATAGTGCGCAATGATCTTCTACC
The DNA here is from genome assembly GCF_001897265.1 of Microbacterium sp. 71-23. Classification (NCBI taxonomy): domain Bacteria; kingdom Bacillati; phylum Actinomycetota; class Actinomycetes; order Micrococcales; family Microbacteriaceae; genus Microbacterium; species Microbacterium sp. 71-23. The sequence goes on from NZ_MKSL01000055.1 coordinate 4,458, forward strand.
TTTCACCGGTGCAGCAGGACCGGGAACGTCATTCGTTCGGGCGTTGCGAAAGCGTTACGTTCAAGACTTGACGCCAGCCTCGCACTCGATGAGGATCGCAGAGAGCAGTCAACGACCCGACCTCTGGGGCACCTGCAATTCAATGACGAAAGGCGAAAGATGAAGAAGTCTTCCATCCTGATGGCCGCCGCGCTC